>DASRQX010000265.1:0-22660 GCA_035696165.1 Acetobacteraceae bacterium | reverse complement strand
CAAGGATTTCAGCATCGCAATGCTGACCTTCCTGCGCGACGACGTGCCGAGGAATTGGGACACCTACTGCGACCGAGTCACGGACAACTTCCGAATCATCAACCCAAAGGATTTTCGGGTTCTCACGTGAGCGGGGTATAGTCTGGAGCCCGACCGCCATTGAAGAAACTGCCTTGGCCGAATCCTGCAATACGCGGACCTTGGTTCGGGGCAACTGTGCCCGGCGGGCCGGTATTAAGTACGGCCGATCCCTGTCCCGGGTCGCTGAATCCGAAGTAGGTTCCGGTAGCTGGTACGTGCGCCGTCAGAAACCAAGTCACCATGGTTTCCTTCTGTATACCAGATGACTGGCTCCGCAGGTCGGCGAGTGTTATCCCGTTTGGGAAGCGTGGCGTAAAGATCCGGATGGCATTCGACGGGTCACTGCTCGATGTCTGCTGGCTCGCCGCCGTCGGAGGGCGCCTCGGAGGCGCCATTAACTCCCTCTCTTCGTGCTCGCGATACACATCGACGTCGTTGATTCGAAACTAGTGCGTCGCCGTCTTCTCAAGTTCTCCGGCGATCTCATTCAGTAGTTCATCGTTGATGACGCGAGCAAATCTCCTGGTGATAACATCCAAGGCGTCAACGGGCTCTTCATCCGAATTTGCAAATGCCTCGGGCGCTTCTTCGTCTTCGTCCGACAGCCAATCTTGGTGGTTTATGAGAAGCCTGTGGTCTTCAGGCGCGACATAGTGGGCTCGAAACCACGTGAGCAGCACGCGCCGCTGCTCCTCGGCGTCCAATCCGCGAATCTCGGCGTCGTCCAATCCATCTTCGTTGGGCCGTGCCATCAGGCGGGTACCGTTCAACCGAGTCCGATGAATACCGATTCTAGCCGATAAATCGGCGCCAATCCACGCAGGTCTGGGCGGATCGTGGCTCCCTCCCCGGTGTTTCGGCATTCCATCGGGACATCACCCAAAGATTCGGCCCAGAGTCTTGAAATTACTTGGGAAACAGGTGGTTCGCCGGGTCCGGATCAGCGTCGATCCCGACTCCAGTAATCGACGTGTTTTGTAAGCTAATTCAAAGGCTTGACCCGGATCTCGGGTGAGGGTTCCGATTGGATGCCTATTCGCACGTTGGGCGGCCGCACTCGGCTTTCACGCGCTTCGCATGCGATCCCTCCCGCCCGGCACAGCAACCGCGATCAGCGCACCTCCAGGCTACGCCATCGTTTCACATTCGCTTCGTGCTGCGCTAGGGTGGCGGCGAACACGTGCCCGCCGGTGCCGTCCGCGACGAAATAGAGATCGTCGCTCGGTGCGGGGTGCAGCACCGCGCGCAGGCTGGCCATCCCCGGCGCGCAGATCGGCTCCGGCGGAAGATCGTGGCTGCGATAGGTGTTATACGGACTGTCCTGCTCCAGTTCGCCGCGCGTCAGCGGATGATTGAGCATCCCGAGACCACCGCTCGCGGCATAGACCACGGTGGAGTCGGCCTGCAGCCGCATCCCACGCCGCAGACGGTTGAGAAACACCGCCGCGATGTGCGCCCGCTCGTCGGGCTTCGCGGTTTCGCGCTCGACAATGCTGGCGAGGATCAGCGCGTCACGCGGCGAGGCGAGCGGCACGCCCGGATCGCGGTCGGCCCAGGCCGCCGCCAGTGCCTTGCCCGCTACCACCTGCGCGCGCGCCACTAGTGCCGCACGCGTGGTGCCGTACTCGTAAGAATAGGTATCCGGCAGGACGGCGCCTTCATCCGGCAGCGCAACGGCCCCGGTCAGCGCGTCGACGTGATCCAGCAGCGCGGTGATCTGCCGTGCGGTCAGTCCCTCGGGAATCGTGAGGCGATGTTCCACCGGGTGGGCGGTGCGCAGGGTGGTCAGCACCTCGCGCAGCGGCGCGTGCGCCGGGAAGGCCAGTTCCGCGGCGTGCAGCGGACCTTCACCCGCAGTCGCGAGCATGGCCAGGCGGAAGGCCAGCGGCGAGGCGATGACGTTGGCTTCCTGCAACGTCTGGGCGATCCGCATCGCGCCGCCATGCGGCACGACGACATCGCGCGCGGTGGGTAACGGTCCGGGCATGGTGAAGAGATGGCGCGCGGTGAGAGCGCCGCCGATCGCGACGATCGCCAGCAGCACCGCAGCCGGCAAGATATGCGACAGAACCCGGGGCATCACCCGGCGCGGCGCGATCGCACGCACCCATCGCCGGCGCGGCGACGGCTGAACCGATTGCACGGTCTCAGGCGGCGGCGCGGAAGATGACGGAGGCGTTGGTGCCGCCGAAGCCAAAGCTGTTGGACAGCGCGACGCGGATCTTGCGTTGCTGCGCAACGTTTGCCACGCGGTCGATCACGCTCTCGCGGCTTGGGTCGTCGAGGTTCAGCGTGGGCGGCGCCACGCCGTCGCGGATTGCCAGGATCGAGAAGATCGCTTCCACCGCGCCCGCGGCGCCAAGCAGGTGGCCGATCGCGGACTTGGTGGACGACATCGCCAGGCCGCGCGCCGCGTCGCCGAATATCCGCTCGACCGCTGCCAGTTCCAGGTCGTCGCCGAGCGGAGTCGAGGTGCCGTGGGCGTTGACGTATTGAATGTCCTCGGGCGTGAACCCGCCGTTCTTCATGGCCGCGCGCATCGAGCGGAACGCGCCGTCATGGCCCTCGGCCGGCGCGGTGATGTGATAGGCGTCGCCCGACATACCGTAGCCGGCGACCTCGGCGTAGATTTTCGCGCCGCGCGCGCGAGCGTGCTCATACGCCTCGAGCACCACCACGCCGGCGCCCTCACCCATTACGAAGCCGTCGCGATCCTTGTCCCAAGGGCGCGACGCCATTGCCGGGCGGTCGTTGAACGCGGTGGACAGTGCGCGTGAGGCGCAGAAGCCGGCGATGCCGATCTCGCACACCGCGGCCTCGGCGCCGCCGGCGACCATGACGTCGGCGTCGCCCAGCATGATCAGCCGCGACGCGTCGCCGATCGCGTGCACGCCGGTGGCGCAGGCGGTGACGGCGGAATGATTGGGGCCCTTGAAGCCGTATTTGATCGAGACGTGGCCGGAACCAAGATTGATCAGCGACGACGGGATGAAGAACGGCGACAGGCGCCGCGCCTTGCCCTGATGCACCTGAAGGGCCGCCTCGAAGATGGTTTGCAGGCCGCCGATGCCGGAGCCGATCATCACGCCGGTGGCGCAACGATCTTCCTCGGCTTCGGGCAGCCAGCCGGAATCCTCCACTGCCTCGGTCGCGGCGACCAGGGCGAGATGGATGAACCGGTCCATCTTTTTCACGTCCTTCACCGGGATCCACTCGGCGATATCAAGCCGGCCGTCAGCCTTGGTGCCGATCGGCACCTGGCCGGCGACCTTGCACGGCAGGTCCATGGTATCGAAGTACTGGATCGTGGAGATGCCGGACTCGCCGTTGACCAGGCGGCGCCAGACATTCGCCACCCCGAGGCCAAGGGGACAGGCAATCCCCATGCCCGTCACCACCACGCGACGCATTGAAGCTTGCACTCCCGGGCGAATCTGGATCAGGTCGCCTTCTGCTTCTCGATGTAGTCGATGGCGTCCTTGACGGTGCTGATCTTCTCGGCGGCGTCTTCAGGGATCTCCACACTGAAGGCCTCCTCGAACGCCATCACCAACTCGACCGTGTCCAGGCTGTCGGCGCCCAGATCATCGATGAACGACGCCTCCGGCGTTACCTTGGATTCCTCGACACCAAGATGTTCGACCACGATCTTTTTGACCCTGTCCGCGATCTCGCTCATCGGCGCTGCCACTCCTGCGTAAATGGGTTGGGCCCGCCAGGGCCGCGGTTGCGTTTCCGTCCGGGAACCAGCCGGGCGCTTAGCATGGTTTCGACGCCGCCGCCAACAGAAGGCCGGGGCTTTGCGCCCCGGACCCCACCAAGGGGCGCTGCCCCCAATCAAAATGGATGGAGTCCAGAGGCTCCGCCTCTGGTGGGGGGCCAGGGGGCAAAGCCCCCTGGCGGGTTTCAGGGCGGAGCCCTGACCTTCCGTTTACGGCATCGCCATGCCGCCGTTGACGTGCAGCGTTGCGCCGGTGATCCAGCCGGCTTCGTCGGAGGCCAGGAAGGCGACCACGGCGGCGACGTCGGCGGGTTGGCCGAGTCGGCCGAGCGGGATGGCGCTGGTGAGTTTGATGCGTTGCGCCTCGCCGAGGGCATTGGTCATGGGCGTGACGATGAAGCCGGGAGCGACGGCGTTCACGGTGATGCCGCGCGAGGCGACTTCCTGCGCCAGTGCCTTGGTCAGGCCGATCAGGCCGGCTTTGGCGGCGGCGTAGTTGGCCTGGCCGGGGTTGCCGGTGGTGCCGACGATGCTGCCGATATTGATGATGCGGCCGGCTCGGCGGCGCAGCATGCCGCGCAGCGTGGCGCGGGCGAGGCGGAAGGGCGCGGCAAGGTCCACGTCCAGGACGGCGTGCCAGTCCTCGTCGGTAATGCGCAGCGCCAGGCGGTCGCGGGTCAGGCCGGCGTTGTTGACCAGGATCGCCAACTGGCCGGCGGCCGATTCGGCCTGCTCGATCAGGGCGTCGGCGGCGGCGGGGTCGGCGAGGTCGGCGGGGCAGACGTGGACGCGCCCAGGCGACTCTCCCGGGGACTGCCCATCGAGTTCGGCGGCGAGGTTGTCCAGCGCGTCGCGGCGGGTGCCTGACAGCACGACGATGGCGCCCTGTGCGTGCAGCGTGCGGGCGATTCCCGCACCGATGCCGCCCGAGGCGCCGGTGACCAGCGCGGGCTTGCCGTCCAACCGGAACATGGTGGTATCCCCTTATAGGGTTTTCAGCACCGCCTCGATTTCCGCTGGGGTGCCGGCGGAGGCGGAGGCGGCGTCGGGGGCGATGCGGCGGATCAGGCCGGACAGCACCTTGCCGGCGCCGAGTTCGACGAAACTGTCCACGCCGAGCGCGATCATGGTCTGGACGCATTCGCGCCAGCGGACCGTGGCGGTGACCTGGCGGAAGAGAAGCTCGCGGATTTGCGTCGGGTCGGTGACTTTCGCGGCGGACACGTTGGCAATCAGCGGCACGATCGGCGGGGCGGGCGGCGTGTTTTCCAGTGCTTCGGCCATGGCGTCGGCGGCGGGGGCCATCAGGGCGCAGTGGAACGGGGCGGAGACCGGCAGCAGCATGGCGCGGCGGACGCCCTTGGTCCTGGCGATCTCGACGGCGCGCTCGACCGCGGCGCGGGCGCCTGAAATGACAACCTGGCCGCCGCCGTTGTCGTTGGCGGGTTCGATCACTTCCCTGGCGTTGGGCTTGTCCTGGGTTTCGCTGATCGGGACGGGTGCGGCTTCGGCGCAGATTTCCCGCGCGAGTGCCATTTCGGCACCAATCAGCGCGGCCATGGCGCCCTGACCCGCGGGGACGGCCTGCTGCATCGCCTGGCCGCGCAGCTTGAGCAGCCTTGCGGCGTCGGCGACGGTGAAGGCGCCGGCGGCGGCGAGCGCGCTGTATTCGCCGAGCGAGTGGCCGGCGACCACCACCGCCTTCTGGCGCAGGGTAAAGCCGCCGTCTTTCTCCAGCACGCGCAGCACGGCGAGGGACATCGCCATCAGGGCGGGCTGGGTGTTCTCGGTCAGGGTGAGTTCCTCGGCGGGACCCTCGAACATCAGTTTGGAGAGTTTCTGTCTGAGGATTTCGTCGACTTCCTCGAACACCTCGCGGGCGGGGGCGAAGGCGGCGGCGAGATCGCGGCCCATGCCCACGAATTGGCTGCCCTGGCCGGGGAAGACGAACGCGTGGACCGGCATGAAGTTGGAGCTCCCGCCCCCCTATAGGGCCGCCAGGGGGGCCGGGTGGGGGGCAACGACAGGTTGGGCACGGCAATCGGTGGCGCGGCGGGGTACATGTGGGTTAGGGGGCTGTCAATGCACAGCACGGTAGCGTGTCTGACCCGAACAGGCTTGGCCGCCCGCTCGGTTGCCCTTGGGGAGATCAACACGATGTGCCGCTTCCTCGCCTATCACGGCGAGCCGATCATGATCGAGACGCTGGTTGCCTCGCCCAGCCACTCGCTGATCAAGCAGTCGCAGCATGCGATTGAGAGCAAGAGCGAAACCAATGGCGACGGGTTCGGCGTGAGGTGGTACGGCGAGCGGGCGGAACCGGGGCAGCACCGCGAGCTGCGGCCGGCCTGGTCGGATGAGAATTTGTGGTCGATCTGTTCCCAGGTGCGATCGAAGCTGTTCTTTGCGCATGTGCGGGCGGCAACCGGGACCTCGACCACGCGGGCGAACTGCCATCCGTTTGTGCTGGGGCGGTTCATGTTCATGCACAACGGGCAGGTCGGCGGGTATCTGTCGATCCGGCGGCGGATCCAGGCGCTGGTGCCCGACGAGCTGTACCGTGTGCGCGCCAGGACGACGGACACCGAGGCGATCTTCCTGGTCGCGGCGGCGCGCGGGATGGAGTCTGATCCGGTCAGGGCGGTGTCGGAAACGCTGGCGCTGGTGCTGGAGGAAATGGCGCGCGCCGGGGTTACGGCGGCGTTGCGGATTACCGCGGCGCTGACCGATGGGAACGGGATCTGGGCGTTTCGATGGGCGAGCGATGCGATGCCTCCGACGTTGTACTATCGCCAGGGGGAGACTGGGCTGGTCGTGGTGTCGCAGCCGATCGATGATCAGCGGGAGGATTGGCACGCGGTGCCGGCCGGGCACGCGCTGATCGCGGCGCATGGGCGGACCGCGGAGCTGCGACGGATGGATTTGGGCATTGCGCTGGCGGCCTAGGTGTTCCGGTTCACGAGGGCCGAAGAGGTTGGCGTCAGAAGGCCGAAGACGACGGCGTCGCGTTGGCCACGTCGTTGCTGAGAGAGATTCTGAGCAAGCAGAAGCAGGGTGTAATTCCGGGTCGGACTATATTTGATGCAAGTTACAGTTAGGACCTGTGCACCGTGATTCTGTCCGATTGAGCGTGGCTCCGGGAGGCTGCGATCGCGTAGGGTCTTGGCCCGCGCTGCTGACCTTGTGACGCTGTGAGACAAGAAAGGGTTTAACGCAGATAAATAAGATGATACACGCGAAACACGCAGATGATTCGGCGCGTTTTACAGGCCGTCGACCACACGTTATTTCCGAGCGCTTCTTGCCGAAATCCAACAGCAGGCAGCGCTGCCGTCCGGCCCCAGGCGTATTCAACACGGTGAACGCGCAGTCGATCATCTGCCCCGACAGATCATTCAGCGTGATTCTATCTGCGTGTTTCGCGTGCATCGTCTTCCTGCATCTGCGCTAAAATTCTTCCTTTGCGATGCTGCGGACAAATGATTACGGAAACGTTGACAGGCCTGCTATGCACCGGATGCGTGGATCGTCTTCAGTCCGCAATTAATCCGGGAGCGACTGGTTGAACGTTCTATGCAACGGTACCGGTTGAACAGAATACGCCAAGCGCATTTGCTCGCTGATTTTCACAGCGTGCTCCGCGGAGGAACATTTCATGGGTGCTGCCGGCAACGACTGATCAGAATGGTGCGGGGACGTGGCGGAAGGCACTTCGCTTGTCCGCCCTACCGTCCTGCGGTCTTATTATTCCGCAACCAGTCCGGTGTAGAGGTGGGGCCAGCGGCGCTGGATCACCGGGCTGTCGGTGCCGTAGGCGAGGCAGGTGTTCAGAATGGCGGGCGGGCCGCCCATCTTTTCGGCGATCTTGGCGTCGAACTTGTCGCTGCCGGGGGGAACGCTGGTCTCGTTGAGGTCCTTGCGGGCGCGGGCCGGGTTGATGGTCTGGAAGGCGGTGGTGGCCATCTGCTGCAGCATCTCGCGCAGATGGGTGCAGCCCAGCGTGCCGCGGACGCGGTTGGTGGCCTCGCGCAGGAAGCCGGGGCGGATGTGCAGGCCGGTGAGCGCCGCGTAGTTCGGCGCGGCCTTCGGGCAGACGGCGTAGGGCGTAAGGTCCGAGGCGGCCTCGCACGCGACGATTTCCATCGTTTCGCTGACGGTCATGCGCAGCCACAGGTCGTGGATGGGTTCGTTGGGTCCGACATAACCTCGATCGTGGTTGGGGAAGCCGAACGGCTTGGTGTCGCGCAGGCGGCCCTCGATGTCGAACAGGCCGTCGGCGCGGCGGTAGCCGTTGATCTCGATCAGGCGGGCGTGGAGGGGTTCGCGTGCGGCGGGCGGGGTCAAGGGCATTGCGGGCTCGGGGGCATTGCGGGCTCCGGCAGTATGCTGCGGTGCAGCAGGGTACGTAGCGTGAGGGCGGGGCGGGTGCAAGGGTCGCGGGGGGTGCGGACCCTCGGTGAAGCGCCCGTGGGCATGGAGCAGGCAACAGTACGCGGCCGGATGGGCCGGCCGCGGAAGGCGCTGCCCGGCGGATCAAGGGTCCGGGGGCAAGGCTTTTCTGGCCTACTTTGGATGCGAGGGGGGTGGAACGGCTTCATGTCGATAGCTTCATTGAGCGGCGCACGCCGGCAGGCTAGGTTGCACGGCCAATGCGCCATCCCCTCCTCTTGACCGGAGTCCTGCTGCTGATGCCGGCGGCCGCGCTGGCGCAGGTCACCATCGATCTGCGCGCGCTGGAAGCCTTGCCGCAGGCACCGTCGCCGCCGCGAAGACCGGCACCACGCGCGGTGCTGCGCACTGTGCCGGCGGGATCGGCTGCGACGGGCGCGGCTGCGATGGCCGCCCTGCCGGTGCCGCCGATTCCACCGCCCAATGTAGCCCCGGGCATGACGACGGGCGAGGCCAGCGTCGCCGGGGCGGGGCAGGCACCTGCGGGCGGGCCGGCTTTGGCGGGTCGGGCCACCGCCTCCGCCGGATCGACGACACCAACCGCGCCGGCGCCACCCGCCGCCCCGGCCACCCGGACGCCGCCGGCGGCGACCCTGCCGGCAGCGCCGCCGGCGGTCGCCTCGCTGGCGCCGATCCCTCCACCCGCCGCGCCGGCCGCGGCGACACCCCCCGCGCCGCCGCCGGTTTCAGCAACGGCAGGGACCACGGCAACGCCGGAGAACACCGGCCTGCGGCTTGTCTTCAAGCCGGACGAGTCGGATCTCAGCCCCACGGCGAACGGCGCGATCGGCGAGTTGGTAAAGGCGACGCCCGCTGGCGACACGGTCACCTACAACGTTGTCGCTTACGCCGCGGGAGTTGCGGACGACCCGTCCGCCGCACGACGGACCTCACTGGCACGCGGGCTGTCGGTGCGGGCCGCGCTGATCGCCGACGGGGTGCCCTCGACCCGCATCTACGTCCGCGCACTGGGCGCTGCCGGTGGGGGCACCGCTGGCGGGGGGGGCGCTGGTGGGGGCGCCAGCGGCGGTGACGGCCCGCCGGACCGCGTCGACATGACAGTGCTGGGGGCCAGCGGCGCGACGGCAGCCGCGGCGCCGAAGCCGTGACGCGGCCGGGTGTCTTCCTGCTGCGCATGCTGGCGTTCCTGGCCGCTGTGGCGGTGGTGGCCGGCCTGCTGTCGCCGGTGCTGATCACCGCGTTCCGCAACAACCCGGGCATCAACAGCCTGATCCTGCTGGTGCTGTTGCTGGGCATCGGCTGGAACCTGCGCCAGGTGATGCGGCTGCAGCCGGAGGTGGTCTGGCTGGAGACCTTCCAGAAGGCGCGGCCGCGGCTGGCGGCGCTGCGCCCGCCCCAATTGCTGCGGCCGATGGCCAGCATGCTGGCATCTCGTAACGAAGGGGGGCGTAACGAAGGGGGGCGTAATGAAGGAGGGCGCGAAAGCGGGGGCCGGTTCACGCTGTCGGCCAGCGCGATGCGCAGCCTGCTGGACGGCATCGCCTCGCGCTTGGACGAAAGCCGTGAGCTGTCGCGCTACATGACCGGGCTGATGATCTTCCTCGGCCTGCTCGGCACGTTCTGGGGCCTGCTGAAGACGATCGGCTCGGTCTCGGAGGTAATCGGCGCGATGCAGGTCGGCTCCGGCGACGTCAACCTGATGTTCGAACAGTTGAAGACCGGTCTGGCGCGGCCGCTGGCCGGGATGGGCACGGCGTTCTCGGCCTCGATGTACGGCCTGTCTGGCGCGCTGGTGCTGGGCTTCCTCGACCTGACCGCGGGGCAGGCGCAGAATCGTTTCTTCAATGAGTTGGAGGAATGGCTGGCCGGGCTGACGCGGCTGTCCAGCGGCGTGCTGGCCGAGGGTGACAGCTCGATCCCGGTGTACGTTCAGGCGCTGCTGGAGCAGACCGCCGAGAACATGGAGAACCTGCAGCGGGTGCTGCTGCGCGGCGAGGAACGCAGCAGCCAGGCGAACCAGGCGGTGCTGAGCCTGACCGAGCGGATCGCCCAGCTATCGGACACCATGCGTGCCAGCCAGCAACTGATGATGCGGATCGCCGAGTCGCAGGCGTCGCTAGGACCGGCGCTGCAACGGATGTCCGAGCAGCGCGCCGATCGCGGCCACGACGACGGGGCGCGGGCGCATCTGCGCAACATCGAACTGTATCTGCAACGGCTGCTGGCCGAGGCCGAGCAGGGGCGGGCGCAGAGCACCTCGGAACTGCGCAACGACATTCGCATCCTGACCAGGACGGTTGCCGCCCTGGCAGAGACACCGCGCGTGTGACCCGGCATGCCCGCGAACCTGCGCCGGCGTGGCGACAATGGGTTGAATGCCTGGCCCGGCTACGTGGATGCGCTGTCCACGCTGCTGATGGTCATCATCTTCGTGCTGCTGGTCTTCGTGCTGGCGCAGGCCTTCCTGTCGGTCACGCTGTCGTCGCGCGACAAGCAGCTTGACCAGGTCAACCAGGAACTGGCGAAGCTGACCGAGATGCTGTCGCTGGAGCGCGGTCACGCGGCGGAGCTGCAGGCGTCGATCGCGCAGCTCAACCAGCAGGTCGCCACCGGCAACGAAGTGCGCGCGGCACTGGCGCAGCGGCTGACTGTGGCGCAGGGCCAGGTGGCGCAGGCCAACCAGTCGCAGCAGGACATGGCGGCGCGGCTTGCCGAGGCCAATTCGCGTGCCGCCACTGCCGGCGTGGCGCTCGCCGAGGCCACCAAGACGCGCGACCAGCTTGCGGCGCAGCTTGCCGAGGCCAATGCGCGGTCTGCCGCGGCGGGCCAGCAGGCCGCCGATGCAACGAAATTCAGCGACAGCGCTAGAGCGCAGATCGCGCTGCTGTCGCAGCAGATCGAGCAGCTCAAGGCGCAGATGGCGGCGGTGGCGCGGGCGCTGGACCTGGCGGAGGTGGCGGGACGCGACAAGGATACCCAGATCGCCAACCTGGGACAGCGGCTGAACGCGGCGCTGGCGGCCAAGGTGGAGGAGTTGCAGCAATACCGCAGCGAGTTCTTCGGCAAGCTGCGCCAGGTGCTGGCGAACCGGCCGGGCATCTCGGTGGTTGGCGATCGTTTCGTGTTCCAGAGCGAGGTGCTGTTCCCGGTGGGCAGCGCCGTACTGACGGAAGCCGGCGACGCGCAGATCAATGAGTTGGCGGACACCATCAAGCAGATCGCGCCGGAGATCCCGGCGAACATCCATTGGATCATGCGGGTCGATGGGCACACGGATCGGCAGCCGATCAAGGGCGGGCCGTTCGCGTCCAACTGGGAGCTGTCGTCGGCGCGGGCAATCACCGTGGTGAAGCTGTTGATTGCTGATGGCGTGGCGCCGGAGCATCTGGCGGCGACCGGGTTTGCCGACTATCAGCCGCTAGATGCGGCGGATACGCCGGACGCCTATGCGAAGAACCGGCGAATTGAACTGCGGTTGACCGAGTGATGAGCGATCTTCCAACCCATCCGTTGCTTCTGGAAATCGCCACCGCGGAGGATTTGCCGCGCGACGCGATCGCGCGCTGCCTGCTGTGCATCCCGGATGTTGCACCCGAACTGCTGGCGGCGATCGCGCGCGCGGCCGATGCTCCGGTCGGCAGCCAGAGTGAGTTGAACCTGGTGTATTACGGTGTGCACATCCTGGGCGTCGGACGCGAGCCGCGGCTGCAGGCGCCGCTGCTGCGTCTGTTGCGCCTGCCGGATGAGACGCTGGAGGAGCTGATCGGCGAGGAATACGTTACGACGGTGCCGCGGATCGCCGTCGGCGCGTTCGATGGGGATGCCCAAGCGCTGTTCGATCTGCTGTGTGATGCCGAGGCCAGCGATTTTGTTCGGATGCCGTTGTTCGGCAGCGTCGCCTTTTTGACCTGGCAGGGCCGGATCCCGCCCGAGACAACCCGCGCGTTCCTGTATCGTTTCGATGCCGACCGCCCGATTCCCGCCCACGAGATCGGCTGGAACGGTTGGGAAACGGCCGTCGAGTTGCTCGGGTGGCAGGAATTCGCGCCGCTCGTGGAGGCGGCCTACGCGGATGGCCGGCTCGATACCGGCGTGAGTGAGCTGGGGCTGTTCAAGCAAGGTCTCACCGATGCCGCCGCCGTTGCCCCGGATGATGGCAAGCGCTTCGAGGCGGAGGGCTACGGGTACATCGAGGACATTTTTGAGGTGCTCGAGTTCCCCGCCCCGCGACTGGAGGCGCGCGACGATACGGTGGTCGACGGTCTGGACTATGAGTTGGACGATCCGCCGATCGATGAGTTGGACGATCCGCCGATCGATGCGTTGGATGGGCCCAAGGAGATACTGCGCTGGGCGGATGGCTCGGGGCAGCGGCGCAATCCGATGCGCCATGTCGGGCGCAACGACCCTTGCCCGTGCGGCAGCGGCAAGAAATACAAGCGGTGCTGTCTGGTGGCCGAAGGCGGGTAGCGCCGGCGTTGGTGTGATGCAACGGAAGGATGGACGCGTATGAAAGAGATCGTGCCTGTCGAGGGACCTGGCGCATGGCTGGGCTCGCAAATCGACTATCGGGCCGACGGCATGCATGTGCTCTCGACCGACGAGATCGCCGAGATAGACGCCGCACTGCGGCACCTGCTGTCGCTGGGCGAGGTCGATTTTCCCGAGATCACGGCTGCGACATTTCCGCTGCCGACGTTGAGCGGGTTTCTGGTGCGGCTCGGCGAGGATCTGCGCTTCGGGCGCGGCTTCCTGTTGCTGCGCGGGCTGCCGCTCGAGCGCTACTCGTCGGATGATGTCGCACGCATCTATGTCGGGCTGGGCGCGCATATAGGCAGGCTGTTGCCGCAATCCTACCTGGGCGAGCTGCTCGGCAATGTGCTGGATGTGAGCGACATCGAGCGTCAGGCGCGCGGCTACCACGCCGGCGGCGCGCAGCGCATGCACACCGACACCTGCGATATTGTTTCGCTGTTGTGCCTGCGCGCGGCGAAGTCGGGCGGCATCAGCCGGATTGCCAGCGCCGCTGCCGTGCACAATCGATTGCTGGAGACGCGGCCCGACCTGGCGGCGACGCTGTATGGGGAGTGGGTGTTCCGCCGCATGGAGCTGGACGCGGAATTCGGCGACGGCAGGTTGGTGAAGCGGGTGGTGATCTTCTCGCGCGGCAGCGGGGAATTCGGTTGCAATATCTCCGGCAGCTATCCGCGCCGCGCGGTGGAGGCCGGCGATGCCGTAATGACATCGTTGCAGATCGAGGCGTTGGAGGAGGTGGCGCGGCTATCTGCATCGCCGGAGTTCTACCTCGACATGAACATCGGCGAGGGCGACATCCAGTTCCTCAACAACCGCATCCTGCTGCACGGGCGTACCGGCTACGAGGACTGGCCGGAGGTCGCGCGCCGGCGCCACCTGATGCGGCTGTGGCTGCGCGTGCCGTCGTGGCCGGAGCTGCCGGAAAATCAGGGCGTGCATTCGCCGGCGGACCAGCCGATGTGGCTGCGCCAGCGCCGGCCGTCCATGGAGGTGCCGTCACGCTACCTGGCGGAGATGACGCAGCGGAAGGCCGAACTGGCGGCCTGAGTACGGCGTCGGCCGGGCCGCGCCGGCTAGATGATCTTTCGCCGCATCGGCATCGCCAGTGTTCCGCCGTAGGACGGAACCACCGTCCCGGCATCCATGTAGCCGTAGCTTAGATAAAGGTCGTGCGCCGTTTTCGTGCTGATCAGGGTGCACACGGTCGCGCCGGCCTCGGCTGCGCGATGTTCCATGGCGCGCAACAGACCTTTGGTGACTCCGCGAAAGCGCGCGCACGGGGCCACATAGTTGAGGCCAATTTCGCCGGTGTCCGAAACGGATCCGACACCGACGATGCCGTCGGAGCCAACCGCCACAAGGAACCCCATTGGGTTGGCGTTAATCCAGCCTTCCACCTGGTCCGGGGTCTTGTTCGCGAGCCACGGAGCGAGAATGGCGGGATCATCGCCGTGGTCGGCTTTGCAGAGTTCCTTGATGGAGCTTCGCAACACAGCGCAGGCTGCGGCAGCTTCGTCGGGACGGGCGGGGCGGAAGGTCCACATGCGGGACGATTATCCACGCCGTGGCAGTCACGGACAACACATTCCGCGGTCGGCGCCGAGGTTGAACAGCGGCGCCACCGCCCGCGGTTCCATCGCATCGGCGTGCCGACCCAGGCAGCCCCGCGCATGGCGCGCGGCGCACCGGCGTCCCGGCTCACGCCGCGCGAAAATAACCGCTCTTCACCAGGGACGCGGCGTCCCTGGGATCGACCTGCTGGGTTTGCGCCCCGGGATGAAACTGATAGTGCCGGCCTGTGGCCGGACCGCGGATCAGGATCGACGCCCGTTGGGTGAATTCGATCCGCACGGATGGCCCGCGGGCGTCCGGCATCGGCTGGCCGCCTGCCATGCCCTGTGCCAGCGCGGCGCGCCGTTGACCACAGCATCCCATGTCCGTTCCTCACTTATCCTGTTGATCCAGGGTCTCGAAAACCAGCGGCTCCCGGCCCAGGCGATTGGCCAGGCAGGCGGCGCCGGAGACCGCAAGCCAGGCGACGAACCGGTCCACCACCCCGCTGGCGACGAAACACGCGAACGGGATGGCGATCCAAAGGCTGAGGCAATTGAAGCAGTCCAGCATCCTGCCCCAGATGGTGCTGCCCAGCGCGCGCCGGGTCCGCAGGATCAGGTCCCACGGACCGTCCTCGGCCACCAGCAGATGGGTCACCCGCCAGACCGCGAGTGCCGCGAGGACGAAACGGAACCAGGCGCCGGCTTCGATCACGCGAGCGCATCGCCGCAGCTGGCGTGACACCCCCGATGTTCGCCGCCACGCGCGGCGAACATCGCGGGCAGGTGGGACGCTGAACGGCGGGCGCTGAAGTCCCGATGCCGTGGCCTGGCCATGGAAACGAACCTCGGCATCGGCACCCCGCTAGACAATATCGTTGATGACGTTGATGGCGAAGTTGATCGGGCCGGTGGAATGGTTGTTGCCCCCGTTGCCCACCCAGGTCGTATCGTTGGCGTAGAGCGTGATCACATACGCGCACCTGCAGCCGCGCGGCAATTGCCAGGGATTTGCCGCGATGCAGGGCTTGGTCGGGTCGGGTGCCGTTCCACCGTCCAACGCCGTAACGATATCCCACAAGGCCAGGACCGCGGCCTGGACCGGCATGGTGGGCACTGTCGCCTGCCACAGATTGGGGACCCGCACGGTCGGGGGCGTGCCGCGCGGCGCGCCATTCGGGGCGTAATCGGCCGTCTGGAAGCTGCGCGGCGATCCGCCGTTCTGCTGATAGCTCAGCGAATAGGCGCCAAAATTGTCGTTGGGGATTTTCTGCGCCGCGGTGACATCGATCGGGTAGTCCCAGGCCATGCCGATGACCGGGCAGTAAGTGCCGACGAAGTCCTTCAGGTGCAGATCGCCGCAGCCGACCACGTCGCCGATCTGCGTGATCGCGCCGGAAGGAAGATAGTTGTCGATCCACACCACGACCTGGTCTTCGCCCGCCGCAACAACCGGCGTGTGCGGCAGGACGATGGGTGCCTCATCGACCTCAAGGAACAGGACGTAGCGTCCGCTCGCCCCGCTGGGCCACACCCCGTTCGAACTGATCGCCGGGATCGGGTAGGGGTGGCCCGGAAACGGGATCGGGTCCCAGCAGGTCTCCGTCGACCAATGGGCGACAAGGTCGCCGTTGATGATCCAATTCGGGCTTGGCCCGCCGAGCATGCACACCGACGTCCACGGATGGGCAGGCGTGTCGTCATAGATGACCGGGGCAATCAGCGGTGTCCCACCCAGCGCGGTCGGGCTCGGCGCCGGTGCCGGCAACGGGATCGCGCCGATGGCCGGACCGAACTGTACAAGCTGATACTGCGTCATCTGGCTACCGCAGCCATAGGCGTAGGCGCTGCCGGTCACGCCGATAGTGCCGCCGATCGATTGTTCCAGGCTCGGATTGGTAACGTTCTGCACCATCTTGATGATGGAAGGGGCGGGGTTGAACGGGTCCTGCCCGACCGTCGTCACCACCGTGGCCACCGCGGTGATGTCGATCGCATTGATCTGCAGCTGGATCACGGCGCTGACCTGCTGGTGCAGTCCGCCGCTGCCATGGACGTCGAGATACACGGTCACCTGCGTGGTCGCGGGCGGCAACAGCGTGATGTCCAGGTAGCCCAGGATCCCGCCCGTCACCGGCGTCGCCTCGGACGGGTTGACCGGCGGGCGCGAGCAATCGGGATAGACCACCGCCGTGTTGATCGCAGGGCTGCCACCCACGCTGTAGGTCAAGGTGTAGCTGGTGAACGCGGCGCCGGCGGCGGTGCCGCTGATCTCGATGCCGGCCAGGTTGCTGCACGCGGCGACGAACGTCAGGGTCGAGCACGCGGGCGGCGTGTCGATCTCGGCGATGATCGATTGGAAGCAGCGCCGGTTGCGTGCGAAGAACTGCTTGAGGCATTCCACCGCCTCGATCAGCGTGCGGGCGCGCGCCAGGCAGCAGCCGAATTCCAGCGCGGAGATGCAGTAGCAGCGGCAGCTCCTGGCGATCGGCTCGTTGCCATGTTGGGCGAAGGCCGCGCTGCCGAACAGCGCCGGCGCCGATTCGGCGGTGAGCAGACGCTCGAACACCGCGCTGGCCGCATTGTCGTCGACGGTCCAGTTGATCTGACCGGACTCGATTTCTTTTGGGATGTCGATCGGATATTCGAGGTCCTTGACCTGGGCCTGGATGGACGGCGCGTAGGCGGTGCCCAGGATGCGAACCAGCGTGGCGAAGTCGCGCTTCTGATCGGCCGTGGGCGGGTCGGAAACCGGCTGGCCGAGCTCCTGGCGCACGCAGCGCCAGTATTGGTACAGGTAGTAGCCGAAGCCGCGGAACGTGCGAGGTCCGCGGCACACCAGCCAGCCGAACATCAGGCTGCAGAGAACGTCGCGGTAGCACCAACGCCACTGATCGGGAGTGCCGAACACCGCCTGGCCTTCATCGGGCAGCAGCCGCGTGGCGACCTCCTGGGTGAAGAACCGCTCGAACAGCGTCCGCGCCAGCTTGAACTCATCTTCGACGGTGGGCGGATGGTCCTGCGCCGCCAGCACGAGCGTTGCCGCGGACTCGGTGAGCTCCAGCTCACGTTCCAGAATTGGCCGATAGGCGCCCAGGAAGGCATTCAGGACGAATTCGAAGTCGTTGTTCGAGGTGGGGGTAGTATTGTTTGTATTGCTCATGACGGGCCTCCTCCGATGCTCCGGTGTTTCGGTATCCTAAGTGAGTGCGCTGTGGTTGTGCTGTGATGCGGCTCACACCGTTATTAAAGTGAATCGGATAAAATATTTGCGGAATATATGTTGCGGCGTGCTTTAATGGACGTTCGATAGGAAGCGAATTGGCTCGCCGGCTGGCAGCTTTGCGGTCAACCACAGATGCGTGGTTGATCGCATGGTGTGGTGCTATGCGCAAAATGCGCCGCGAAGTCATCTGCGTGCCTGGCGTGGCGACACCGATGCGTCACAGCATCGACGTCTTGCGATCAGGAAGGTCTGCACCGGGCGCGATCGGTTATCAGACCGATCCGGCCGGTGCCACGCGAAACGTCTCGATTCTTTCCCCTGTCTCGCGGTTCGTTACGGCCGGGTGCGGGGACGTTTCGCCACCGCCGCCGCACGGATATTGCCGCCTGCACCGCCGCCGAACCTGCCGGCATTGCGGGCCAACCTCGTCTCACGCATATAACTCGCATCCACCATTTCCCGGTGCCCCATGCCGCAAGACGACCGCCTGACACTGTTCGGCAGCTTCACCTCCAGTTCCAGCTACAAGCCGATGTTGTATCTCGCACTCGCCCGCCTGCCGTTCAACTTCCGCACCGTGAACCTGAAATACGGTGCGCAGAAGCAGCCCGAGTACCTGGCGGTGAACCGCTACGGGCAGGTGCCGGCGCTGCGCCATCGCGGCCTGACGATCGTGCAGTCCAACGTTATCCTGGACTACCTGGCACGCACGACCGGGTACTTCGCCGGGGCCACCGAGCAGGAGCGATGGACCGCGCGCGAGTGGCTGTCGTGGGAGGCGGACAACATCACCAACGTCGCCAAGGTGCGCCACTACAGCCGCTTCCGGACAGTCGACCCGGCTGTGATGGACTACTACCGCCCCCTGGCGGAGGCGGCGATCGGCTTCGTCGACGCAGCACTTGCCGGCCGCGACTGGCTGGTCGGCAACGGGCCGACCATCGCCGACATCGGCTGTTGGGGCCGCATGGTGTTCATGGCCGAGGGCGGGCTGGACATCGAGCGCTGGCCCAACGTCGCCGCCTGGTCGCGCCGGCTGGGCGCACTGCCCGGCTTCGCGCTGCCGTACGACCTGATCCCCAAGAAGGACTGCGAGATCGACCCGGCCTGATCGCGCCGGCCGGCCATGCGCGTCGATGCGCGCTGCAACCGGCGAATCAGGTCGGAGCCGCGCATCGGAGCGGAGGATTCCATAATCTGGACGCCATCAATCTGGACGCCATCAATCCGGACGCCATCAATCCGGATGCTGGGGCCTCGCGGGGGCAACGCCTGCTCGGTACGGCCGTATGCTCTAATCGTAGCCAATTATTAAGCCCTGGGCGGTACCGTGGCGTTGATAATTCGAGGCTGCCATGCAAGTTGGACCGTACCGCCGCACCAGCGTTCTGCGGTTTCTCACTGCACCCACGGCACTGTTCGGTGCGGTCGCGGCGCTGTTCGTCTTGCTGGCGATCAACGATGGGTGGAGTCTACTGGCCGCATTGGTCCGCCTCTATGTGAAATATCCGGGCTGGTATATCGATGAGATCGCCACCGCATTCATCGCCATGGGATTCGCCTGGATGGTCCTGGTGATTTGCCGCTCCCACGGGCTGCGTCAGGAGATTGGCCGCCGCCGCCGCGCCGAGGATGCGGCCGAGCGGCTGGCGCGGCACGATTCGCTCACCGGCCTGCCGAACCGGCGGCTACTCCAGAAAATCATCACATGATGATTGCGGAGTTGCCACAAGGCGGTTCGCTCGCGGTCATGTTGATCGACCTCGACGAGTTCAAGACAGTGAACGACGTGCATGGCCATGCGGTAGGGGACGACTTGCTGTGCGCGGTGGCCGAACGGCTGGGCGCCACGCTCGCCAAACACGGGACCGTCGCGCGGCTGGGTGGCGACGAGTTCGTGATCGTGATGCCATTCGCGACCGGCAAGGATAAGGATGAGGTGTCGGGCTTCGCCGATCGCATCGTCAGTCAGATGTCCGAGCCGTTCTTCGCGCAGCATCGGCGTATCTGCATCGGCATCAGCATGGGTATCGGCACATGCCCGAACAACGGCAGTACCGCTGGTGCGCTGCTGCACGCCGCGGATGTCGCGAAGTTTCGCGCCAAGGAAGCCGGGCGTGGCACCTTCCGCTTCTTCGAGCCCAACATGGACCGGATCCTGCGCGAGCAGGCCGAGCTGAAGGTGGAACTGCGCGAGGCGATCGCCGGCGGCCAGATCGTGCCATTCTACCAGCCACTGATCGACCTTACGACGCGCAACGTCGACGCGTTCGAGGTGTTGGCGCGCTGGGAGCATCCGACACGCGGCCTGCTCACGCCTGGCAAATTCATCTCGCTGGCCGAGAACATGAAGCTGATCACGCCGTTGACCCTTGCGCTGTTCCGGCAGGTCTGCGCCGACGCGCGCGAACGGCCAAAGCACTATCGGCTGGCCTTGAACATTTCGCCGACCCAGCTTCCCGAGGCGGCGCTGTTTGTCGCCATCACCGCGATGATGCGCGAGGCGGATATCGCGATGTCCCGGCTGGAAATCGAGCTGACGGAATCCTCGCTGATCGAGGACACGCAGCAGGCGGCGCGGATCATCGACGGGTTGCGGGCAATGGGCATTACAGTCGCGCTGGATGATTTCGGCATCGGCTATTCCAGCCTTTACCATCTGCGCCAGATCCAGTTCGACAAGGTCAAGATCGACCGGTCGTTCGTGCAGAGCATCGGGCACGATCCGCGCGCCGCAAGCTTTGTGCAGGCGATGATCGGCGTGGGCCACCACCTGCATCTGCAGACCACCGCCGAGGGCATCGAGGATGCCGAAGTGCTGGCCAAGCTGGAGGAGTTCAGATGCACGTTCGGGCAGGGCTTCTTCTTCGCCAAGCCGATGTCGGGGCCGGATATCCGACGCAGTATGCCGCGGGGCGCGATAAATGACCCGGAAATGCACTGTACGTGGTCGCCGACACTGTCCCTGGCCGCATGACGCCGGCAAGCCTGGCAGTGGGAAGCTCGACGGGTCGAGCATAACCGTTTCGCGCGGCAATGCCTGATGCGACAAATACCTCGCCCGTCGCGCGGCGGGATGAAATTGTGCTCACGGTTGACCGCAGCCGTCCGGCGTGGTGTTGCGGTGCATCCGATGTTGCGGAGGAACCCACCCATGGCCACGCTCAAGCCGCTCGTATTCGATCGCCCGCTGCGCGGGCGCATCTACGACAGCATCGCCGAGACCATCGGCAACACGCCGCTGGTCCGCATTCCGAAGATCACCGCCGAGGAAGGCATCACTGCCGACATCTGCCTCAAGCTGGAGTTCTTCAACCCGATCGCCAGCGTGAAGGACCGCATTGGCGTCAACATGATCCTGGCGCTGGAGGCGGACGGCCGGCTGCAGCCCGGCGGCACCGTGATTGAGCCGACCTCCGGCAACACCGGCATCGCTCTGGCCTTCATGTGCGCCGCGCGGGGCTACAAGCTGATCCTGACCATGCCGGAATCGATGTCGATCGAGCGGCGCAAGATGTTGGCGTATCTCGGCGCGCAGCTCGAGCTGACGCCGCGCGAGAAAGGCATGAACGGCGCCATCGCGCGTGCGAAGGAGTTGCAGGCGGCGACGCCTGGCTCGGTGATTCCCGACCAGTTCGGCAACCCGGCCAACCCGGCGATCCACGTGAAGACCACCGCCGAGGAGATCTGGCACGACACCGACGGCAGGGTGGACGCCATCATCTCCGGCATTGGCACCGGCGGCACGCTGACCGGCTGCGCCCAGGCGCTGAAACCTCGGAAACCCGGGCTGCGGATGATCGCGATCGAGCCCGCCGCCAGCCCGGTGCTGTCCGGCGGCTCGCCCGGCCCGCACCCGATCCAGGGCATCGGCGCCGGGTTCGTGCCGGAAGTGCTGGATACCAAGGCGATCGATGAGATCGTCCAGGTGACGAACGAGGAAAGCTTTACCCAGGCGCGCCGCCTGGCGCGGGTCGAGGGCATCCCGGGCGGCATCTCCTCGGGCGCCGCGCTGGCCGCGACGCTGAAGGTGGCTAAGCGGCGGGAGATGGCCGGGAAGCTGATCGTGACGATCATCCCGTCGTTCGCGGAACGCTACATCACGACGACGTTGTTCGAGGGATTGTAGACCGGAACGAACGTAGGGCGGAAGTCGCTTCTCCTCGGGTCAAGCCCGACGGCAAGGCTTTTCCGCCGGCTTTCAGCCGGCGCAGGTGTGACGCGCCGGCGGGGCGGTACGCACGATTCGCGCAGCTTGCGTATTATACGTGAATTATGTACAGACAGGCCGGGAAGAAAAGGAATACGGGCATGGCAACCACCGTTCCGGCCTCCGAATTCACCCGCAATTTCGGTCGCTACCGGATGCAGGCGCAGCGCGCGCCCGTGGCCGTTTCGAGCCACGGTCAGATCACCGGGTACTTCGTCGGGCCGGACGAATATGAGGCGTTCAAGCGTTTCCAGGAGAGCCGTCGAAGCTTTGCCACAACCGATCTGCCCGAGGCGAAGGTGAAGGCGATCGGCGCGTCCCGCATGGATGCGAGGCACGCGCATCTCGATGCCCTGGTCGACGAGACGTAGCGGAGCGGCACCCTGCCGCATAAAATTCGGGCTCGGACCGTTCCGTGATCGTACATAAGAGATGGCTGTGTCGATGCAGGCGATCAATGGACTGCAGTTGTCGTGAAGGCGTCGTCCTGCCGCTGAAGTTTCGCCGGTCGTGCCATCGGTCCTCCCCATTTTCCGCCCGATCGCCGACAGCTTGGACTACTGAACATCTCTTGCATTAACCTCGTGGTTAGGCCCTGTGGACAAACCTCGCCCAGATGCGGATGCATCCGAGCAAGACGAATCCCACGAAGCTGGTGGCGAGCTTGTCATATCGGGTGGCGATGCGGCGCCGCTCCTTGAGATGCCCAATGAAGCACTCAATCCGTGACGGCAGCGCATAGAGGGGTTTGCTGATCGAGTACTGTACCTTGCGGTTGCTCCTGCTCGGGATCTCGGGTGTCGCGCCGCTGTCGCGCAAGTCATGGCGGATCGTATCGCTGTCGTAGCCCTTGTCGGCCAACATGGCGCCGGGATCGCTATCGCGTTGCTGCATCAACCCGTCGTAAGCCGTCACGTCATGGG
>DASRQX010000264.1:0-3197 GCA_035696165.1 Acetobacteraceae bacterium | reverse complement strand
CGCCGCAGCAGCACTTAGATTCTGGCTAGCTCGCATTTCTCATACCGTTTGGGGGATGATGGCGCAGGGCATTGTCGTGCCAACGGGCTTTCGCGCCACCGCCAATACCGGGTGTATTGGGAAGGTGCGAAAACCTGTTGGCGCGGCAAGGACCAAGCCAGCACCCGCGAGAGTATGAGAAATGCGGGCTAGCATTCATCCACCCGACTTGATGGCGCAGGCGTGATCCTGCAACTCCTCGCCGCTAGCACGATCCATAATTGCCTCATCGAGATGATCCGCCAGCAGCACGAACCCGGGCGCGCCATCGATGGTGGCGGGCGCGGCAACGATCGTCCAGTGGCCCATGTCGCCCCGCGCGCCGGGCACGCCGTCCGCCAGCAGCGTGAACGGATTGGCATCCGACAGATCCGCGCTCGCCACGCGCCGCGCGAGATACGGATGCCCCAGCAGCCTCACCGGGAACGGCGCCCAGGTCGTGCCCACCGCCGCGGCGTGCGCCTGCACCGCGGCAGCCACGTCGAGACGCAGGCAGTCGATATGGATGTGCAACTGATTCTGCGATCGCCCGTAGGCGGAGTTGATCGCCAGCCCGATGTCATCGCGCGCCAACACATGGTGGGCGCGCTGCGACACCATGTCGTGGGACTGCCAAGCCGCCGCAAAGTAGTTCGGCGCGGCGGGCGCCAGGATCGCCGGATCCTCGATGCCGGTCACCTTCGCGGTCGGGATCAGCAGGAACTGCGTGGCGCCGTCACGATCCTTCAGCACCACGTAGCCGCCGGCGAGATCGACCAGCACACATGGCGCCGGCGCTCCATTGGCCTGCTGGTCCGGGACGCAGCGATCATGCACGATCTGCCACAGCGCATCCGGATTCTCCGCGCGGACCGGCGCAGCGGTACACGCCAGCAGCAGCGTAACGGCAAGACAGGGCAGGACGCGCATTCGGCCCCCGGCTTGCCCATTCGCCGCGGCGTCGTCAAGGTCGCGCAACCCACATCCAACCAGGGAGACCCCAGAATGAAGCTGTTCGACCTTACCGGGCGCGTGGCACTGGTCACCGGCGGCAACGGCGGCCTGGGGCTGGCGATGGCGCAGGGCATGGCATCCTGCGGCGCCGATATCGTGCTGTCCGGACGCAACGCGGACAAGGCAAAGGACGCGCTCGGGATGCTTGCCGAGCACGGCCGCAAGGCAACGTTCATCGCCGCCGACATTACCAAGGCCGACGCCTGCCGCAAGCTGGTGGCCGAAGCCGCCGCCGCGTTCGGGCGCCTCGATATTCTGGTGAACAACGCCGGCACCTCGGTCCGCAAGATGCCGGAGTTGCTGACCGACGGTGAGTGGCACCATGTGCTGGACACCAACCTGACCAGCGCGTTCGTGTGCTCGCAGGCGGCCTACAAGGTGATGAAGGCGGGCGGCGGCGGCAAAATGATCAACACCGCGTCGATGATGTCGCTGTTCGGCGCGCCCTATGCGACGGCGTACTGCGCCAGCAAGGGCGGCCTGGTGCAGATGACCCGCGCGCTGGCCACCGCCTGGGCGAAGGACAACATCCAGGTGAACGCGATCCTGCCCGGCTGGATCGACACCGAACTGACCCGCGGTGCCAGGCGCCAGGTCGAGGGCCTGCACGACCGGGTCCAGACCCGCACGCCGGCCGGGCGCTGGGGCGTGCCGCCGGACCTGTCCGGCATCGCCGTGTTCCTGGCAAGCCCGGCGTCGGATTTCGTGACTGGAACCGCGATCCCGGTCGATGGAGGATTTTCCATCGCGATGTGACGGCCAGGTGTCATGCCGCGGCCGTGGCCGTCATGCCGCCACCGTCGTGCCGCAGCCGCCATGCCTCTACCGTCATGCCGCCACCGCCATGCCTCTGCCGTGATACCGGCGAAGGCCGGTATCCACGACTTCCTTCGCTGCAACAAAGACCAGCCCCAAATACCGGCCCCCGCCGGCCTCCACCACGGGCAGGCTCCGCCGCCCTGACGCGGGCGCGGCCGGTCCGCCCAGCCGCAGCATCCGCCTCACCGGCATCGCGCCCGCAAACCGCGGCAATATCAGGACTCCACGTCGACGTCCGGCCGGTCGTCGCCCTCCGACAATTCAGCGTGCCACTTGCCGTCCGCATCCTGGTATTCGATGCGCGTCGTATCGCCGGGAACGTGCTGCTCTTTCGCCACGCGTCTCGCCGCGGCCAGCGCCGCCGCCTTGTCGTGAAACGGCTCCGAGAACACATCGTTCAACCGATAGGCCCAGCCCCCGTCGTGCTCGACAACCTTGTAATGAAGCTTCGGCATGAACTTCTCCCTGATCGCTGCCAGACTGACAGACTGACAGATAGCGTCGCGAAGGCCGCAGTGCCACCGTCGCCGACATGCGCATCGGCCGCCGACTGACGATTGGCTGACCACCCGCTCTTCTTGACGTCTTGGCGTCTTCGCGGTTCACCGTCTCGCTGCGCCCCAAGCCGCGGGCGGTGCGAATTCCAAATGCGATCGCGCTGGACCACCCCGGGCCTCCTGTTACCAAAGTCGGGCGAAGCGTGAACCGTGGAGACCCAAGTGAATTGGCTTGACACATACCGACCGGTAGGTATGCTCGATACCAACCTCCCGGTATGGAGTGCCATGCAGCATCATCGATCAAAGGCCAAGCTTCTGGACGCCACGATCAAAGTCGTCAGGACCAAGGGCTATAATGCGACCCGCATCGAGGATGTGTGTGCCGAAGCCGGCGTGACCAAGGGCAGCTTCTTCCACCACTTCAAGAGCAAGGATGATCTCGCCCTGGCCGCGTTGCAGCACTGGAAAGCGGGCTCGGGCGATCTGTTCGCGAACGCGCCCTATCACCTCGCGGCAGATCCACTTGATCGCGTCCTCGGCTATGTCGATTTTCGCAAGACGATACTGACCGGCGAACTACCGGAGTTCACGTGCTTCGCCGGCACGATGGTGCAGGAGACCTACGCCACCAATCCGCAGCTCCGAGCCGCGTGCGAAAGCAGCATCTGCGGGCACGCGGCGTCGCTCGAGGCAGATATCGAAGCAGCGATGCGGAAATACGAGGTCACCGAGGCGGTCACCGCCGGGAGCCTGGCCCGTCATACGCAGTGCGTCCTCCAGGGCGCTTTCATTCTTGCGAAGGCCACGGGAAGCGCCGCCGTCGCGGCGGAGAGCATCGACCACCTT
>DASRQX010000263.1:0-22774 GCA_035696165.1 Acetobacteraceae bacterium | reverse complement strand
AGCGGCGGTTGGCGAGGCGCGGGCGGCCAGCTGATTTCGTCCGGCACGGCCGCGCATGGCGTGCCGCTCGGGCTGGGGCGCGCGGAGCCTGCCAAGGGCAAGGGCGGTGGATGGGACATCGCGGCAACAACCCTCGGGGCGCGTGCCGCAGGGTGTGTGCCGTGCAACGGACAGTGGTCGGGATTGATGGCGCGGGTGCCGGGCTCGGTGGGGGCGGACGGCTCGGATCGGGAAATCCCGACACGACCCCATGCAACTGTCTGCCCGCCGGAGCGTGCGACCGGGCTTTCGACTGGGCGGGGCTACGGGCGGGTATTGAGGATGGCGCGCGTGGCGGCACCTGCTTGGGTGGATGGCCGGGTCGCGGCCCGGCCCGGGACGGTGAGTGCGGGAATTGCGAACGGGGGTGGGAGCAGGGGTGCAGGGCCTTTCGCGAAAGTCGGACACAACCCCATGCAACAGTCTGCTCGGCGGCGCCGGCTACCCGGCTTGCGATCCAGGTGGGGCTGCGAGCGGGTGTTGAGGATGGCGCGCGCGGCGGCACCCGCTTGGGTGGATGGCCGGGTCGGAGCTCGGCCCGGGACGGTGAGTGCGGGAATGGCGGCGGGGGCGGGAGTGGCGACCTGGGGGCCTTCCGCGAAAGTCCGACACGACCCCATGCAACAGTCTGCTTGCCGGCACCGGCCACCCGGCTTTCGACTGGGTGGGGCTGCGAGCAGGTGTTTGGGGGGGCGCGGGTGGGAAGGGCGACGTGGGGCTTTTCACGAAAGTCCGACGGGACCCCATGCAACAGTCTGCTTGCTGGCGGCGACCACCGGGCTTTCGATCAGATGTCGGCCGTGAGCGGGTGTTGAGGATGGCTCGGGTGGTGGCATCGGTTGGGGGCGGACAGCCGTGGGTCGAGGCTTGGCCATGAGGGTGAGGGCGGAGGTGGTGGCGAGGGAGGGGGTGACGGCAGCGCGCCGTTCGCGAAATCCCGACGCGACCCCATGCAACAGTCTGCGGTGGCGATTGGTGCCGCGGATGGCGGGCTGGCTGTTGACAGCAGCGGCCGGGCGGGGCTGGCGCCGAGGCGGGGTCTGTCGTTGCACAGGGTGTGCGGTCCGGCGAACGCGAACGCTCGGTGCCTGACTGGCACCTGCCCCTCCCCCCAACCTTGGTCCGCTTTGCGGCCCAAGCCCTCAAGGGGAGGGGGAGAACTTTAGGTGACGGGGGTCGGGCAACAAGCTGCGATTGGGCGGCGCGCCCCTCACCCTCGCCGCTTCGCGTCTCGACCTCTCCCGCTTGCGGGAGAGGTGAGCGGGAAAATCACACGGGCAGCGTTACCGTAGCCTTCAGGCCGCCGGTTGGGCGGTTGGCCAGGGTCACGTCGCCGCCATGGGCGCGGAAGATGTTGCGCGCGATCGGCAAGCCGAGGCCAACCCCGCCGGTCTCGCGGTTGCGGCTGGGTTCCACGCGGTGGAACGGCTCGAACACCCGGTCCAGCTCCTGCGGCGGGATGCCCGGGCCGTCATCCTCGATGTCGATCGTCAGCGCCGCATGCGACACCCCATCGATCGGCGGGATCAGCCGCACCAGGGCGCCGCCGGCGTAGTTCACCGCATTGGCGACCAGGTTGGCGAGGGCGCGCTTCAGCGGCAACGTCCGCGCGCGCACCGTCAGGTGCGGCGGGCCGTCGTAGTGCAGCTTGTCCGCGGCTTCGGGCTGGGCATCGCCGGCCTCGTCCAGGATGGTGCGCAGCAGCTCGGCAAGGTCGAGCGCGGAGACCGGCTCGGTCGAGGTGGCGTCGCGTCCGAAGGCCAGCGTGGCGGAGACCATCGCCTCCAGGTCGTCCAGGTCGAGCAGCATCTTCCGCCGCTGTTCGTCGTCCTCCATGAACTCGGCACGCAGCTTGAGGCGGGTGATCGGGGTGCGCAGGTCGTGGCCGATCGCGGTCAGCAGCTCGGTCCGGTCCTGGACGAAGCGGCGGATGCGGGCGGCCATGGTGTTGAAGGCGGCGGCGGCGGTGGCGACCTCGAGCGGGCCGTCCTCGGGCAGCGGCGGGGCGTTGACGTTGCGGCCCAGCGCCTCGGCAGCGCGGGCCAGGGTGCTGACGGGCGCGGTCAGGCGGCGCACCGCCCACAGGGTCAGCAGTGCCGCCGCGGCGGACATCACCAGGAAGGCAATCAGGAAGTCCGGCGCGAGCCAGGGGCGGGCGGGATCCACATGCAGGGTCAGGTTCAGCCAGCCGCCCTCGGGAAAGCGAAGGCTGACGGTCAGGCGCTGCCAGAACGGCCCGCCGTACATCTGGATCTCGCGCGGACGCAGCGGGCCGGGCATCGGGACCAGGTTCATGCTAACGCGCAGCAACTGCCGCTCGGGTTGCGGCGTTTGCGGCAGGTCGGAGATCATCGGTGAGTCAGACAAGGCGATCTCGATGCCGGGCAGCCGGCGCATGTCGGCCAGCACCGCGGCGCGCTGCTCGGCGTCCACGTTCACGATGTTGCGATAGACGCTCATCACGCGTCCCGCCAGGTCGCGCGCCTGGGCCAGGCGGATCAGTTCCATGCGGTCGAGGGCGTGGATGGTCAGGCCGGCGGCCTGCACGACGGCCATGCCGAGCAGCAGCACCACCGCGGTCCGCACCGCGAGGCTGCGCGGCCAGATGCCGAACCGCAAAGCTCGCAGCTTCACCGGCGCTCGACCGTTGCCGCCAGCACATAGCCGCCGCCGCGGACGGTCTTGATCAATTGGGCGTTGCGGCCGTCGTCCTCGAGTTTGCGGCGCAGGCGGCTGACCGCGACGTCGATCGCGCGGTCGAATGGGCCGGCCTGGCGTCCGCGCAGCAGGTCCAGCAGCATGTCACGGGTCAGCACGCGGTTGGCACGCTCGACGAGGGCCAGCAGCAGGTCGTATTCGCCGCCGGTCAGTGTGACCTCGGCGCCCTCGGGGTTCAGCAGGCGCCGGCGGGACGGCTCCAGGGTCCAGCCGTTGAACAGCAATGCGCGTGCGGTCGAATCGGCGCGATTGTCCGCCGCGTCGCCGGCGCGGCGCAGCACGGCGCGGATGCGGGCCAGGAGTTCGCGCGGGTTGAACGGCTTGGGCACGTAGTCGTCGGCGCCGAGCTCGAGGCCGATGATGCGGTCGGTTTCCTCGCCCATCGCGGTCAGCATGACGATTGGCACGTCCGACTGGCTGCGCATCCAGCGTGCCAGGTCGAGCCCGGTCTCGCCGGGTAGCATCAGGTCGAGCACGACGAGGTGATAGTGCCCGTTGGTCCAGGCGCGGCGCGCGTCCCGGCCGTCGCGCACCGCGGTGACGCGGATGCGGTGGCGCTCGAGGAAGCGAGCGAGCAGGTCACGTATCTCGCGGTCGTCGTCGACCACCAGGATGTGCGGTGTCGCGTCCATGGCGGCATCATACGAACGAACGCGGGGAAGCGGCATAGCGTGTTGCACTCCGTTGCACTTCGTCGCGTCGGTGGCGCATGGGCGCGACCTTTGCGGCGCATATTCGGCCGGTTGACTGGTTGGGGAGCTTATCATGCGTAGACTGTTGTTGGCCGCGACCGCGGCTGTTTCGCTCGGCGGGCTGGCGGCGGCGGGCCTGTTTGCCCATGCCGGTGCGCAGCCCGCACCGCCTGCCGTGGCGGTTGATCCGCCGGGGGACGGTGCGCCGGCCGGAGGGGGCTGGCGGATGGGGCCGCATCCCGGCGGGCCGGGCTGGCATCGCCGCGCCATGCACGGGATGGGGACGTTCGCGCTGTTGTTCCGTCCGGATGATCGGCAGCTGACCGCGCCCGAGGTGCAGAAGATCGCCGAGGCATTCCTGCTGTGGAACGGCAACCGCACCTGGAAGGTGACCGAGGTGGCGGCGGGGCCCGACGGCAGGATCGGCTTCGCCTTCGCCACCGCGGAGGGGTCGGTGATTGCCCGGTTCACCATGGACAGCAAGACCGGGCGGGTCAGGCGCATCGGGTGAGCGACCCGCACCTGATGGACCGGGCGTGGCTGGGGCAAAACATTCTTCCCCTCCCTTTGCGGGAGGGGGTTGGGGGAGGGGCAGAGTCTTCTCCGCTACGGGATTATCCTATGCCTATGGATGCGGACCCGGGCTCGTTTTGCCTGGAGCCGGGCTGCCTTCAATGCGCCGTCGCAAACACTTCGTTCATCACTTGCGAGTATCATTGCCACAGCACAGCACCCTGGCCATCATGACCTTGCCCACCCTGCCGCTGGTCGCGTCGCACCATCCCACCACGTTCCTGGAACGCGGGGTTGCCGTTCCGTTCACCTCGCCGCTGCTAGCTGGCGCTCGGGTGCGCCCGGCCGATCGTGGCGGGATCAAGATGATTGTCCCCAACCCAGCCGGCGGCCGCGGGGTCTACATCCTGCCCTGGGGCGGCATCTGCCGCCTGTCCCGCCCGACAGTGCACGACAGCACCCTGTATCTTCGGATCACTGAGCGCCAGGGCATCACGCCGGGATCGATCAGGACCGCCGCTCGGGACGTGGCGGCCGAGGGTTTGGCGGGGCATGAGGCCGCGGAAGCGGCGGGTGTCGCGCAAGCGGGCGAGACGCGCGATCGGCTGGCGACCAACTTTCTGCTGATGGTCGCCGCGGTGCGGTAGATCGACCCCAACGGTGTCGTCGATGAGGCCGAAGTGATGGACCGCCATCCAGCGCTGCAGAGCGGCGCGCCAAGCACAGTCTGGAGCATATCGCGCCACGCCTGGGCCGCAGCGCGGAGGCGGTGTTCAAGGACCTGGAGCAATTGGCGAGCGTGCTGACGCCGATCGGGCTCGAGCAGCAGGAACCGCCCGCGCGCGTGCCATGGCTGCTCACCGCGATTTCTCGCTTTCGGGTCGCGGCGGCTCAGTCTGCGTTTGAGAATCCTGACGAGAGCGGCGCCCAGGCCAGCGTGGCGGCGACCATCGCCGGGGTGACGGTCACCTGTGCCGAAGCCACGCTGGCCAAGGCCCGCGCCAGCGCGCGGACCGCCACCGAGTTGTTGCGGGATTGGGTCGCCGCGCCGGACCCGGTTGCCCGCCGGCTGGCCCGGACGGAGTGGCTGGTGGATGGTTGGGAGCAGATCTGCGCGGTGCGGGAAAACAGCACCACGAACGCCGCCCGCCGCGCCGCGTTGCTTGAGATCTCCCTGATGGTGCCGGTGCTGCTGCGGGAGGTCGCTTCCGGGCTGGATAAGCAGATCGACACCGAGACCACCCGCGACCTGCCCAGGCTGGTGCCGGCCAACATCGACTGGCGGACCGCCATGTATTTCGAGCGCGTCGCTCGCAACGAACACCAGCGCGCGCTCGCGGCTGAGTTCGGGCAGGACAGACACCAGATGCAACCGGCACCCGCCGCACCGGCACGCCTCACCGGACCGGCACGGTCCGCCGCACCACGCCCCGCCGCGCCGGCACGCCCCGCCGCACCTGCACGCAATGAGATGCGGGAGATGCGGCGCAGCCTGACCGGGTGAATGACGCGCAGATCGTGCAGGTCGTCGCCCTGATCGACCACATGGCCGAGCGCGGCGCGGCCGATGAGCTGATAGCACCGCTGCGCGCGCGCCTCGGGCAGATACGCCCGCCACGTCCGCTCTGTTTCACCCGCCTGCTGTTCCTGCCGCGCGACCCGGTGATCGTGCCGGCGGGACGGTTTCGCGCGGGAACGCCAACGGTGCCGCGTACGGCATTGGCCCCGCTCGCGGCCACGGTGCACGCCGCGCTCGGCCCGCGCGCGGCGGAGATCGAGGCAGCCACTGCCGGGCACAGCGCCGAGGATGTCGAGACGGTGCAGCGGGTCGGCCAGCTACTGTGGCCGAAGGCAGCCGCTATCCTGGTGCGTGCGCCCCAACCAGCCAGTTGGACCGCGGCCGGATTGCCGCCGAGCCTGCACCGGCCGCTCGCCGTGGGCATCGCCGCCGTGCTGGAGCAAGCGGTCAAACTGCAAGCCGTCGTCGCGGAAGCCGCCGCCGGGCTGCCGGCCGATCTTGCCGTGGTGGCTGCGGCCTTGGCCATGGCGGCACCAGCCGGACCGGAGGCATGGAGGCTCGTACTTGCGGCGTTGCTCGGCCGACTTCCCCAGGCGGCCGCGGTGCTGGCTCAAGCCAGCACCTGGATCGCACGAAATGGCGACGCGAACCTGCGCGCCGCGTTCGACCTGGTGACTGAAACGCAGCTCGCCGGGTTGGAGTCGCCTGATGGCGCGGAGGCCGAGATGGTGGGACCCGATCTCGGCGCGGCTGGCGCCCAGGTGCATCGCATCGTCGGTCTGCTTGAAGGATTGGGCGACGAGGCCGCGCCGGCAGCCCGCCGCGTCCGGCTGGCGGCGATCCGGCATCGGCTGGACACAAGCTGCCGCGCCCGCTTTGCCAACAGCCTGGCCGGCGAGTTCCTGGCACCGTTGCACCAAATGCTTCAGGTGCCGGAACCGGGTGCGCTGCGACGAGTTGAGACGACCGCACGCCAGCTCCACGCGCTGGAGACCGAGGCTCGACGTCTTGGCAGCGCACCGACCTACGATGCACTGCTGCGCCAGACTGCCGTGGTGGCGCGCAATGTGGCGTCCGATGCGGGCCTGGCGCTGGTCGAGAAGGTGCGGCTGATCGAGATCCTCGCCGGATCGGAGGAGGCGCTCGCGCTGTTGACATGAGGCGAGTGCCGATATCACAAACATTGACGATCTAATCACAGACCCTGATGCGACGCTGACGGTGCCCGATCTTCACCCGTTCGTGATCAAAGCGCATCATTGGCCTCGCCGCCACGTGACGGACCAGAGTTCGTGCCGGCCAATGGCGGGCAAGCGCAGCGATCGAGGACATGATGACATATCAGCAAAACGCGATCACAGCCGAGGCCATCCTGACTGACAGTACGATGCTTACCCGGCGTGGGTTTACCGAATGGGGGTTTACCAACCCGGGGTTTATCGACCCGGAGCTTCGCACACGCCAGCCGGGAAGCCGGCCGAGCCGCCGTCGCGGCACAACGCGCGTCACCCCGGACCGTCGGATGCCGCTGGTGCTGGTGTTGGAGGATGGGCAAGAGATCTCCGCCGAAATGCAGGAGATTTGCGACTTCCTGGAGATCTCCGTTGGTCGGGTCAATTCCTATGAGGAGTGCTGCCGTTACTGCAGCGATGCCGGCCGATGGCGGTCATTGCCGCCATGGATGTCATCGGACAGGATGGCGGCAACGTTCTGATGACGGTCGCGTGCCACGATCCGAGTCTTCCCGTGCTGCTGATGACTGATGGCGACGCCGCTTTGGCAGGCGCCGTCGACGCTGTGGTCGAGCTATGGGGCCTGACCGAGGTCGTGCAGACCGCCCTGTGGCCGTCGCCCGGCACTATCGCCGAATTTCTGTGTCGGGCCGGCCTGCGCGGAAACTGCCTGGCTCTCCTACCGGTCTGACGTGGCGGCGTCTGGTAGGGCCGGCACCCATAGCGGGTCGTTCAGCCGCGCCACGAAGGCCTGGTGCAGTGCCAGTTCCGCCAAGGTCGGAATGATTGGGCGCGGCGCGTGCGAGCCGGTGTGGCTATAGACAGGTGTTGCCTGGCTGCCCGCGTCCAGTGTCAGCGACAAGCCGCGCTGGCGCCCACCGGTCAGCTCTACGTAGACCTCGGCCAGCAGCCGGCAATCGAGCAAGGCGTTGTGCGTCGTGCGCGCTGACAGGTCGATCTCGAAACGACGGCACAGCGCGTCCAGGCTGTTCGGCATGCCCGGGAATCGCACCCGCGCCATCGCCAGCGAGTCGATCATGCGCTCGGGATCGAGCGGGGCGAGGGCGAGCCGGGCAAGCTCGGCGTTGAGGAAGCCGAAGTCGAACGGCGCATTGTGCGCGATCAGCATCCCGTCACCGGCGAATGCGATCAGGTCAGCGGCGATCTCGGCGAAGCGCGGCTTGCCCTGCAGGTCGGCGCGGGTAAACCCGTGGATGCGGGTGGCGTCCTCCGGCACGTCGCGTTCGGGGTCGATCAGTCGGTGGAAATGCCGCCCGGTCGGCAGATCGTTGATCAACTCGAGCATGGCGACCTCGATCACGCGATCGCCTTGCGCGGGATCCAGGCCGGTGGTCTCGGTGTCGAACAGGACCGATCGGGTCATGCGAGCAGCTCCCTGATCAACCGCCGGAGTCGGCGTTGCGCATGATGCCTTGACAGGCCGGTGTGCACCACCACGTCGGCACGCCGCCGCTTTTCGGCATCCGGCATCTGCCGGGCGATCACCGCCGCGACATCCGCGTTGCTCATCCGTCGTCGCTGGCGGACCCGTTGTACCTGGACGTCGCGCGGCGCCGAGACAACGACGACAAGATCGGCGCGGCGCCCGCCGTCGGTCTCGAACAACAGGGGAATGTCGAGGACCGCCGCGCGGCTGCCGGCCCGGCGCGCGCGGGCGAGGAAGGCGCGTTCCTCGGCGTGAACGAGCGGATGCACGATGCGTTCGAGGCGGCCCAGCGCCTCGGGACGGCCGAGGACGGCGGCGCGCAGCGCGGCACGGTCCAGTCGGTCGTCGCGCACAGTGCCGGGGAAGGCGGCCGCGATCGCAGGCAGCGCCCGTCCGGCCGGGCCTTGCAGCTTGTGTACAGTGGCGTCGGCGTCGAACACCGGGATGTGGGCGCGGCGGAATGCCCCGGCGGCGGTTGACTTGCCCATGCCGATACCGCCGGTCAGGCCGATGATCTTCATCGTCTACGGGGCTTCATCGTCCGAGCAGGTCACCAGCCACGAAGCGACGCAGCTCATCATCCACCATGGGGGTCTCGCCGAACCAGGCGGCAAAGCCTGGCACTGCCTGATGCAGCAGCATTCCCAGTCCCTCGACCGTTGGCATGCCGCGAGCCCGGGCGGCGGCCAGCAGGGGCGTTTCAAGGGGCACATAGACGATGTCGGCGACGGCCAATCCACGGCGGGCGCGGTCGAGGTCGATCTCGAGCAACTCGTGTCCGAACATCCCGAGCGACGTGGTGTTTACCAGTAGCGCGTGGTCCGCCAGCGCCGCGGAGCGCGCCGACCAGTCGATCTCAGTGAGGCCGGACAGATCGCGCGCCAGGGCCTCCGCCCGCTCGCGCGTGCGGTTGGCGACGGTGACCGCCACGCCTTCGTCTCGCAGCGCCGCGACAACAGCGCGGGCGGCGCCGCCGGCACCCAGCACGAGGGCCGGTCCTGCCGCGGGATCGACGCCATGGGCGCGCAGATTGGCAATGAAGCCGAGACCGTCGGTGTTGCGGCCGGTGATACGCCCGTCCTGGAACACCAAGGTGTTTACCGCGCCGGCACGCCGCGCGGAGGCCTCCACCGTGTCGCAGATCTCGAACGCCGCCAGCTTGTGCGGTGCGGTGACGTTGGCGCCGGCGAATCCGGCGGCCACCAGGCCGTGCACCGCCACCGGGAACGACCCTGGTCGGACACCTAGCGGCACATACGCGCCGTCGATGCCATGCCGTTGCAACCAGAAACCATGCAGCCGCGGTGAGCGCGAATGTTCCACAGGCCAGCCGATGATGCCGGCCAGCCGTGCCTTGCCGGATAGGATCCTCATATGGTCAGCGCCCTCTTGGCAGTCGGCAACTTCGCGGTCCGCCGCGGCGTGGGTTGCACGCAAACGACACGTGGGGGACCATTCCCGCCAAGTAGACACACCGACCGATGTCGCGCAACGAGTCCCCGCCTCATCCTGCGTGTGCCCTCTCGCGTGCTGCCGCGCGGCACGCCTAGAATGACGATGGGTTCGGGGGGACACCGCCGCATGCCGCGCGTCGATCGGGCCGAGTCGACTGTTTCGCCGGGCGCGTCGGGCGCGTCGGTCCGGCTTGTCGGCGTCAGCAAGCTGTGGGGTCAGGCGGTCGCACTCGATCGCATTTCGGTGGATATCGCCTCTGGCAGCTTCGCGGTGCTGCTCGGTCCGTCCGGTTGCGGCAAGTCAACCTGCCTGCGTATCGTTGCCGGACTGGAGACGGCGAGCGATGGGCAAGTGGAGATCAGTGGGCGCGACGTTACCCATCTGCCACCGGCCGCGCGCGGCGTCGCGATGGTGTTCCAATCCTACGCGCTGTTCCCGCATCTGTCGGTGGCCGAAAACATCGTGTTCGGCCTGAAGGCGCGACGCGTGGCGTCGGCGGAACGAACGCGTCGGCTGCATCGCGCGGTGGAGATACTGGGCATCGGACAGTTGCTGGAACGCCGGCCCGCGCAACTGTCCGGCGGGCAGCAGCAGCGCGTGGCGCTCGGCCGCGCGATCGTTGCGGAGGCGCCGGTCTGCCTGATGGATGAGCCGCTGTCGAACCTGGATGCGCAGCTTCGTGCCGAGATGCGGCGGGAGATCCTGGCGTTGCAACGACGCCTGGGGATCACCATGCTGTATGTAACGCACGACCAGACCGAGGCCATGAGCATGGCCGACCAGATCGTGCTGCTGCGCGACGGCCGCATCGAGCAGGACGCGCCGCCGGCAGCGATCTATGCGCGTCCCGCCACGGAATTCGCGGCCCGGTTCATCGGCACACCGCCGATGAACCTGTTTCCGTTGGAACGACGAGGCGAGGGCATGGTCATCGCCGGCAGCGACGGACTGGTCCTGGCGCGACCCGCGCCTGGGGTCGCTTTGGGGCCGATGCTGGGTGGCATCCGGCCCGAAGACTTGCGGCTGGCGGAGGGCGGGATCGCAGCGCGGGTGGCGGATGCCGAATATCTCGGTGCCGACACGGTGTTGGCGTGCATGGTGGGCGCGACGACGCTGCTGGCAAGGCTCCCGGGCCGCGTCGCACTGGCGACCGGCACCGCGGTGCATCTGGCTGTCGACGCCCAGCTTCACCTGTTCGATGCCGCGACTGGCCGGCGGATCGAAGACCTCGACGTCGCTACGGAGGCCGTAGCCGCATGACCTTGCCGATACACCCGGTGTTGGCGACGGGGCGAAAATCTGCGGGCAGGACAATGCGAACACTGCCCTGGGCCATCATCCCGCGACAGTATGAGAAATGCTGGCTGGCAGGGCCGTTAAGATCAAGAAACGTTATGACCCAGGGGGAAATGTCATGATCCGACGCCGTCGCCTTCTTGCTGCCTCGACCGGTCTCGCCGTGACCACCCTAGCCGCCCCTGCGCTGCTGCGCGCGCAGGAAGTGAAAGCGTTGACCTTCTACTACCCGATTGCGGTTGGTGGTCCGCTACAAACCATCATGGATGGATATTGCGCTGACTTTGCCAAAGAAACAGGGATTACGATAACTCCGGTCTATTCCGGCGACTACAGTCAGACACTGATCAAAGCGACCACGGCAATCCGCGGCGGCTCCGGGCCGCATTTCGCGGTGCTGCTGGCGGCCGAGATGCACAGCCTGGAGGATGCCGAAATACTGGTCTCGCTCGACGAGATCGGGCTGGATGCCGACGGGCAGAAATGGTTGGACCGCTTCTATCCGGCATTCATGGCCAACAGCCACGCCGAGGGCAAGACCTGGTCGGTACCGTTCCAGCGCTCGACCGCGATCTTCTATTACAATAAGGCGGCGTTCGCGGAGGCCGGCCTGGACCCGGAGAAATTCCCCACGACCTGGGCGGAGTTGGGGGCGACGGCTGCGCGCCTGACCAAGCGCGACGCGTCGGGCAAGGTGGCGCGCTGGGGCATTGCAATCGCCGGTGATCTTGGCAACGCGCAATGGACGTTCGGCGCGCTGGCCAATCAGGCCGAGCAGAAGTTGATGAACGAGGCTGGCACCGAGGTCTATTTCAACCAGCCCAAGACGATCGAGGCGATGACGTTCTGGCGCGATCTTGCCGCCGAGCACCAAGCGACACCACCAGGCGTGTCAAGCTGGCCGCAACTCTCGCCTGATTTTCTCCAGGGCAACGCGGCGATCATCCAGCACACCACGGGCAACCTGACCAATGTGCGGACCAACGCGAAGTTCCCGTTCGGCGTGGCGGGGCTCGCCGGCAAGGTCAGCCCGCACACCGTTGTGGGCGGCGGCAACATGTATTTCTTCAAGAATGCCTCGCCCGGCGAGCGCGCGGCGAGCCTGCGTTTCGCCCGTTGGATCACCGCGCCGGATCGCGCCGCCGACTGGTCGATACGCACCGGATACATCGCGAGCAGCCCCGCGGCGTATGAGACGCCGGCGCTGAAGGACTATATCGCCAAGTTCCCGGCGGCCAATGTTGCGCGCACCTTCCTGCCGGTCGCGACGGGCGAGCTATCGGTGCATGAGAACCAGCGCGTCTACAAAGTGCTGACTGACAATATCCAGGCCTGCCTGGGCGCCCGCAAGACGCCCGCGCAGGCTATGGCGGAGACGCAGACCGAGGCGGATCGGATATTGAAGCCTTACAAGCGGGCTTGAGATATGCTGCAACGGAATCGACCACCGTACTCTCCGATCGTCGTGGCTGGGCTTGACCCGGCGATCTATGCGCCGTCGGTGCCGCAACGGATGGCCGGATCAGTCCGGGCGATAACGGTGGGAACGGCAGCCGCGGCGGCTTGTGTGTGAAGGCTGTTGCAACCGATGCGCCGCGATACCATTCACGCCTGGCTGCTCTTGCTGCCCGCACTGGTGCTGCTGGTGGCGTTCACCCATTGGCCGGCGATCGCAACGCTGATCGACAGCCTGTACGCCACACCGCACGGGAGCCGGCCATCGCCGTTCGTGGGCCTCGACAACTACGTCGGCCTGATCGGCGACCCGGTGTTTTGGCAGGCTCTGCGCAATAGCGCAGTCTACGCCTCGGCGACCATTCCGGCTGCGGTGATCCTGGCGCTGGTCATGGCGCTGGCGGTGAACCAGGCGCTGCCTGGGCGCGCCATGCTGCGCATGGCGTATTTCCTGCCCGCCATGCTGCCGATGATCGCGGTCGCGAACATCTGGCTGTTCTTCTACACGCCGGACTACGGGCTGTTCGACCGTATCGTCGGTTTCTTCGGCGGCGGCCGGCATAACTGGCTGGGTGATCCCGCCACCGCGCTGCCGGCGATGATGCTGGTGGCGGTGTGGAAGGAGGCAGGATTCTTCATGATCTTCTACCTCGCCGCGTTGCAGACCATGCCGACCGATCTGAAGGAAGCCGCGGCGCTGGAGGGATCGTCCTGGTGGAACTACTTCCGGCGGGTGACCTTGCCGCTGCTGATGCCCACCACGCTGTTCGTGTTGGTCAACGCGGTGATCAACGCGTTCCGCGTGATCGACCATGTGGTGGTGATGACGCGCGGCGGCCCGAACAATGCGACTGCGCTGCTGCTGTTCTATATCTACGAGACCGGCTTTCGCTTCTGGGACACCGGCAGTGCGGCGGCGGCAACGGTGGTGCTGCTGGCGATTCTAGGGGCGTTGGCCGCGCTGCAGTTTGGCGTGCTGGGCCGGCGGGTGCATTACCGATGATCTTCTATGGGCACCGACCCTGGGTTATGTGGCTGGAGACGGTAGGTGCCTGGATGCTCGGGATCCTATGGCTACTGCCGCTGCTGTACGCCGCATGGGCGGCGTTCCATCCCGCCGCCTATGCCACGCATTTCGATCCGCTGGCACCACTTACCCTGGCCAACTTCAGGGCCGCATGGCAGGCGGCGCCGTTTGCCCGCTACCTGCTGAACACCACGCTGCTGGTCAGTCTTATCCTCGTGGCGCAATTCGTCTTATGCACGCTCGCCGCCTTCGCATTTGCGCGGCTGACGTTTCCCGGGCGGGACTTGCTGTTCGCCGTGGTGCTGCTGCAACTGATGGTGATGCCGGACGTGCTGCTGGTGGAGAACTACCGGCTGCTCGCGCAGTTGCATCTTGTGGATACGATCGTGGCGATCGCGTTGCCATATCTGGGCTCGGCGTTCGGCATCTTCCTGCTGCGACAGACCTTCCTGACCGTGCCGCAACCCTTGGATGACGCGGCACGGCTGGAGGGGTGTTCGTTGCTTGGCCGGTTGTGGCGCGTGTATGTGCCGCTGGCGCGGCCGACCTACATCGCCTATGGGCTGGTGCTGGTTTCGTATCACTGGAACAATTTCCTGTGGCCGCTGGTGATCACCAACTCGGTGACCACGCGGCCGATGACGGTGGGGCTGTCGGTGTTCGCTTCCACCGATCAAGGGATCGATTGGTCGATCATCACCGCCGCGACGCTGATGAGCAGCGCGCCGTTGCTGATTGCGTTTTTGCTGTTCCAGCGGCAGTTCGTGCAGAGTTTTATGCGGGCGGGGATTCGATAATGTCGGGCTGGCGTCTCGCCACTCGCGACGTCATGGCGGTTTCCACGACTTGTCGTTGCCGCAGCGAAGGTAAGGTGGATACCGGCCTTCGCCGGCATGACTTGGATGCTGGATCGGCTGCTACTTTTTCACACCCAGCCCACGCATGAATTGATCGCGGATGCGCGCTGGATCGCGCTCGGTCGTGTCCACCGGTTTGCCGGTATCGATTCGGCAACCGATCAACCACGGGCCGTCTTCACGCAGCGCGACATCCACCATTTCCTCCAGCGCGCTTTCATCCGCGGCCCAGGCGCTCTGTCCGATGCCGGCACCACGCGCAATGGCAACGATATCGGCACCCATCTCGCTCGCCGCCTTCTGACCGCCGGTGATCTGGTAGGTACCATTGTCCAGGATGACGATGGTCAGGTTCTTCTGCGCCCGATGCGCGACCGTCGTCAGCGACCCAAGCTGCATCAGGATCGATCCGTCGCCCTCCAGCGCGATCACCTGCCGCTGCGGCTGGGCGATCGCCGCGCCGAGCGCGATCGGCACCGCCAGGCCCATCGAGCCCAGCATGTAGAAATTCTGCGGCCGGCGGCCGGCCGCCCAGAGATCGAAATTGGTGTAGCCGATCCCGCCGATCACTGCCTCGTCGCGGTGCAGTCGCGCAACGAGGCGCTGCGTGATATCGAAGCGGTTCATGATCTTCGCCTGCTCGCGATGGAGCGGCTGATTCGCAGTCAGCGCCATGGGTCCGCTCCTTACTTCTGGAAGACCTTGCCCCCAGTGAGCAGGGGCGAAAGGATGAAGCAGACTGGCGCCTGCGTGGCAGCGGCCTGGCGGATCGAGCGGTCGATGATGAACTCGACCTCGTCGAGGCGCGTCAGTGTGTGGTGTTCCATCGCCAGACTGTCCAGCACCGGACGCATGGTGCGCGCCACCAGCGCCTGGCCGATGTTGAACTCGCCCAGTGTGCCGCGCTCGGACACCATCAGCAGCACCGGGATCTGGAACGGCACCGCGAGCGATGCGATCGCATTCGGCAAGGTGGCGAAGCCCGAGGTCTGCATTAGCACGATGCCGTGCGTGCCGCCCATCCAGGCGCCGGCGACGATGCCAAGAGCTTCCTCTTCGCGGGTGGTCACGAAGCAGGTGAAGAACGGATCGGCCTCGATCACCTCGATCAGCGGGCGCAGCACGTTGTCGGGCACGTAGGTGACCAGCGACACGTTGTGTAGCTTCAGCATGTCGCGAACGATCTCGTGCCAGGCGCGGTCCGGGGCGGCTTCGTCCATCAACACTCCCTCCTTGTGCGGGGCGGGCGCGACTGTGCGACGCCTTGCACGGCGGGGCAACCGTTCGTAAGGAGACGCCAGCGGAGTGCGGCACCGCGGCTGCCGCCGGCCCCGCGACGCACCTGAAGGAGGACTACCATGGCGGATACCGGCCCGTATGACGTGATCGTGGTTGGCGCCGGCAACGCCGCGCTGTGCGCCGCACTCGCCGCGCGCGAACATGGCGCCAAGGTGCTGGTGCTGGAGAAGGCGAGCGAGGAAGAGCGCGGCGGCAACTCCACCTTCACCGCCGGCGGCTTTCGCTTCGTGCACCACGGCGTCGAGGACCTGCGCAAGGATGTGCTGGTCGATCTGTCGGAGAGCGAAGCGGGACAGATGCATATCCCGCCCTTTACGGCGGAGATTTACATGGATGATCTGATGAAGGTCACCGAGAATCTGTCCGACCCCGAACTGGCCGACCTGCTGGTCAATCGCTCGCGCGAGACCGTGGTGTGGATGCGCCAGAAGGGCGTGCGCTGGATCCCCATGTTCAGCCGCCAGTCCTACATGGTGAACGGCGTGCAAACCTTCTTCGGCGGCATGGCGGTCGAGGCAGTTGGCGGTGGCTGGGGCCTGGTCGACTTTCTGTTCCGCTCCGCCGAACGCAACGAAATCCCGGTCCGCTACAACACCGCGCTGCGCAAGCTGATCGAGAACCGCAAGGGCGAGATCACCGGTGTCACGGTGTTCGGCCCGGACGGCTACGAGGATATCGCGGCGAAGGCCGTGGTGCTGGCTTGCGGTGGTTTCGAGGCCGATCCGGAGATGCGCGTGCGCTATTACGGTCCCGGCTGGGAAATGGCCAAGGTGCGCGGCACGCGGCACAACACCGGCGACGGCATCAAGGCCGCGCTGGATATCGGCGCCGCGGCGTTCGGCGGCTGGTCCACGTGTCATGCTGTGCAGTGGGACATCAGTTCGCCACCGTTCGGCGATCGCGTCGTGCTGGACAACTACCAGAAGCACTCCTACCCGATCGGCATCATCGTCAACGTCAACGGCGAGCGCTTCGTCGATGAGGGGGCTGACTTCCGCAACCACACCTATGCGAAGTACGGCCGCGAGGTGATGAAACAGCCGCAGCGCATGGCGGTGCAGATCTTCGACCAGAAGACGATCAAGATGGTGCGCGACGAATACCGCATCCGCCAGGTGACGAAGGCCGAGGCCAACACGCTGGAGGAACTGGCGCAGAAGCTGGAGATCAGTGCCGAGGGGTTGGTGCGCACGGTGAACGCGTTCAACGCGGCGTGCCAGCCGGGCGACTACAATCCGGCGATCCTGGACGGCAAATGCACCAAGGGCATCACGCCACCCAAATCGAACTGGGCGCTGCCGATCGACGAGCCTCCGTATAGCGGTTTCGTGGTCACCTGCGGGATCACCTTCAGCTTCGGCGGGTTGAAGATCACCACCGACGGAGAGGTTGAGGACACCACCGGTCGGGTTATTCCGGGGCTGTTCGCCGCGGGCGAACTGGTAGGCGGCGTGTTCTACCAGAACTACCTGGGTGGCGCGGGGTTGATGTCCGGTTCGGTGTTCGGGCGGATTGCCGGCAACTCAGCCGGACGTTACGGCGCGGGGTGATCGAATAATGGCTGCCCTTTGATACTTCGTCATAGCCGCGTCTGACCCGGCAGTCATCCACGCACCGGCGGTGAGTGGATGACTGCCGGTCAGACGCGGCTATGACGTAGCAAGGCAGGCTGCCTTGTTTGCACCGTTACTATACGGGACTGAACCCCATGATCCCCGCGAACCGCTCGCGATACGCCGGCCACACTTCCGGGTTGATCAGCCGCGGCGGACGCTTGCCGTCCAGGATATCCAGCACCTGCTCCGCGGCGATGCGTGCCATGTTCTCGCGCGATTCCACGGTGGCGCCCGCCGTGTGCGGGCTGACCAGCACGTTGTCGAACGCCATCAACTTGTGATCGTGTGGGGGCGGCTCCTCTTCCCACACATCCAGGCCCGCGCCGGCGATCTGCTTCGCCGCCAGCGCTTCGGCCAGCGCGTTCTCGTCGTGGATGAAGCCGCGCGCGGTAGTGATGAAATAGGCGTCCGGGCGCATCAGCCCGAACTCCCGCGCGCCGATCATGTAGCGGCTCTCACGTGACAACGGGCAGTTGATTGAAACGAAATCGGCTTGGCGCAGCAGGTCGTCCAACTCGACCTTCTCCGCTCCGCGCGCCTTTATTTGCTCCGCGCTCAAGTAAGGGTCGTAGGCCAGCACGCGCATGTTGAACAAGCCGCGGCACAGCTCGGCCAGGCGACCGCCGACATTGCCGATGCCGATGATGCCCACCGTGCGGTTCAGCAACTCGCGGCCGATATAGGCGTTGCGCGGAATATTCGGCCCGGCTCGCATACGCCGATCGGTCTCGATGATGCGCTTGGACAACGTCAGCATCATCGCCAATGCATGCTCTGCGACACCTTCCTTGTTGCCGCCCGACTGGTTCACCACAATGATGCCGCGCGCGGTGCAGGCATCCACATCCACCGGATCATATCCGGCACCATTGGACGATACGGCGACCAGGTTCGGCGTCTGCTCCAGCAGAGCCGACGTCACATGGTAGTGCTTCGCCAGCACCTGACGGGATGCACCGGCCTGGTATACATGCGCGGCTGACAGGATCGGCGCCGCCGCAGCGTAATCGAGCTTGTTCTCCACCCGGTCGAGTTGCACGTCAGGGCGCTGGCCGATCACCTGTGCGTACAGTGGCGAGGACAAATACTCCACGTAGAACACGCGCTTTGCATTCGGTGCCATGCAGCTTGCCTCCCAGGATTGCCGGCCGCAACCTTAGGGGAGCCGTGCTTCGCTTGCCAATCCCCGCGCGGAAGGAGACGCGATGCCATTGTCCGGGATCAGGATTGTCGACCTGACGCGGGTGTTGTCGGGACCATTCTGCACGGCGCTGCTGGCTGATCTTGGCGCGGACGTGATCAAGGTCGAGGCACCGGAAGGCGATTCGGTGCGCGGCCAGGGGGTGGTCCGCGACGGGTTGTCCTGGTACTTCGCGAATTTCAACCGCAACAAGCGCTCGATCATGCTGGACTTGAAGACCGATCAGGGGCGGGACCTGCTCGGACGGCTGGTTGCGCGAGCAGACGTACTGGTCGAGAATTTCCGCCCGGGCGTGCTCGCACGGATGGGTTTCGACATGGCGCGATTGAAGGTGCTGCGTCCCAGCCTCGTGGTGTGCAGTATCAATGGGTTCGGTGGTGACGGGCCGTACCGTGATCGTCCGGCCTTCGACTTCATTGCCCAGGCGATGAGCGGATTCATGAGTGTGAATGGCAACGCCGATGATCCGCCGTTGCGCTCGGGTCTGCCGATCAGCGATCTCGTGGCGGGGCTATATGCAGCGCTGGCAATCACTGCGGCGCTGCGACGCGCGCAGATGACCGGCGAAGGCCAGGCGGTTGAGGTCAGTCTGACCAACGGCTTGGTCAGTCTGCTGGCCTATATTGCAACGAACTATTTCGCGACCGGCGTGGTGCCACCGCGCGCCGGAAACGATCATCCGATCGCGGCGCCGTATGGATTGTTCGCGACGCGCGATGGGCATGTAGCGCTGGCGCCGCCGGATGATTCGTTCTTTGGCCGGCTGATGGATGCTCTAGGCGTGCCGGAGCTGAAGGATGACCCATTGTTTCGTACCCAGTCAGTGCGCGTGACGAACCGGGCACGGATCAATGCGATCGTCGGTGGCAAGCTGGTGCTGCGGACCACCGAACACTGGGTGATGACGCTGAATGCGGCTGGGGTGCCGTGCGGACCGGTGTATGGTGTCGATGAGGTGTTCGCGGATCCGCAGGTGCAGACGCAGCGGATGGTGCTGGAGGTCCAGCAACCCGGGCACGGGTTGGTGCGAATGTTGGGATTTCCCATGAAGTTCAGCGAGACGCCGTGTAGGGTGCGCCGACCCGCGCCACAGTTGGGTGAGCATACGGCAGAGGTTCTCGCGGAGTTAGGATGCGGGGCGGTAGTGGGGTGACAGACGTCCGGCGGAAATGCACAGCGCATTCCGCTATCGGAAGAGCATTGACGTTCTCGTGTCTTCGCAGTCTTCGGGAGTGGCGCAAGGCGCTACGCTTTTCCGCCCTACGGTGTCACACCAGCGGGTATTCCACCTCCGCTGTATAAAACGACTGCTCCTTCCCCAACTGGGAGCTGAACAGCGTGAAATGCTCTACCGGCACGGGCTCCGAGCGGAACAGGTTATGCGCCTGCACAAATCCGGCCAGCTTCGCCTCGGCCGCGTTGTCCAGCCGTGCCAGCGTCACGTGCGGATTGAACCGGCGCCGCTCCGGCTCGAGCCCCACCCGCTGCAATGCTGTCTCGATCTTGCCCCGCAGATGATCCAGCGATGGATTGCGCTCCACGCCAACCCACAACGCCGTCGGGCGCCCTCCCTTGGCGAACGTGCCTACCCCCGCCAGCGTCAACGCGAAGTCCCGCACCTTCAACGCCGCCAGGGCATGGTCGATCTCCTCCGCCAGATAGCGCGGCGCCTCGCCGATGAAGCGCAGCGTCAGATGATAGTTCTCCGGCGGCACCCATTTCGCACCCGGAATTCCGAGGCCAGCCAGCGACGCCAGCCGCTGGCGCAGCGTCCACGGCAGGTCCAGCGCGACGAACAGCCTCATTCGATCTTCACCTCACCAAGCAGCCTCTCGACCAGCGGCAGCAGGCGGGTAACGATGCGTCGCACGCCTTCCGGGTTGGGGTGCATGCCGTCCGGCTGGTTAAGCGCGGGGTCCTCCGCGACACCTGCCAGGAAGAATGGGTCGAACAGGACCCCCGGTCGATGGCCCAATCGCTCGAACGCCGCCTGGAAGTTGCTTGCGTAGTCGCGTCCCATGTTGGGCGGTGCGTACATCCCGCATAGCAGCACAGGGATATGGCGCGCCGCCAGCGTATCGAGGATCGCCGCCAGGTTCGCTTCCATCACGTGGGGATCGACGCCGCGTAGCGCGTCATTGGCACCGAGCTCGACGATCGCGGCATCAGCCGGGTCACCCAGCGCCCAGGCCAATCGGGCGCGGCCGTCCGCGGTGGTGTCGCCGGACACCGCGCCGTCGATGATCTGCACCTGGCGGCCATCCCGCGCCAGCGCCGCGTCAAGCTGCACCTGGAAGCCATCCGCATGGCCGAGACCATAGCCGGCGGTCAACGAATCCCCCAGCACCAACAGGTGTACCGGTCTGGCCGTGACCGGCAGCGCAAGCATGATCAGTCCCGCCGCCACCGCTGCCACGGCTTTCCGCAACCGGCCTGGGGGGCCATATGCTGCCGCCATGGATGCTACTCCACCGTCTTCGGCCCAGCCGCTCGTCGCGGTGCGCGGCCTCGCCTTGACCGTGCCCTCGGCCGCGGGACCGGTCAACATCCTGCGCGGGATTGACCTCGATATCACCGCCGGAGAGGCCGCCGGCCTGATTGGGCCGTCCGGGTCGGGCAAGACTTCGCTGTTGATGGTGCTGGCCGGCCTGGAGCGCGCGAGCGCCGGCTCGGTCTATTTCGCCGGCCAGGAGATCACTGCGCTGGACGAGGACGCCTTGGCCCGCCTACGGCGCGATGCGATTGGCATCGTGTTCCAGGCCTTTCATCTGATCCCGACGATGACGGCGCTAGAGAACGTAGCGGTGCCGTTGGAACTGGCCGGGCGGCGCGACGCCGGGGATCGGGCGGCGGCAGCGCTGCGCGCGGCGGGGCTGGGGCATCGCCTGACCCACCTGCCGGGGCAACTGTCCGGCGGCGAGCAGCAGCGGGTCGCGCTGGCGCGTGCTTTCGCGCCGGAGCCACGGCTTTTGCTGGCGGATGAGCCGACCGGCAACCTGGATCAGGCGACCGGCGAAGCGGTGATGGACAAGCTGTTCGAACTGCGTGAGCGTACTGGCACCACGCTGCTGCTGGTGACGCACGATGCGGGGCTGGCGGCAAGGTGCGAACGGCGGATCCACATCGCGGACGGCCGGGTAACAGAGATCGACCACACCCGCCTCTCCCCCTCGCCTTGTGGGCTTGGGGGAGGGAGTCGTGCGGCACGAACCGCTCCCCCCAACCTGGGTCCGCTTTGCGGCCCAAGCCCACAAGGGGAGGGGGAGGAACACAACCGATGATGCTTGCCCTTCGCCTCGCCCGCCGCGAGCTGCGTGGTAGTGTGCGCGGGCTGCGCATCGTCGTGGCTTGCCTAGCGCTTGGGGTCGCGGTGATCGGCGCAGTGGGCACACTACGCGTCGCCACCGAGCGTGGTTTGGCCGCCGACGGTCGCCGCCTGCTGGGCGGCGACCTTGAGATTGATTCAGGTTCGCAACGCCTGCCCGAGGCCGCGCGTGGGTGGCTAATCGGACGCGGCGCGCGCCTGTCCGACATCGTCGAACTGCGTACCCTGCTGGTCGCCACGTCCGGGGAGCGCACATTGGTCGAGTTGAAAGCCGTCGACTCGGCTTGGCCGCTGGTCGGCACCGTCCAGACCAACCCATCCCTTCCGGTCGCGGGCGCGTTAGCCGAGCAGGATGGGCGCTTCGGACTTCTGACCAGCCAGGTCGTGCTCGACCGGCTGGGCCTGCACCCCGGCGAGACCGCGCGTCTAGGCAGCGCCAGCTTCATCGTCCGAGCCGCGCTCACGACTGAGCCGGACGCGCTGGCGACACCGGCGCTGTTCGGTCCACATGTCGTGATCCCGCTGGCAGCGGTGCCTGCCACCGGATTGATCGTGCCGGGCTCGCTGGTTACCTACCGGCTCCGGCTGCGGCTGCCCCCGAGTCTCGACCCGGCAGGCTTTACTGCCGACATGCGCGCGGCCTTCCCCAACCAGGGCTGGCGCATTCGCGACCCGCGCGCGGCGGCACCCGCGGTGGCGCAATTCGTAAAGCAGACCGGATTGTTCATGACCCTGGTCGGGCTGACCTCGCTGCTTGTCGGCGGTATCGGCGTTGCCAACGGGGTGCGAGCCTGGCTAGAGGCGCGCGCGCGCACCATCGCCACATTGCGCTGCCTGGGTGCTCCGGCCCGGCTGATGTTCTCGGTGGCGTTGATCCAGGTCCTGGTGCTGTCGCTGGCCGGCATCCTGATCGGCCTTGTGGCGGCGGCGGCGTTACCACCGCTGGCGGTCTGGCTGCTGCGCGATCTGCTGCCGGTGCCCCCGGTGCTGGGGCTGTATCCGGCGCCGCTCGTGCTCGCCGCAGTTTACGGCCTGCTCACCGCGCTCGGCTTTGCCCTGCTGCCGCTTGGCCGCGCCGCGCGC
>DASRQX010000262.1:0-20121 GCA_035696165.1 Acetobacteraceae bacterium | reverse complement strand
GCCGACTGCTGGACATCGGAGTGATCAAGCGGGTCACCGGGACCTACCGCTACTACCTGACGAAAGCCGGACGTGCGGCAACCGCAGCCGCAGCACGGCTCACCGAGGCGGCCATCATTCCGGCTATGATTTGATGGGATTTAACGCAAGAAGTGACAAGAGTTGGGCCGAAAGGGACTAATCGACTCATCTGCCTTGTGCGGCATTTCGCCAGCGGCGTCTGGCATCACGGCCTGTATCACCGCGGATTGTGATCTGGGACGAAATAGGAACATGACCGACAGGCATCAACTACCGTCCAGCGATATCTAGGGCCATATTTGGCCAAATATTGGGCATCCTGGATGAATGCCAAATTAACTTATTGATTTCCTTGGCGTCCCGTACGGGAATCGAACCCGTGTTACCGCCGTGAAAGGGCGGTGTCCTGGACCGCTAGACGAACGGGACCGCGCGCCGCGTGGGGCACACCCCCCGGGCCGGCGGGTGGGTAGCGGACAGGCCAGCCAGGGTCAAGCGACCACCACCCAGTGATCACGCCCCTCCTTCACGCAACCGCTGCGTCGGCGATGATGAACCCGGCGTTCACCGACCCGTTCCATTCCTCCGCCCGCAAATGCCCCGCCAGGTGCAGCGGCACCGCCGCATCGCGCGCCAGCAGCGCGTCCGCCAGTGCCCCCTCGCGCACCCGGAACAGCATCGCTTTCAGCCGCTTGCCGCCGCCCTCTCCCTCGATGAACGCGCGGATCGTGCCGCCCTCGCGTCCCACCCGGTCGGCCCGCACCACCCGGGCGCGTTGCAGCACGAACGTCGGTTCCTCGTTGCCGGCACCGAACGGGGCCAGCCGAGCCACCTCACGCGCCAGTTCCGCCGTCGCCCCCGGCACCGCCAGCGCGCCCTCCACCGTCAGGTCCGCCGCGCTCGGCAGGTCACACGCTGCCGCCAGACGCTCGTTCAGGAATTCGTGGAACGCACCCAGCCGATCCGGCGGCAGCGAGAACCCGGCGGCCATCGGATGCCCGCCGCCCGTGACCAAAATCCCCATCTGCCGCGCTGCCAGCACCGCCGCGCCGAGATCGAGCCCAGGCACCGAGCGCCCGGACCCCTTGGCCACCCCAACGGCAATCCCGGCAACACAGGCCGGCCGGTTGAACCGCTCCTTGATCCGTCCGGCGACGATCCCGACCACTCCGGGATGCCACCCATCGCCGTGCACCAGCAGCGCCGCATGCCCCTGCATCGCCTGCCGGTCAGCCGCCAGCATCGCGGCGTCCAGCATCGAGGCCTCGACCTCCTGGCGCTGACGGTTCACCGCGTCCAGGGTCGCCGCGAGTTGCGCCGCCTCCTGTGGATCATCGGTCAGCAGCAGGCGCAGACCCAGATCGGCCTGGCTGATCCGCCCGGCCGCGTTGATCCTCGGCCCCAGTACATAGCCGAGGGTGAACGCACTCGGCCTGTCGCGGGTCTGCACCACGTCCAGCAGCGCGGCCAAGCCGATGCGGGCACGGCGGCCCAGCACCTTCAGCCCCTGGCAGACTAGCGCGCGGTTGACGCCGGTCAGCGGCATCACGTCGCAAACGGTGGCCAGCGCCACAAGGTCCAGCAGTCCGATCAGGTCAGGCTCGGGCCGCGCGTCGAAGAACCCGGCGCGACGCAAGGCGCGCACCAGCGCAACCGCGGTCAGGAACGCCACCGCTGTTGCGCACAGCAGGCTCAGGCCCGAGGTGCAGTCGAGCCGGTTGGGATTGACCGTGGCGAGGATCGCCGGCGGCAGTCCTTCCGCCTTGTGGTGGTCCAGCACCACCACGTCGGCGATGCCCGCAACGGCGGCCAGCGCCGGCGCCGCGGCCGTTCCGCAATCGACGCAAACGATCAATGAGGCGCCGCGCGCGACCAGGCCAAGCAGTGCCGGCGCGTTGGGGCCGTAGCCCTCGGTCGCACGGTCGGGCACGTAGGGGATCACGACGCAACCCAGCGCCCGCAGCAGCCCGGCCATCAGCGCCCCGGCGCAGGCACCGTCCACGTCGTAGTCGCCAAACACCGCCACCGTCTCGGCACGGCGCACCGCGTCGGCCAGGCGCGCGGCGGCAGCCTCCATGTCGACCAGCAGGGACGGGTCGGGCAGCAACGCCCGCAGGGTCGGATCGAGGAAATTGGCCGCACCCTCGATCCCGACGCCGCGCGCCGCCAGCAGCCGCCCAACGATGTCCGGCACGCCCAGCCGCTGCGCGATGCCAAGGCTGATGCGATCTTCGGAGTTGCGCCACACCCAGCGGCGCCCGGTCAGGCTGCGGGTGACCTGCAGCGCCGACTGCGTCATGCGGCGCCCGGACCAAAAAACACGTGACCGACACGCGTAGGGCGGAAAAGCGCAGCGCCTTCCGCCAATCGCGCCGCGGCCGAAGGCCCCGCGCTTTTCCGCCCCACGCGCCCTACGCCACCAGCGGAACCGGGCATGCCGGTGCTATGTCGGCGTCCAGGTCTTGGTGGTGAAGTTGTGGTGCGCCTCGATGAAACGCGCGGTGCCCGACTTGCTGCGCATCACCATCGAATGGGTGATCGCACCGTGGCCGAAACGCTTTACCCCGCGCAGCATCGCCCCGGTCGTCACGCCGGTGGCGGCAAACATCACGTCGCCCTTTGCCATCTCCTCCAGCGTGAACTTCCGCCGAGGGTCGGGATGGCCCATCTCCTTCACCCGCGCGATCTGCGCGTCGTCCTCGAACATCAGCCGTCCCTGCATCTGCCCGCCGATGCAGCGCAGCGCAGCGGCGGCCAGCACGCCCTCCGGCGCGCCGCCGGAACCGAGGTAGATGTCGATCTCCGACGCCGGCGTCGCTGTCGCCACCACGCCGTTGACGTCGCCATCGCTGATCAGCATGATGCGCGCACCGGCCTCGCGCACTTTGGCGATCAGCTCTTTGTGACGATCGCGATCCAGGATACAGGCGACCAGGTCCGACACGTCGCATTTTTTTGCCCGTGCCAGATTGCGCAAATTATCGCCGACCGACGCATCCAGGTCCACCACGCCATCCGGCAATCCGCCGCCGACGGCGATCTTGTCCATGTAGATATCGGGTGCGTGCAGGAAGTTGCCGTGCTCGGCCAGCGCCACCACGGCCAGCGCCGCGGGGCCGCCCTTGGCGGTCAGCGTGGTGCCTTCCAGCGGATCGACCGCGATGTCCATCTTCGGCCCGCCGGCACCGACTTTTTCCCCGATGAACAGCATCGGTGCTTCGTCCATTTCGCCTTCGCCGATCACCACGGTGCCCTCGATGGCCACCGTGTCGAACGCCCTGCGCATCGCCTCGACCGCGGCACCGTCGGCCTCGTTCTTCTTGCCGAGGCCGACCCAGCGCGAGGCCGCCAGTGCCGCGGCCTCCGTCACGCGCACGAGTTCCAACGCGAGGTTGCGGTCGGTGACGTCACCGGGTTTGGGTGGGGTGTGGGCGTCCATGGGTTTCCTCCCGGCGGTCTGCGATTCCATCCAGCCTAGCACGGTGGCGGGGCAGGGGGGAGACGCTCGTGGGGGAGACGCGCGGCGCGCCGACGCGCGTGGGTGGCGACTGCTCCCGAGGTCGCCGATCGGACCTGCGGCGAATGACCAGACTCGACCGATGAAATGAACAGACTCAACGGATGACCAGTCACGGGGGGCCCGCGCTCACATGCCCGGACGGGCCGGGGCAGATGGCAACGTTACTTGGTGGCTTCCGGGATCTTCAGGCCGATATAAGTAGCGGCGCTCAATCCAGTCAGACCCAGCAGCGTCGCATTGAAGTCTGGCATCGCCAGTCCGTGCCAGACGTCGCTGATGAATATCACGCCGAGCACAAAAGTCCAGGCGAGCATCTGGAAACGGTGGAAGTCAATTCCGTCCGCATCGCTCAACACATCGATCAGCCAGCCTTGGCTCTGACCATTCAGCTTGGCCAGCTTTGTCGTGTGCTCGGGGTCCGGGTTGGCACCCGCGGCAGTGATGTGGGCCTGCAGAGCTGTCTTTGCGACCTGCTGGGCGGCCGCCTCCGCCGGGGTGTCTTTTGAGGCATCGACCGCCGCGGAGCTGAGATGGGTGGCGGCCGCGATAGCGAGGAGCACAAGCGCCGTTTCATTGAGGCTGCTCGTGTAGTTCCCTGTTGTCAGGCCGATGAACAGATAGGCCGCGAGCACGATGAAGAACCACCACGCTGCCTGGGAGCGTCCAATGCTAAAGGTGCGTCCCCCCGCGGGCGTGCCGCCGCGCAGGAGATTCGAGGTCTTGGCGAACCAGAAGAACAGCATGAGCCCGACGGCGAAGATCGACGCCCAAAGTGCAAACCATCCAGGTGGCAGCGGCCGGAGCGAGATATTTTCCGCCGATGTCAGAGGATAGCCCGCGGAAAGTCCGAGGCTTGCCACGACAGATCTCGTTTCGCGGATCCCGGGTCTGCCAAGCAGCGTGTTCCACGCCTCTTGGTTCGAACCATTGACTTGAAGTGTGAACCAGGCCTCGCTGCCGGCCGGGTTGGAAAGCGGGAACTCCGGCAATCCTTGCAGCGGCATGCCGTCGAGATACAGCAGGATGCTCGCCTTGCTGGCCGATGCGCACTTCCGCAGGTCCGCCAAGCTGGCGCTTTTCACCGCAATGACGTCGCCAAGTTCAACATAATCGGTAACGGTCCGGTTTGTGGTACGCGGCAGCCGGACGCTGTCGATCTTCCATTCTGGTTTGACGCAATCATCCGCGACCGCCGGTTTCGCGCAAACCATGCCTGCAACAAACAGGATGGCGATCCCTAAAAGAAACGGATATCTTGCCGTCCGCCGCATGCACGGATACCTTTTGCCTGACGTCTCCCCCGGGTGACGAGTTTCTGATGATCCGATCCGATTTGTCAACGTCGTTCTCACTCGACCGCAGGGCAACCTGGTGAACGACGGACGATGAAGGCGGGTCGCCACCGTTTTGATGCGGTTATGCCCGTCCCCGGGCTTGTCCCGTGGATCAGCCGCGACATGAGGGTCTGGGTGGGGAAGACCCAAGCTCCCCGGTCGGCGCGCCGGCCGCGCCGTGCCCGCGCGACGCCGAAACGATGCTATAAGATAACGATATTATAACGTATCTACTACAACGTAGCTAGCACACCGGGGTGGCGTATCGGCGCGTCTCGCCAGCGCCGCAGCTCGATCCGCCAACGGGCACCTCCTTGTGCGGGCGCGTCCCTGTCCAGGCCTGCACTGCATCATGCTGACATCGCAGCCTCGGCCGCCTCGGCGGCGCGCCGCGTCAGCAGGTCATGCTCGCGCCTGTTGCCCGCCAGCGCCGCGGCCGCTTCGAACGCGGCGCCCGCCTCCGCGTAGCGGCCGAGCTTGTGCAGCAAGTCGCCTCGAACGGTCGGCAGCAGGTGATAGGATCTCAGCGCCGGCTCGTGCGCAAGGCGGTCCACCATCGCCAGCGCCACTTCCGGCCCCTCTGCCATGCCGACGGCAACCGCCCGGTTAAGCTCGATGATTGGCGAGCGCACGACCGCCGCCAGCTCCGCATAAAGTCCGGCGATGCGCGACCAGTCGGTATCGTCCGCCGTCCTTGCCTGGGCGTGGCAGGCGATAATCGCCGCCTGCAGGGCGTAAACGCCGCCCGCTCCGCCAAGTTCGCGCGCTCGCCCAAGCGCCTGCATCCCCCGCCGGATCTGCACCTGGTCCCAGAGTGCGCGGTTCTGCTCCAGCATGAGGATCGGCTCGCCCACTGCGTCAGTGCGCGCCGCCGTGCGCGAAGCGTTCAGCTCCATCAGCGCGAGCAGTCCATGGGCTTCTGGCTCAAGCGGTGCGATGGAGGTGAGCACGCGGCCCATGCGAAGCGCTTCATTGCAGAGCTGCGGGCGCAGCCAGTTGTCGCCGCGCGCCGCGGTGTAGCCTTCGTTGAAAATCAGGTAGACGACCTCCAGCACCGAGGACAGCCGCTCCGAGAGTTCCTCACCGCGTGGCGTCTCGTAGGCCAGCCCCGATTCCGCAAGGGTGCGCTTTGCGCGCACGATACGCTGGGCGATCGTCGCGTCTGGTAGAAGGAAGGCCCTGGCGATCTCCTCGGTCGTCAGGCCGCAGATCATCCGCAGCGCCAGGGCCGCGCGAGCCTCACGCGACAGAAGCGGGTGACAGGCGGTGAAAATCAGCCGCAGCAACTCATCGCCGATGTCGTCATCCAGGGCGGAGTCCAGATCGGGCATGGCCTGCTGCTCCGCCTCCAATTCCCAGGCGACCATCTCGTGCTTACGCTCGAGCATTCGGCCGCGGCGCAATTGATCTAGGGCCCGGCGCTTGGCGGTCGCCATAAGCCAGGCGCCGGGTTTTTCCGGAACGCCTGTCGCGGGCCATCGCTCGAGCGCGACCAACAGGGCGTCCTGCGTCAACTCCTCCGCCAGCGGCACATCGCGCAGCATCCTCGCGAGGCTGGTGATCAGTCGGGGCTGCTCGATCCGCCAGACCGCCAGGATCGCGCGATGGGCGTCGGCGCCCGTCATAGCCGCCGATCGTCTTTGCCGGAGCTTTGCTGCAAAAGCGGGCGCTTCAAGACATTCTTGAAGCGAACGCACGAACTTCGCAGGTCCCTTCCCAGCCCGGCAGGTAGTCCTTGTGGAGCTGCATGAACTCAACCGCCGACGCCACGGCCTCTTCCTTGTCATGCAGCTCGAAGATGGCGTAGCCGCCAATGACCTCTTTGGCTTCCACGAACGGCCCGTCGATGACGCTGAGCTGCCTGTCCGTGATTCGCACCTGCGCGCCCGTTGCGAGCGGCATCAGCCCGCCGTTGTCGAGCATGCGGCCGGCCTTGATCTCCCGGTCGGCGAGCTTGTGCATCGCCTCCATCAGTTCCGGCGTCGGCGCCGCCGCGTGGGCGGACTTGACAATGAACATGAAGCGCATGTGAGAATTCCTCCGAAGGCGAGAAGCGGGCGCCATCGCCGCTGAACTGTCTCGCCAATAAGGACGACGAACCAGCCCGCCGCAGATCGACATGCAATCTGCACAAAATTGCCCCCAGTTTCCAAACACGACGTGCGCCGGGGAGTATCTCAGTTTGAAGCCGGCGCCGACATCGCGCGCAAGGGATCACTCCCAGGAGACACGATAGCGGGCGCTACGGCGACCGCTGCGGTAAAATCCTGCCGGTTCGGCTGAGGATTGCCGCGTCCGCGAGAGGCGCGATGGATCCGTCCGTTTTATGCTTCGTCGGGCCGAGCGGTCACCACGACCAACTCAGCCCGCCGCAGCACCCCAACCGGCACCTCCACGCCCGCGCGCTCCCCGGTCAGCGCGCGGTGCAGGTCGTCCACGCCGCTGACCGGTGTGCCATCAAGCGTAATGATCACATCACCCGCCCGCAGCAACGCGCGCGCGGCTGCGCCATCCGCCGCTACGTCCAGCACCAGCACGCCGGTGGTCTGTGTCAGCCCATGGTGCCGCCGCAGCCGCACGTCGATCGGCACGGTCTGGCCCGACAACCCGAGCCGTGAGCGCCGCACGCGACCGTCACGCATCAACCGTGTCGCGACCCACACCGCGGTGTCGATGCCGATAGCGAAACAGATGCCCTGTGCCGGCGCGATCGTCGCGGTGTTGATGCCGACCACGGCCCCAGCGCCTGACACCAGCGGCCCGCCGGAATTGCCCGGGTTCAACGGTGCGTCGGTCTGGATCACGCTGTCGATGAAACGACCCGACGGCCCCCGCAACGTGCGGCCCAGCGCGCTGACGATGCCCGCGGTGACCGTGCAGGTGAAACCCAGCGGATTGCCGATCGCCACCACCAACTGGCCGACCCGCAGCGTGGCCGAACGACCCAGCTCGGCGTGCAGCAGGCCGTTGGCGCCCAACCGCAGCACCGCGGTGTCGGTGGCGGGGTCGTCTCCGACCAGCGTGGCGTCCAGCGTCTGTCCGTCGGTCAGCGTGGCGCGTAACCGGGCGGCGCCAGCCACCACATGCGAGTTGGTCAGCACGTAGCCGTCCGGCGTGAAGATGACACCCGAGCCTTGGCCGGCCGGTCGTCCGTCCGCGCGGAACACCGTCACATGCACCACCGCCGGCCCGACACGTTCGAACGCGTGCATCACCCGGGTGGAATAGGGGTCGAGATCCGGGAACCCCGCGCCGGGCATCGCGTCCAGGGGCACTGCGCTGGGGGACGTTGCATCTGGGGGCATTGCGTCTAGGGGCATGGCAACCTGTCCTTTGCTTGCCCACATAGGAAGCCTCAACGCCGCGGCGCACCCGGCCGTCCGGCTGGGGAGCATCCCGGCCATCTGACCGATACCCACGCCGCGGCCGATCACGCACGCTTGGGCCATGCAAGGGACACACGCAACGTATGTGGGAGCGGACGCCATGAGCGCGGACACGATCGGGCTATTGTCGGAGGCGTTCGCTGACCGTGTGGCGGCGGCGGCCCCCTGTGTGGTGGCCGTCGGCGCCGGTCATTGGCAACGCAGCGGCATTCTCTGGCGCCCGGACCTTGTCGTGACCTCGGAACAACTGCTCGGCCAGCGGACCGAGTTCAACGTCGCCCATGGCGGGATGACAATGTCGGCCAAGCTGGTCGGCCGCGACCCCGGCACCAATGTCGCCCTGCTGCGGCTGGAGGCGACGCTGCTCGGTGTCCTGCCGGAAGCCGCCCTGTTGCCACGGGTCGGGTCATTGGCGTTGGTGCTGGGTGCCGACGCAGCCGGGGCGCCGACCGGCAGGCTGGCGATGTTGCACGCGGTGGGCCCGGAATGGCACAGCCAGGCGGGCGGGCGGATCGACGCCCTGCTGCGGCTGGCCGTGCGGCTCGGCGCCGATGAGGGCGGGCCGGTCCTGGCGCCGGATGGCAAGCTGCTGGGAATGTCCACCTCGGGTCCGCCCCGGCGCACGCTGGTCATTCCGGCCGCGACGATCGAGCGGGTACTGCCGGCGCTGCTGGCCGACGGCCATGTCGCCCGCGGCTGGCTGGGCGTCGGCCTGCAGCCCGTCGCGGTGCCGGAGAACCTGCGCACGGCGACAGGCAGCAAGACCGGCATGATCGTGGTCAGCCTGGCGGATGGCGCGCCGGCCGCGCAGGCAGGGGTGCTGCTCGGCGACACCGTCCTGGATGTCGATGGCACGCCGGTGCGGCACGCTCGTGCGTTGGCGGCGGTGCTGGGGCCGGAACGGATCGGCCAGCCGGTGTCGTTGCGTCTGTTGCGGGCTGGCGAGTTGCGCACGCTCAGCGTGCTGATCACCGCGCGGCCGTCGCGCTAAGGCACCCGCATTGCGCATTCGGCTGCACGCCACCGACGCGGACCGGCGCCAGGAGCTGACCGCGATGCTGGAGGCTTCGGGCCATGTGCTGGCCGACGCGGCGCCGGACGTCATGCTGTGCGACACCGCGCCGGACGTCGCCGTGCCCGGCGAGGCGGAGGCACCGGTGATCGTGCTGACCGGCCGTATGCCGCCGGGTGATCCGCCGGCCGGGATCCTGGGACGCGAGGTCTCGGCCCGGCAGTTGGACCTGGCGGTGCGCGCGGTTGCCGCCGGCCTGCTGGTGCGCATGCCCGGCTTGCCGCAGGCGCCGGGCTTCGGCGCGGTCGAGGAAGTGCTGCCGCCGCTGACGCCGCGCGAGACCGAGATCCTGGCGCTGGTGGGCGAGGGGATGAGCAACAAGGCGGTTGCGCGCGGCCTGGGGATTTCGGTGCACACGGTGAAGTTCCATCTGGAGGCGCTGTTCGCCAAGCTGGACGCCACCAGCCGGGCGGAAGCGGTGGCCAAGGGCCTGCGCGGTGGGATCTTGGAGATTTAGGCTGGGCGATTTAGGCTGGCGGCGTCGCGCCCATGGTGGCGTTGGCGGGTTAGGCCGGAATTGTCATCGGCCCACTCGGCTGACGCGTCCCTCGACCGGACGGGGCGGATCACGGTAGCCTCACTTGGAGGCGTTCGAGGCCCAGCGAATGCAACCGAGGATGATGTCGTGACCGGTTTGCCAGAAACCACGATCGAGGCGGCCGCAACGGACACGGCTTATTTTGAATATTCCGAGGCGTGGATCTCGAACGCCAGCATCACACTTGGCAACGGGTTCTGCAGGCAGGACTACGCCGACTTGTTCGGCCCGAGGGATGTCACCGCCATCGTACGGAATTTTCGGCTTCGCGACGTGCATCTTGATACCGCCGCCATGACGTTGATCAAGGATGGAAAGAAAATCTCTGATACATTCTACCTGGTGGCGCCTGAGCATTATGAGAACGCCTGTGTCATGGACCATCGCCTGGTAACGCTGGACCGCTCGGTCGACCACGTGATGGCGCGGGCATTCGACAACTATTATCACTGGATGGTTCAAACCATTCCGGCGGTTGATTGGGCCTTGCGCGACAGAAGTGCAAACAACGTTACGCTGCTGTCGGGCCGCCTTGCCGGATGGCAGGAAGAACTTCTTGCCCTGCTCGGCCGTGATCAAGTACCACGTATAGCGTTGGACGCGGCACACCATTATTTCATACCTCGCCTTGAGTACAGCGAGTTCCAGAACGGCAGCACGGCTTTCAGAATATCGCGATCCGCGCAAAGCACCTTCAGGCGTCTTGTCGACGCCGCGGTCAGCTCGGAAACCGCGGCGACCGATATCATCTATGTTGCCAGGACGGATACGTCGAACCGGGTGGCGGAGAACGAGCATGAGGTGATCGCGCTATTGCAGTCCGAGAGCATACGCGTGGTGGTTCCCGGGCATCTATCGGTGTCGGATCAAATCAACCTGTTTCACAAAGCCGGCGCGGTCATCGGTCCGCATGGCGCGGGCCTGACGAACGTGGTCTTCTGCAAGCCGGGCACCATCCTGTATGAATTTCTGCCAAGTCATTATCTCAACCCATGCATCAACAGGCTGGCTGACGCCGGTGGACTCAATTACATCGCTGATATCTCTGACAGTATTCCTAGCAGCAACGACAGTACCCATGCCGGCCGTTGGACGCTCGATCCGGAGTTGATTCTTCGTCGCGTTCGCGACATCAAGGACCGTCTCGCGACAGGCCGCCGTCGTCCCGTCTCGCAGCTATCCGGGACCATCGGCGTACTCCTCGACCCAGGTTGGTATGCCGCACGTTATCCCGACGTCGCGGCCGCCAACCTCGATCCGCTGGAACACTACATCCATCTCGGCGTGAACGAGCAGCGCGATCCCAACAGATTTTTCGACAATGCCTGGTACCAAACGCACTACCGCGATGTTGCCGCATCGGGCATGAACCCGCTGCTGCACTATCTGCAATTCGGCGCCGCCGAGCGACGCAACCCGCATCCACACTTCGATGTCGCCTTCTACGTCGGTCAGCATCCGGAAGCAGCGAGCAATCCGCTGCTCTATCACATTGAGGTTGGTGTGGCGCGCGGTTGGCCGACCGAGAAACGCCGGCCCGACACGACATAATCCGGACCGGTTCGTCTGTGCGGAAGCGACGGGTCACGTCACGCTCGCGCGGGATCGCCTGCGCGAGAGGCATAGATTGACGTTACTCAACCGCGACGACGTCGCCGTTCCATCCCAATTGCGCCGAGCCGGTGGATTGCATCGAACCGCATCGCCACGCGCCCGCCGAGGCCGGATCAGGTGGCGATCCGGCAGACCGGTCGAAGCGATCGCCGATAGACGACATTCATTCCCCGGCCGCCTGCAATTCCGCCTCGCGCGCATGGCGGCTGACCGCCGGCGGCAGACCCATATGCTCGCGCAACGTCCACCCCTCATATTCGCGCCGGAACAGCCCACGCCGCTGCAATTCAGGGATCACCATGGCAACGAAATCCTCGGCGGAAATCGGCACGCACGGTGGCTGCAGATTGAACCCGTCGGCCGCGCCCGTGGTGACCCATTCCTCCATCAAATCGGCAATGTCCGCCGCAGTGCCGATCGCGCGCAGCGACCAGAATCCGCTGCCCACCATCTGATAAAGCTGCCTGATGCTCAGCCCCTCCTGCCGCGCCTTCGCCAGCGCGACCGAGGCGTACTGCCCGAACACCTCCACCCCGGGCAGCAGGTCTGGCACCGGCGCGTCCAGGTCGTAACCGCTGTAGTCGGGCAGCCCATAGGTGGCCAATAGGCCCAGCCCCTGTTGCTCCGTCAGCAGCCCCTGCAACTGGTCGAACTTATCCTGCGCCTGCTGCCGCGTTTGCCCGACATAGACCATGATGCCAGGCAGAATCAGCAGTTCCTCCGGCGTTCGGCCATAGTGCGCCAGCCGCCCCTTCAACGAGGCGTAGTAGCTGCGTGCGTCCTCCAGCGTCACCTTGCCGGCATAGACCACGTCGGCGCAGCGTGCCGCGAGTTCCTGTGACTCCGTCGAGGTTCCGGCAGTGAACAACGGCGGACGGCGCTGCGGCAGCGGCGGCAGGTCGAGCGGTCCACGCACCTTGAAGAATCGCCCGCGGTGCTCGAGCAGGTGCATCTTCGACCGGTCGAAGAACATTCCGCTGGTTTTGTCGCGCGGCACCGCGTCATCGTCCCAACTGTCGAACAATCCGTGCATGACGTCGGCGAACTCGGCGGCTCGCGCATAACGCGTTTCGGGCGGCGGCACCGTGTCGTAGCCGTAATTCCGCGCTTCGTCGGCGCAGAATCCGGTCACCAGGTTCCACCCGGCGCGGCCGTGGGTCAGGTGGTCCAGCGTGCCGACCGCGCGTGCGATGTTGTAGGGATCGGTGTAGGTGCTCGAGACGGTCGGCACCAGTCCGACCCGGGTGGTGATCGCCGACAGTGCCGCCATCAACGCCAGCGGCTCATGCTTGACCTGCTCGGGTTCGCGGTCGCGCGCATAAGTGGGCTTGTCCAGCGTGCGGACGGACGCGGTGTCGGCCAGGAAGATCAGGTCGAATTTGCCCGCCTCGGCCAGCGCGGCGCAGCGGCGGTAATGCTCGAAGGTCATGGCACCCGCGGCCGGCACGTCCGGATGGCGCCACGCCGCGTGGTGATAGCCGATGTTGGCGATCGACAGGCCCAGGCTCATCTGCCGCCGCACCATCAGTGCCTCCATTCAAAGTAAAGCGGAAAAGCGTAGTGCCTTCCGCCAACTTCCGAGCGCAAACGGCGGAAGGCGCTACGCCTTTCCGCCCTACGCATCTGCGCCGTCGGACTCACGCCGCCGCGCGCGCATGCCGGCTGGGCACGGGCGCAAGTCCGAGGTTCTCTCTCAAAGTGCGTCCCTCGTACTGGGTGCGAAACAGCCCGCGCCGCTGCAACTCGGGGATGACCAGATCGACGAAATCCTCGGCACCCGCCGGCATATACGGCGGCTGGACGTTGAAGCCGTCCGCGGCGCCGGTGGTGAACCATTCCTCCATCGTATCCGCAATCATCGTCGGCGTGCCGATCAGCCCCAGGCTCCAGAAGCCGCACATCGCCACGTCGAACAACTGGCGCAACGTCAGGTTTTCCTGCTTCGCGCGCCGGATCAGCGCCAGCGTCAGCTCCGGCTCGCGCCCGCTGATCCGCGACTCCATCATGTCGTTGGTCATCGCCAGGTCGGGTACCGGCTCATCCAACTGCATCCCCGTCATGTCAGGGAAATGGTTGAGGATCAGATGGCCAATGCCAACGATCGGATCGAGCAGCGCCTGGATGCGGGCGAACTTGTCCTCGGCCTCGGCCTGCGTGCGACCAAGATAGCACTGGATGCCGGGCATCATCAGCATCTCGTCGTCGGTACGGCTATACTTGTGCAGCTTGCCTTTCACCGTGCTGTAGTAGGTTCGCGCGGCGTCGATGTTGGGTTGGCCGCCGTAGCTGATATCGGCGAAGCGCGCCGCCAGCTCCATCGCATTGTCCGAGACGCCGGCTGTAACGATCGGCAGCCTGCCTTGCGGCGGGCGCGCCACGTCCAGCGGGCCGCGGACGCGGAGGTGCTCGCCGGCGTAATCCAGGAAATGCACCTTCGCGCGATCGAAATAAATTCCCGACGCCTTGTCGCGCAGGAACGCATCCTGCTCCCAACTGTCGAACAGGCCGTGCATCACCTCGACGAACTCGGCGGCGCGCGCGTGGCGGATGTCCGACGACAGCGGCTTGTCGAGGCTGAAGTTGCGGCCTTCCTCCGGATTGAACCCGGTCACCATGTTCCAGCCCAGGCGGCCGCCGCTGATATGGTCGATCGAGGCCATGCGGCGGGCGAAATTATACGGGTGGTTGTAGGTGGTGGATGCGGTCGGAACCAGGCCGACCCGTTCGGTCACCGCCGCCAGCGCCGAGACCACCAGCGTCGGGTCCATCTTGAGCTGCGCGTGCTCGCGGTCGCGCGCGATCCGCGGATCATCGAGATTCATCAATGACGCCCAATCGGCCAGGAACAGGAAGTCCATCTTGCCACGTTCGGCGATCTGTGCGGCGTGGATGTGGTGCCGCAGGTCCATCGCGCCGATCGAACACACCTCCGGCAGGCGCCAGGCGGTGTAGTGATAGCCGACGCTGGCCACCGAAAGGCCAAGCCGCATTTGCCGCCGCGCCACCGGCGTGCCCTGTTCATCCGCCATGCGAACCCCAAATGCCCGGCCGCGGCCATTGTCGCCGGGACGCGACCATGCCGCCACCGCGTGCGGCGCGTACTATGCTGGACACGCGAAGGCTTTGCATAGGGGACTGTCGCGGCGCACAATAATCGACTGCGTGGCAATTCCCGCCCGGGGAGGATTCTCCCCGACCATCCACGTACCGCCGCTGCCGCGATGGATGGCCGGGTCAAGCCAGACCATAACGATATCATAACACTATCGCGCATACAGAGAACTGCCGCTACGCGGCCGCATCTTCCCGAATCATTGCCGCACCCTTTTCCGCGATCATGATGGTCGGCGCATTCGTGTTGCCCGTCGTCAACGTCGGCATCACCGACGCATCGATTACCCGTAGCCCGCCCAGTCCGTGCACGCGCAGCCGCGAGTCGACCACCGCCATCGGGTTGTCCTCGCCCATCCGGCAGGTACCGACCGGATGATAGATCGTCGTGGCAAAGCGGCGGCAGTAGTCCAGCAACTGCTCGTCGGTCGTCGCGTCGGGGCCAGGCAGCGTCTCCATCACGCTGTGCCGCGCGATCGGTGCCTGCGCGAAGATTTTCCGGGTTAGCCGCATGCCGGATAGCAGCACGCGCCCGTCGCTGGCCGCCGACAGGTAGTTCGGCGTGATCCGCGCCTTGGCGAACGGGTCCTTCGACGCCGCCATGATGGTTCCGCGGCTGTCTGGGCGCACCGGGCAGACTGCGACTGTCATGCCCGCCTCGCGCTCCAGCGTGCCGAACAGCGACGGATCGTAGCTGGCGGGGGTGAACAGAAGTTGCAGGTCCGGACTGGCAAGTCCCTCGCGCGAGCGGGTGAACACCTGCGCCGAGGTCACCCCGAACGTCAGCGCGCCGTTGCCGATCAGGAAGAACCGAACGACCTGACCCGCCAGCCGCACGCCGCGCGCGAGCTGGTTGATCGAGATTTCCCCCCGCACCCGGTGCGATATCCGTGCCACGTAGTGGTCCTGCAGATTGGCACCGACGCCGGGTAGGGCGTGCACTGCCTCCACTCCGATCGACTGCAAATGCGACCCCGGCCCAACGCCCGATATCTGCAACAACTGCGGAGAATTCACCGCGCCGCCGCACAGGATCACCTCCTTCGCTGCACGGACCTCGCGATCCACACCGCCCTGGCGGAACGCCACGCCAACGCAACGTTTCTCCTCGAACAGCAGGCGCGTCGCCAGTGCGTTGGTTTCCACTCGCAGATTCGCCCGCCCCTTCGCGGCAGCCAGAAACGTGCGCGCGGTGGACCCGCGAAACCGCCCGTTGCGAGTCATCTGTGAATAGCCGACGCCCTCCTGCAAGCGTCCGTTCAGGTCCTTGCTGTAGGTGTAGCCGGCGGCGCGTGCGGCCTCGACGAAGCGGTGCGTCAGGGGAAGGATCGTGCGGTAGTCCTCCACTCGCAGCACGCCGCCCTTGCCGCGCATTTCCGGATCGCCGGGAGCGTAATCTTCCGATTTGCGAAAGAACGGCAGCACGTCGTCAAAACTCCAGCCTCGACACCCCATCTGCGCCCAGCCGTCGTAGTCGGCAGGGTTGCCGCGCACATACAGCATGCCGTTGATCGAGGACGACCCACCCAGCGTCTTACCGCGCGGCCAGTGGATCTGCCGGCCCGCGCTGCCGGGACCGGCCTCGGCGGTGTAGTTCCAGTTGATCACCGGATGGCGCAGCAGCTTCAGCGTGGCGGCGGGGATGTGGATCCAGGGGCGCCAGTCGGGCGGCCCGGCCTCCAGCAAGGTGACGCGCGCACCGGTTTCGCTAAGCCGGCTGGCGATGACGCAACCGGCTGAACCGGCGCCCACCACGACGTAGTCCGTTTCCATCCCCTGGTCCCTGGCCTCTGGTCCGTCGCGCTCTGGTCTCCGACCCCCTGGTCCCGGTCTGCGCCGAAGTCGTCGGAAGAAGATGATTAGCGTGACCGCGCGCGGTCGGCCAGGGCCGGGCGGGCCACGGTGCGCCAAGCATGACGCGCGGTACGGATTTCGCGATCATGCAAGCGAAACGACAAGTTGGGTTGACAGCCCAACGAACACAATTTATGTACGGAATGAAATAGTCGGCAGGCAGGTCGCGGGAGCCGTCGTATGGTCAAATGTTTCGCTTGGCTTCTGTCCGGCGCGTTTCTGCTGACCGGATGCGCCGCACCGCCACCGCCTGCCGCCACAGCGCCTCCGCCTGCCGCCGCGGCGGTCGGTCCGTCGGCCCGAGTGCTGCTTGGCGCGCCGCCGTCATCACCGGGTGGCGGCACCGTCAACCATTACATCTCGATCACCCCGCCCACCGCCGTGAGTGGCACGATTGACAGTGTAGCGAGGGATCGATTTTCCGACGCCTACACGCGGCTGGCGGTGGACGCGGCGGTGTCGCCCGGTGGCGCCGACGGTACCGCGGGCGGCTTGCCCCACACCACCCGCACGATCCTCGCGCGCTTTTTGTTCGGCGAGCACACCAGTCTGAACCTGACGGCGAAGGTGACCGTCGGCCCATTTGTCGCGACGGTGCCGCTGCTGACGCTGGACCATGTCAGCAACAGCACCGCCGGCGAGGCGATCCCCCGTCTGGTCAGCCACCAGGCACAGAATTTTTGGTTCTTCCTGGTCCGGCGGGACGGTGGCAACGCGGTCGTCAGCGTTCAGTTCAGTGTGAAGGCGAATGACAGCGTCACATCCGCGGCGGCCGGAATGGCGCTGTCGGTGGCGCAGAACGTCGCGCAACTCGTGTCGCCGGAATCGGCGGTGGTCACCACGCTGACGCAACAATCCACCAAGGATGTCGCCACGGCGATCGACCAGGCGATCGGAGGGCTGTTCACCACCAACATCGACGAGGAGCACCTGCTGGATCAGCATATCGGCCGCTGGGCGGCGGTGCCACGGTGGCACTGAATATTCCCGGCGCCGAGGGCGATTGGACCTCCGCGTCGGCCGACAAGCCGGTTGGTACGTGGACCATCCGGTTCGCCGCGCCGAAGCCCTCGATTTTCTCCGACATCGCAATCTGCGACACCCGCCTCCCGACCGCGGGCGCGCGCCGCCGCGCGGATTACGTGACCACCGCGACCGATGCCGAGAGGGCGGTCAGTCCGGATGAAGTGCTCTCGTTCCAGTTGATCAACGGCGCGCAGAGCCTGGCACGGTCGCAACGTATCTGAAGCAAAAGGACTGGGACACCGCGGCATGATCCGGCTTCGCGACGACAGGCGGCGTGAGCACGGGAAGCCTCCGCCAGTTCTGCCGTTCGATCAAAAGCTCGATCACCGACCTTGACCTGAACGCGGTCGACGCCGGCATCGTTGCCGATGCAATCCGCCGCGGGCTGGCGTTGCCCAAGTCGGTGACCGATCAGATGAACGCGACCCACGAGTGCGCCCTGCTACATCCGATCACGTCGTGACCGGCGGTCGGCCTGCCGCTTCCATGGCGCGGTCCTGGCCAATCGCGCCGGTGCGCAACCGCTCCGCCAGCGGCATCGCGACGCACGATTTCGGTGCGCGGGCGGGCGATCCCGCCTTTACGGCGCTGGTCGATCTGTTGCGTACACGCAGCGAACCGTTTCGCAAATGGTGGGCGGCGCACGATGTGTGCCCGCAGGGTGCGGGCCGCAAGCGCCTGCTGCACCCCAGGCATGGCGTGTTGACGGCGGAGTATGCAACGTTACAATCGAACGACGATCGGCGGCTGAAGCTGGTGGTGTATTGGGGCGGACGCGCATCGACCACCGTGTGATCGGCTCGGCGCGCGCTATTTCAGGCGCGGGTTGGTAGTCACGGAACTAAAGGCCATTGGTGTTCCGCGCGACGCCCGCAACTCAGGCCGCTGCCTCCATACGCGCGTTGCGCCGGATCACCTGCGGCGGCTGTCCGAAGGCGCGCAGGAAGGCGCGGCGCATCCGGTCGCGATCGGCAAAACCCGTTTGCCGGGCAATGACCTCGATCGGATGGCGGCTTTGCTCCATCATCAGGCGGGCCGCCTCGATGCGCAGGTTCTCGACCGCCTTGGCGGGTGATTGGCCGGTCTCGGCGCGGAACGCACGGCTGAACTGGCGAGGGCTCAGGTTTGCCGCCTCGGCCAGTCGTCCAACCGTCAGCGGCGTATCGAGATTGCGCTTCGCATATGTCAGCGCGCTCTGGATGCGGTCGGATTTGGGCTCCAGGTCCAGCAGCGCGGAATACTGCGACTGGCCGCCGGTACGCCGGTGATACACGACCAGGTGCCTGGCGACGGCCCGGGCCAGGTTCGCGCCCAGATCCTGTTCGATCATCGCCAGCGCCAGGTCGATCCCGGCAGTCATCCCGGCCGAGGTCCACACCGCGCCGTCGATGATGAAGATGCGATCTGCATCCACCTTCACTTTCGGGAACCCGGCCTGCAAATCGCGCGCGCGGTTCCAGTGGGTGGTCGCACGGCGGCCGTCGAGCAGACCTGCCTCGGCGAGGATGAAGGCGCCGAGGCAGGTCGCGGCGACCCGCCGGCACCGCGCCGAAGCCTGCCGCACGAATTCGATTAGGCCCGGCGTCGGCGGTTGGGTGCCGCGGCCGACAATCAGGGTGTCGAAATTGGTCTCGTCGAACGGGTCCGTCGCGACGGTCATGCCGATCGAGGTGCGGACCGACCCGCCGGTCTCGGACACCATGCGTACTTCGTAGACCTGCTCACGCATCTCGATATTCGCGAATTCGAAAACGGAGGCCACGGCGAAGGTCATCACGCGAAAGCCGGGGGAGACGACGAAACCGATGCGCTGCACGGGACGCCTCGCACAATGTCCTGAAACGCCGTTTTTATGACATTTGAGCCAAGCGCCGGCAAGCCTAGGTCTCTTCGCCAAGGGCCGCCCTCCATTGGCGGATAGAGGAGATGACACATGACAGTCACTGGAACGAAGGGCACGGCGCTGATCACCGGCGCGTCCTCGGGTATCGGCGCCGTCTACGCCGACCGCCTTGCCAAGCGCGGCTACGACCTAGTCCTGGTCGCGCGGAATGCGAACCGGCTCGCGGCATTGGCCCAGCGCCTGAAGGACGAGACCGGCCGGTCGGTCGAGACGATCGCAGCCGATCTCACCAACAAGTCAGATCTGGCGCGGATCGAAGCGACGCTGCGCTCCAACGCAAGCATTACGCTGCTGGTGAACAATGCCGGGGTCGGCGCAGCCGCAGCGCTGCTCAATTCGGACGTCGCGAAGATGGACGAGATGATCCGGCTCAATGTCGGCGCGCTCACCCGGCTGACCTACGCCACGGCGCCCGGATTCGTCGCGCGAGGCGGCGGCACCATCATCAACATCGCGTCAATCGTGGCGATCGCGCCGGAAAGGCTCAACGGCGTCTACGGCGGCACCAAGGCGTTCGTGCTGGCTCTCAGCCAATCGCTCAATCATGAACTCGCGGGCAAGGGCGTGCGCATTCAGGCCGTGCTGCCCGGGGCGACGGCGACGGAGTTCTGGGATATCGCCGGCCTGCCGGTGAGCAATCTGCCGAGCGCGAACGTGATGACGGCGGAGGACATGGTCGACGCCGCCCTGTCCGGTCTCGACCAGGGCGAAGTCGTTACCATTCCATCACTGCCCGACGAGG
>DASRQX010000261.1:0-1652 GCA_035696165.1 Acetobacteraceae bacterium | reverse complement strand
GCGAGGTGTTCGATGCAGCTGGCGACTGCGCTGCGATCGCCGGCCTTGGCGATGCAGTTGTCGAACGCGGTGAAGACGTTTGTATTGTGCGCCACGAATGTGCCGAAGCGCACCGCGAACACGATGGCAATAACGAGCGCCAGGGCGCCGCACACGATCCCGGCGATGGCCTGTCCGAAATTCGTAGCGCCCTTTGCCCGTCCGCGGGTGACGGCAATGCCGCCGAGGATAAGTGCGACCAGACCTCCCAGTAGCCCGAGAGGGAACATAACGAAGGATACGGCGGCCACCAGGCTGGCCACGCCGAGAACCAGGGCGGCTACGCCCAGGCCATTCCCCGGCCGGGCTGACTGTGGCGAAACAAACGGTGGTGCTGATCCGGGAACCTGTGTATCCATTGTCATTTCTCCTGCCGTTGCGGCCCTGTCGCCGGATGGTCGTGAATTGATCACGGCCGCGACCTTGGCCAAAGCGACTGCGCCGCGTCAGTACCGGCGCGTATCACGCTGGTGCCGCTCGACTCGGACAGGCACAGGAAACTCGGCTCTTGCGGAACGAAGATCCGCTGTGCGCCGGCCTGAGAGTCGGCGCGTCTTGTCCTCACCATAGGCGAGGCTCGCCCGGAAAGCTGTAACCAATTCGTGATCTCCACCGGAACCTCATGCCGGCTGCATCACCCCTGCACATGGGCGCAGTCCGCTGATGGGACGGAAGTCAGGTGCGCCAAGAACGGTGCGGCCGGAGCATTCAGGCTTCGCCGACACCTCACCTCCCAAGGAGGGCGCACCATGGAAAGCCCGCCACCGAGCAGGACTGACCGGTTGCCACCCGCGCGGCGCGCACGCCGGGGGCGCTGGGCCGGGCGGTTCGGCCGCGCGCGCTGTCTGACCGTCACGACCCCGGCTGGAACCGGCGTGGCGCCGGTCACCGCGGCCGCTGCCGCATCCGAGCGCTCCGCACCGCCCGCAGCGATCAGCTCGACCGCCTGCGAGCGCCAGCACCACGCCGATCTGATCAGCCGACTGCTGGTGGAGCCACAAGGCCGTCTGCCCCAGCGGATAGCCCTGACCGGGATCGCCGAGGAAGTATAGGTCCCAGCCGAGGAAACTCGATGCGTACGCCTCCGCCCGGACATCGCCGACGGTGCGGGCGGCGGACAGCGCGGCTTCCAGCCGGCCCCGCGGGTTGCGGGATCTTCTCATCATGCGCTCGCCGACCGGCGCAGACCAGCTGTCCGCCGGCCCTGCACCGCCCCTGCCGCGTCGGCGGATCGCGCGATCATAACCAAAAGAAGGGGACCCTTGCGTGGTCGTCGCCCGGCCGGTGCCGGACGTCGAGGTGATACCGCTGCGCACCGGCGCGCCAGCCCGACGCATCTTCGCCACGCACCCCGACGACTCCTTTCCAGCCAACTGCCGCGCGCACCATGATCACTATCCTGGAGACAATCACCCGCCACCTCAGGAATCCGCCGGTGCCGTGACTGACCGGGGTTGTCATCCGTGACCGACGTATCCCGCCTCCACTGACGACCAAGCCGGACCGCGGATGACTTAGCGGGACACTCGAGGCAGGACCTCGCCCGCGATCAGCTCGATCTGGCGCCGCTCATCACCCAACGGCCAGAAACAGACCCGCTGGCAGCCCGCGCG
>DASRQX010000260.1:0-1732 GCA_035696165.1 Acetobacteraceae bacterium | reverse complement strand
AACGCGTAGTCCGTGAATTTGCGGTCGCCGACCGACACTTCGGTGCCGGTCTCGAGATAAGAGCGCCGCGGAATGACGATCACCGTGGTGCGGCCGTACTGGTCGTGGATGATGGTCCTGGAGGGCTGGATCACCGTGCCGTTTGCGGTCCGCATCACCGGGGCCTGCGCCAGCTGCCTCTTGGTCGCCGCGTCGGCAGAACCGGCCTGGGCCGCATATACGGCCAAGACGGCAACTGTGACGGCAAATGCGCGCATGGCACCTCGCTCTCCGTTGCCGCCACTGTAGCCTGCTTCGGCCGCCGGCAATAGCGCCCCGGCAACGGTCTCGAGCGCCCCAGGGTTCCGCCCTGCACGCCGCCAAACAGCTCTCACAGAACAATTTCCTCGTATCGGCGGACTTTTTGTCACGTTATTCTGCGGACAGGCGATGCAGTAGAACCATCGCATAGCTTGGCGCTCCGGAGGGAGGGCCAAGCCAAAACAAATGCGCGAGGGAGGATATGCCATGCTCACGCGACGATTCGTATTGGGCGCAGCCGGCGCCGGCCTGGCGCTCGCCGGCAGCGGTTGGCCGAAGCTCGCCGAAAGCCGGGCTGCAGGAGCACCGGTCAATCCAGGGGTGCCGGGGGGCGTCGTCGAGTCCGCCACCATGGAGGCGCTGCCGGGCAAGAAGCCGCTGATCCGGCTCGCCTACCGGCCGCCGAACTACGAAGCGCCGCTGGATTATTTGCGCACCCCGATCACGCCGAACGATGAGTTCTTCGTCCGCTATCATCTTTCCGACATCCCCGACGTCGATGCCGCGACCTACAAGATCGCGGTCGGCGGCGACGGCGCCAATGGCCAGACCGAGCTCACCCTCGACGACCTGAAAAAGCTGCCGGCCTCCGAAATCGTCGCGGTCAATCAATGTTCGGGCAACCGCCGTGGCCTCTCCAGCCCGCACGTCGCCGGCGTCGAATGGGGTTTTGGCGCCACGGGCTGCGCGCGCTGGAAGGGTGCTCGGCTGAAAGACGTGCTCGCCATGGTCGGGCTCAAGCCGGAGGCGATCGAGATCGCGTTCAACGGCGCCGATGGTCCGGCCTTCGACAAGACGCCCGACTTCATCAAGAGCCTTCCGGTGTGGAAGGCGGTCGATGAATCGACGCTGATTGCCTATGAAATGAACGGCGCGCCGCTGCCGCATTTCAACGGCTATCCGGCCCGCCTCATCGTGCCGGGCTGGACCGGCACCTATTGGATGAAGCATCTCATCAGCGTGACCGCGCTGACCAAGCCGCAGGGCGGTTTCTGGATGAACCCGGCCTACCGCATTCCGGTCGGCATGTTCCCGGTGGTGGCGCGTTTCGTCTCCCAGGAAAACGCCACCTCGACGCCGATCACCGAGATCGTCGTCAACTCGCTGATCACCAGCCACGCCGACGGCGCCAAGGTGAAAGCCGGCAAAAACACGGTCAGCGGCCTGGCCTGGGACGGCGGCTACGGCATCACTGGCGTCGAAGCCTCCACCGATGGCGGCAAGACCTGGTCGGTGGCGACGCTCGGCGAAGATCTCGGCCGCTACGCCTTCCGGCCGTGGACGTTCCAGCTCAAGGCCAAGCGCGGCAAGAATACGGTCATGATCAACGCCACCAACAAGATCGGCCAGACCCAGACCGCGGCCTTGCTGTTCAATCCGGCCGGCTACCACAACAACGTGATGCAAAACATCACGCTGAACGCGGCTTAAG
>DASRQX010000259.1:0-3655 GCA_035696165.1 Acetobacteraceae bacterium | reverse complement strand
AATCGGCACCACCTGCCCGGCAGCAATCTGGGCATCGCTGCGTTCCAGCGACTCCGCAAGCCAACCGGGTAGGGTCTTGTCGATTATAGCATCCATGATCGAACTATAGGGCGGGTGGGAGCGGTTTTCCAGCCCGAGCTGGAATCTGTTGTCCGAGACCCACTTACGCACCTGGCTCTCGCACCACACGACAAGGCGCGGTAGGGCGGAAAAGCGAAGCGCCTCCCGCCACGCCGATCGACACAGGAGACGCACGATGACCAACAGCACCAAGCCCCCATCCCAACCCGAAGCGGGCATTCCACCAGACGACCCGCGGCGCGAGTTGACGGTCGCCAACCCTGACAGTCCAAAACTGCGCCACGTCTCCATTGCCGGCGACACCTACACGATCCTCGTCAGTGGGGTCGAGACCGCGGGCCGCTACTGCCTGATCGACATGCATGTGCCGCCCGGTGGCGGACCGCCGCTGCATCGTCACGATTTCGAGGAAATGTTTACCCTCCTCGAGGGCGAACTTGAATTCACCTTCCGTGGCAAGACATCTACCGTCCGCGCGGGATCCACCGTGAACATCCCCGCCAACGCGCCGCACGTCTTCAAGAACGCGTCTGACGCCGCCGTCCGGATGCTCTGCACGGCCACGCCGGCAGGACTGGAAGAGTTCTTCCTGGCGGTCGGTGACCTGGTTGACAGCCGAGCCGCGCCGCCGCCGAAGCTCACCCCACAGGAAATCGGTGAGCGGCAGAAAAAGGCAGGCTCGCTGCTGGCGAAATACCGCACCGAGATGGTGAATGCGTAACGGTTCCGATCCTCGGCGGCGGAACCAGGCGGCTGCGCGCCCTAGCCGCTGCAAACGGATAGTCCATCGTGGCGGTTGCCAACGCTACCGCCGTGCGAGCCAAGCCGCCACCACAAGCGCCCCGGCCGCCACCGCCGAGGGAACCGCGAACCCTCCCAGCGCATCCGACAACACGCCGGCCAGCGTCGGCCCGATGATCTGACCCACACCAAATGCCCCGGTCATCGCCGCCATCACCCGCCGCGGATCCCCCTGGGCCAACTCCCGCCCCCGCACCAGGCCTAGCGCTGTCAGCCCCATGAACGTCCCGCCCACCAGCAGCGCCGCCAGGCAGATCCCCGTTGCGCTCTGCCACACGACGCTGGCCAACACCCCGACCGCCTCGGCCAAGGCCGCGATCGCGAAAGCGGCCTGGATGCCGATCCGCCGGGCCAGCCAACTCCACAACGCGACCGAGGGTGCCGCGGCTAGCCCGACCACGATCCAGATCACCGGCTCCAGTGCCCGAATCGCCGGGGTCGCGCGCACGATCGCCACCAGGAACGTTGCGGTAATGACATAGCCGAAGCCGAACAACCCATAGGCCAGTGTGATCCGCAGCAGACGCGGATCGCGCGCCGTGCTCTGCGACGATCGTTGCACGGGCGGCGGTTCCCCACCCGCCGGGACCAGCAGCGCCACCGCCAGAGCGCCCAGCAGTGACACCGCACCGCTCGCCTGCCACATCGCCGCCCAACTCCCACCCGTGGCAAGCAACGTCGCCACCAGGGCAGCCGACACGGCAATTCCACTGCCGACCCCGGCAAAATGCACCGCCATCAATCCCGGCCGACCAACCTCCGCCAGCCGGTCGAGCACCAGCGCCGAGGCCAGGATCAGCGCCAACGCGCTCGCCACCCCGCCCGCGAAGCGCAGCACCATGAACGCAACGACTGAAATGGTCAGTCCCATCGCGGCCGTCGTCGCCGCGCTGACCAGCAGCGCACCCAGCAGCCACGCGCGGCGCGAGCCAGGCAAATTCGTGCGCATGGCGCCCAGCGCGCCAATCAGGTAGCCGGCGAAATTCGCCGAGGCGATCAGCCCCGCCGTGGACTTGCTCAGCCCCAGCGCGGCCAGCATCGGCGGCAGGATCGGCGTGTAAACGAAACGACCGACGCCAAGCCCCACTGCCATCGCAATCAGCCCGCCAAGCGCAATCGGAACAGGTGATCGCAATGTCGTGCCACCCCGTGACATGTGCGGCCCCATGACAAGCGCCGCCCTATACATGCGCGGCGGCTTAGCCGCTCCGCCTGATGCAATCAAACGATTGGTTGTGATAAAATCGATCTCTCCGGACGATACCCGATCGGAGCCGCCCGCATGGATATCGCCGAGCTCAAGGTGTTCGAAGCCGTCGCCCGCACCGGCGGCATGAATCGCGCCGCCACCGAGTTGCACACTGTCCAGTCCAACGTCACCGCCCGGATCCGCGCCTTGGAGACCGAACTGGGCTGCCCCTTGTTCGAGCGCCACAGCCGCGGTGTCGCCCTCACCGCGGCCGGCCAGCGTCTGCTGCCCTACGCGCGGCGCCTGGCCTGGCTGCTGGCCGACGCCGCCCGCGCCACGCGCGACGACGGCCTGCCCGGTGGCCCGCTGACTATCGGCTCGCTAGAAACCACGGCCGCGCTGCGCTTGTCGCCGCTGATCGCGAGCTACGCCGCCGCCTGCCCCGAGGTCGATCTCGCGCTGCGTCCCGGCACCACCACGGAACTGATCGAGGCCGTGCTGGACCGCCGGCTCGAGGGCGCCTTCGTCTGCGGCCCGGTGGCACACCCGTCGCTGGTCGAGCGGGTAATGTTCGAGGAGGAACTGGCGATCCTGGCCGCTCCCGGCCTGGCCTCGATCGAAGCAGCGACGCAGGGCGGCATCGCGCGAATCGTCGTGCTGCGCGCCGGCTGCTCCTACCGCCAGCGGCTGGAGGCGCTGCTCGCACGCCGCGGCATCGCGGTGCCACGGCTGCTGGAGTTCGGCACGCTGGAAGCAATCTTCGGATGTGTCGCGGCCGGCCTCGGCATCACCCTGCTGCCGCGCGCGCTGGTCGGCCCGGTCTGGCAGTCCGGCCGCGTCAGCCTGCACCAGCTGCCGCCGGCCGAGGCATTGGTGACCACCGTCTTCATCCACCGGCGCGAAGCCTACCTGTCAAGCGCCCTTTGCGCCTTCCTCAACCACGTGCGCGCCGAGCCACCGCGTGAGGGAAGGGCGGGGCTTTGCCCCGGACCCCACCAAGGGGCGCTGCCCCTTGGATCCCCGCCAAGGGCGGAGCCCTTGGAACCCTTCAGTTGATTGGGGCACGGGAGGGGGCATTGTGCCGGCCTGGGCTGCCGCCATCACGCCGGCCGACTGCCGGTGTGATGGCGGCAGCCCAGGCCGGCCCAGTGCCCCCTCCCGTGCCCCAATCAAAATGGATGGAGTCCAGAGGCTCCGCCTGTGGTGGGGGTCCATGGGGCAAAGCCTCATGGTGGGGTCCGGGGCGAAGCCCCGCCCTTCCCTCACGCGACGGCCTGCCGTGCGCGGCGATTTGGCGAAGTTTGCAGGAAATATCAAAGGTCTGTTGAAAATCCATCAGCGATGCGGAATGAGTGTGACAGGTCGTTGACACTGCTGAGGGTGGCGACTAGAAAGCGCCTCTCGCCGCGGGCCGGTCTGGTTCGCGGCGGTTTCGTCTGCATCGCTCTTTGACAATTGCATAGGCTAGGAAGGGATACGTTGGCGGCGTCCTATGGGGTATTTTCACATGCGAGTGTGGGGGTATCTGATTGGTCTGGTTAAGGTCTGGGTTGGCTAGGATTGGCCTTGGCTTGGCTGGAGGGG
>DASRQX010000258.1:0-2813 GCA_035696165.1 Acetobacteraceae bacterium | reverse complement strand
AAGGTCCGGCTCGGCGCCGAGACGCAATTGCGAATTGACCAATTCATCGTCAACGCCGGTGGTATCCTGAACCTGGACCGCGGGGCAATTCTTTACGATCACGATCCGAAGGACGGGTCGGACGCTTCGGCGGTACGTTCGCCGTTCGGGCTGATCGCGGTGCGCGGTACGCGGTTTTTCGCTGGTCCAAGTGCCGGCGTCTTTGGCGTGTTCGTGGAGCGCGGTGCGGTCATGGTGGTCGGGGTAAACACCGCGGTGCATCTGGGCCCAGGCCAGGGCACTGACCTTGCCGCACCGGGCGCTGACCCCTCACCGCCCGCTGTCTGGGGGGCGGTGCGCGTCGCCGCGGCGATGGCCCAGTTCACGCGTTAAGGCGTCTTCACCACCCGGCCTCACCTCACTCGGCCCGTGGGGGCGGATCGGAAATCTGCGCCGGCGTATAGACGGTAACTTCGTGGCTCTGGCCACGCGGCACAAGCTTGCCGATAGGCCGCAGCGACCTCGGATCGAGCCGCGCGGCCGTGCCGGGACCGATACAGATGCTCGATCCGAAACCCTTGTTTGCTGCTTCCAGCCGCGCCGCGGCATTCATCGCATTGCCGTGCGCGGTGTAGTCGAGTTTCCGGCTGCCGCCGATGTCGCCGACGATCGCCGATCCGGTCTCGATGCCCACCCGTGTGCGGCCAAGCCGCAATTGCCGACCGAGGGGCGTCGCGCGCATCGTCTCCGACACCTCCAGCAGCGCCAATGCGCTGGCGACCGCGCGGGCGGGATGGTCGTCGAGCGAGAACGGCGCGTTGAAGATCGCGTGGATAGCGTCGCCGACGATCTTGTCGATCATGCCGCCATGGTCGGTGATGATCCGGGTCGTTGCCTCGAAGTAAGCGTTCAGCAGCGCGACCAGATCGGCCGGTTGAGCGCGCTCGGTCATGCTGGTGAAGCCCTCGATGTCGGTGAACAAGGCGGTGATCTCGCGCATCTCTCCGTGCAGCCGCAATGCGCCGGGGTCGGCTGCGATTCGGCGGACCACTTCGGGCGCGAGATGTTGCTCGAAGCTGAGCCGGAGCATGCGCGCGTGCCACTCGTCTCGCACGAAACGGGTCATGACGGCCACGATGAAGCCGACAAGTGCGAGTGCGGGCGGGCCGACCGGGTCAATCAGCAGGCCACTGCCGGGCGCGGCGGCGACGGCGGCACAGCTCCAGCCGAAGCAGATCAGCAGAATTAGAACGCCCGCAAACAATGGCCGCGTCCGAGCCGCCAGCAACAGACCGATCGCTCCCAACAGGACCGAGGCGATCAGTTCGGCGGTGGCAGCCCAGTACGGCCGGACAACGACGTTCCCGCGCAGAATGGTGGCGATCGCTTCCGCCTGCAGCCAAACGGACGGAGTCGCGGGCGAGGCAGCGGTCACGCGCAGACCGCCCAGTTCAGGGGCGCTGCCTCCGATCAGGACGATCTTCCCGGCGAGTGATGCACGGGCGGCCGGATCATCCAGCAGCCTGGTGACCGGGATTGTTTGGCCGGACCAGTTTTCCGGTGGTCCTGGCAGGCGAAGTTGCGCGTCCAATCCGAGGGGCGCGGCGAATTCGGCGATCCGCAAGGCGCCATCGTCGTCAATCATCAACGCACCACTTCCTCGCGCAAGCAGGATCGTCTCTACGGCGAGCCCTGGGCGGGCGACGCCGTCGGTCATCACCAGCAAGGGAACCCGCCGGATCGGGCCGTCGGGGTCCGCCGCCATGACCAGTGCACCGAAACCCGCCGCGGCGCCGGTCAACGGCGGTGCTGGCCCCACGAAGCCCGGTGCCCGCCATAGGCCCGGCAAAAACATCTTATGGCGGGAAAGCACCGGAGTGGCCGGCAGGTCGCGGCCGACCTCCGTCGTCTCCAAAGCAAAACCGAGTACCGAAGGCGCCAGACCCAGAGCATTCGCCAACAAGGCATCGCCATCGGCGGACCAACGGTCTGGCCCGGCCAGCAACAAATCCAAGGCGATGACCGCGGGCTTTCCCTCCGCCGCCGCCGCGACCACGCGGGCAAGTTGTCCGCGCGGCCACGGCCAGGCGCCGAGGCGTGCGAGCGCGGCACGGTCGATGTCGACGATCACGGCCTCCGGTCGCACCGGCGCCGAGCGGAACAGCAGGGGCGCCAGGCGATCGACCACGCGCTCCCGCGCCGGGTCGCGCACCGTATCGCTGGCGCCGGCCCAGATCCCCAACGCCAGCAAAAAAGCCGTCAGGCCGGCGAACACCGACCACGGCAGGCGGCGGAGACGCGTCAAAACCGGCTGCATCAGAGGTCGGGCACTTCGGCCAGCGCCTTAAGATCGAACATGCGGCAGGTGAGCTCGCGGCCGTCGCGATGGGTCGAACCTTTTTGTCCGCGCGGCAGACACATCCGGAGTGGAGAGAGTCGTTGCGGCATTCTCGGTCCTGTAACTCTCAGCGCGCCGCACGATCCCTGGTGTCGGAACCGGCGCAGGTGCCGCGAGCTCCGAGCTTTACGTGTGGGGATGCTGGTGCAGCAAGAGCGTAAGGAGATAATCCCGGCGGTGCTCAGTGCGACGGACATCGTTTGATAAACCAACGGTTGGCGCCAGGGGGGCCAAGGACATTTTTCCGGAAGGGCGGGCACTTTAGGCGGAGGCCGTGTGAAAACACGGGCTGGCGGTGGGTGGCGGGGTTGAGGCGGTTTGCGGCCGAGGTTCGGCTGTGGCAGCGACGTGCAGGGCCGGGCTACGGATCCACGATTGCCGAGTGGCGTTTTATTGATCGCCCCACAGGGAGCGGCGATAAGGTCCTGAGGACGCC
>DASRQX010000257.1:0-56549 GCA_035696165.1 Acetobacteraceae bacterium | reverse complement strand
GCGGTACTGCTCGCGCAGACGGTCATCGCCGCGGCGGATCTGCTGTGGGTTCGGCTGCACCACGCCAAGACGATGCGCATGAGCCGCCAGGACATCCGCGACGGGCATAAGGAGACCGACGGCGATCCCAAGGTGAAAATGTGGTTCCGCCAGCTTCGCATGAAACGCGCCCGCAGGCGCATGCTGGCCGCGGTGCCGAAGGCGACCGCGGTGATCACCAACCCGACGCACTACGCTGTCGTGCTGGTCTACGATCGGGCTAAGACCGCGGCACCACGCGTCGTGGCAAAGGGCGTCGATTCGATGGCCGCACGCATCCGTGAGGTGCCGGAAACCAACCGGGTGCCGCTGGTCGTCAACCCGCCGCTCACGCGTGCGCTGCATCGCGTCGAGCTCGCTACCGACATTCCCGCCGAGCATTACAAGGCTGTGGCGGAGATCATTGCCTATGTCTGGCGCCTCAGCCGCAGGGGTAGGGGCGGCGCGGGCCGCCCGACTCCGCGGCAATGAGCAGCACGGGGACACCGCCGCGGCCCGTATCGGACCCGAACCATGAACGCCGGCTCCGGGTCGCCGGGCAGCTGGCCGGCGGGATCGCCCATGACTTCAACAATCTGCTGACGGCCATTCTTGGCGCCGCGGCTGCCATCCTCGATCGCGTGGACACGACGGCGGAGACCGCCGAGGACGCGCGGCAGATCAGGCGTGGCGTCGAACGCGGTGCGGCGCTGGTTCGCCAGTTGTTGGCGTTCTCGCGTCAGCAGGCGCTGCAGCCGCGGATCATCATGGTGAATGCCGCGATTGAAGACACCGCGCGCTTGCTGCGGCGGCTGCTTGGCGAGAAGGTGACGGTGGCGCTGTCGCTGGAGCAGCCGGGGCGGCGCGTGAAGGTGGATTCCGGACAGCTCGATCAGGTACAGCTGAACCTCGCGGTGAATGCGCGGGACGCGATGGCGGAGGGTGGGACGCTGACGCTGTCCAGCGGCCACGCCACGGTGTACCGACCGCGCCTGATCGGTCGGGAAACCATGCCACCTGGCCGGTATGCGACTATCACCGTCACGGACACCGGTGATGGCATTCCTGACCACGTGATGCCGCGAATCTTCGAGCCGTTCTTCACTACCAAGCCCGCCCAAGGCAGTGCCAGTATCGGCACGAGTTTGACCGGCGCCAATGTGACCGGCGCAAATCTGGCCAGCGCTAATCTGGGCGGTGTTGCCTGGGCCTGTCCACGGTGCTGGGCATCGTCCGCCAATCCGGCGGTTTCCTTGATGTGCAGAGCCGGCTCGGCGTCGGAACCGCGTCGTCGTGTATCTACCGCGACATGAGACGAAGGAGCAGCCAGCCGCGTCAACGTCACCCGCGTCAACGTCACCCGCGCCAACATTGCCCGTCCCGACACCACCCGCGGAGCCACGGGCGGCGGCTGGCGGCGGCCGGGTCGCACTGGTGGTGGAAGATGAGGCGGCGGTGCGGCTTGTTCTGGCTCGCGCGCTAACCCGTGCCGGGTGGCGTGTGCTCGCGGCAAAGACCGCCGAAACGGCACTGGAAATGCTGGGAAGCCTGGATGGCTCTCCCGAGTCGCAACTGTCGGTTGTTGTTTCCGACGTGGTCATGCCGGGGATGGACGGGCCCGCGCTGGTGCGCGCGGTGCGCCAGATTTGCCCTGCCGTGCCGGCGGTGTTGGTCTCCGGCTATGCCGAGCCGGTGCGGCTGCGGGATCTGGCGGCGGCAGATATTGCTTTTCTGCCAAAGCCTTATGCGACATCGGAGCTGCTAGACCTAGCGGCGCGGCTAACCGGTGCGGAGGCAAGACGGGCTGGTGCGAAGGTCCGCACGTTCGGCGACAAGGCGATGGGATAGTTGCCATATTGTTCTTGCCAAATCGGGCAGCATAAGAACATACATCAAACAGATGGTTAATACTGGGCCGTGATGGGGGTTTGCGCTATGCTCACTTGCTTCATACGACAGCACAGCGCACAATCTATAAGCGAGCAAAAGGCGTGTGACTGAGACTTGTAGTTGTAGACACCGCGGAGCACAGGGGAAGCTGGCATGGAGAAGAACAAGGCGCTGGATGCCGCAATGGCGCAGATCGAGCGGGCCTTCGGCAAGGGCTCGATCATGCGCATGGGCCAGCGGTCCGGCGACGAACAGATCGAGGTGATCCCCTCGGGCTCGCTGGGGCTCGACCTGGCGGTGGGGATCGGCGGCCTGCCACGCGGGCGAATCCTCGAAATCTACGGGCCGGAAAGCTCGGGCAAGACCACGCTCGCGCTGCACGCGATCGCTGAGGCGCAGAAGCGTGGCGGCACCTGTGCGTTCATCGATGCCGAGCATGCGCTGGACCCGACCTACGCGCGCAAACTGGGCGTCGACGTCGACAACCTGCTGATCAGCCAGCCCGACGCAGGCGAGCAGGCGCTGGAAATCTGCGACACACTGGTGCGCTCCGGTGCGGTTGATGTGGTGGTGATCGACAGCGTCGCTGCGCTGGTGCCACGCGCCGAGTTGGAAGGCGAAATGGGCGACAGCCACATGGGTCTGCACGCGCGGCTGATGAGCCAGGCGCTGCGCAAGCTCACCGGCAGCGTCTCGCGCAGCAACACGATGCTGGTCTTCCTCAACCAGATCCGCATGAAGATCGGTGTGATGTTCGGCAACCCGGAAACCACGACCGGTGGCAACGCGCTGAAGTTCTACGCCTCGATCCGCATGGAAATCAGGCGGATCGGCCAGATCAAGGAACGCGAAGAGGTGGTCGGCAACCAGACCCGTGTGAAGGTGGTGAAGAACAAGCTGGCGCCACCGTTCCGGCAGGTGGAGTTCGACATCATGTACGGCGAGGGCATCAGCAAGGTCGGCGAATTGATCGACCTGGGCGTGAAGGCCGGCGTGGTGGAGAAGTCGGGCTCCTGGTTCAGCTATGACAGCCAGCGGATCGGCCAGGGGCGCGAGAACGCCAAGCAGTTCCTGCGCGACCACAAGGACATCGCCGACCGCATCGAGGCGAAGGTCCGCGAGCAGTCGGGCGTGGTATCGAACATGATGCTGGCGACCGAGGATGCGGAGGAAGCACCGCTGGCGGCGGAGTAGCCGCGCCAGCGCGCGCCGTCAGCGCAGGGCTATCGACTGAGTGAAGCGTAGGCCGGGACTTTGTCCCGGCCTATTTTCGTTCACGCGATCTGCGCTCGTCACGGACGCGCCGTTCATTGTCGGCGGACGCAAACCGTATTCTACTGCCCCCGCGCCGAGGCCAGCCGCCATCGAATACAGTATCCGCGACGCGTCGGATGTGACGCCATCGTCCGAGGGGGGATACCAAGCGAATGAGTGCGATTGTCGGAACCGCCGAGCGGATGGCGGTGTGTGGCATGGAGCTGGAGGTCGTGCGGCGTGGCACGGGACGGCCCGTGTTGCTGCTGCATGGCATGCAGACCTTCAGTCCACACATTCCTTTCTTCCAGCGGCTGGCCGCACACGCCGCGGTTATCGCACCGTCGCACCCGGGGTTCGGTCACTCACCGCGGCCAGACGGATTCGAAACGGTCTATGACCTGACGCGGCTCTATCTGGATGTCCTGGAAGCGCTGCTGCACGACAAGGTCACGCTGATCGGATTCTCCTTCGGTGGCTGGCTGGCGGCGGAGGTCGCCGTGATGTCCTGTCAGCGGATCGATCGGCTGGTGCTGGTAGACCCCCTCGGCATCAAGGTCGGTGACCGCGAGACCGCTGACATTCTCGACGTCTTCAACACCTCACCTGACGAAGTGCAGCGGCGGAGCTGGCACGATCCCAGCCGCTGGTCGCCTGATTACGATGCCATGACGGATGCGCAATTGGTCGAGCGGGCGCGCAACTGGGACGCGCTGTCGCTGTACGGGTGGCATCCCTACATGCACAGCCCGCGCTTGGCCTATTGGCTGCGGCGGATCGATGTGCCGACGCTGGTACTATGGGGCGCGAGCGATCGCATCGTGACGCCTGACTATGGCCGCGCCTATGCAAGGCTGATCCCAGGCGCCCACTTCGCGCTGATCGAGCAGGCAGGGCACCATCCGGAGATCGAGCAGCCGGCCGAATTTGTCGGCCGCGTGCTCGATTTCCTGAACGACTGACGGAGCCGGCACGATGGACGCATGGTGGCAATGCGAGGTCCCTTATCCTTTCGTGCCGCAGGAAGTGCTGGATGCAACAGACTCCGTGCGTGGCAGCCTGCCGAACCGCTGGTGCGATCCGCATTTGTCCGCCGACCTGTTCGAGCAGGTGGTCGATGAATTCCTGCTGTGCGACGACATGGGCCTGAACGTCATCGCGGTTGAGCACCATGCGGGGATCAACTCGCTGCTCGGGGCCAACCCGTTGCTGCTGGGCATTCTGGCGCGGCAGACGCGCAAAGTGCGAATCCTGAGCCTCGGCACGCTGGTGTCGCTGCGCCAGGAACCGGTGCGCATCGCCGAGGAATACGCGACGGCGGACGTAATCTCTCGCGGGCGGCTGGAGATCGGTTTCGTGAAGTCAGGCGGTAGCGAAATGGCGTCGAACAACGCCAACCCGGTGAACAATGTCGAGCGCTACTGGGAAGCGATCGACCTGATCCGCAAGGCGCTAACGCACCAGGACGGACCGTTCTCCTGGCAGGGCAAGCACTTCACGCATCGTCACGTGAATATCTGGCCGCGGCCGTGGCAGCAACCGCATCCCCGCCTATGGGCGGCCACCGGCGATCCGGAGACCGCCGCCGAGGTCGGACGCCGCGGCATGGTGCAGGTGCTGGTGCTGCGCGGCCCGGAGGGGACGAAGCGTGCCTACCAGGCGCACCGGCAGGCGCGCGTGGCTGCGGGGTTGCCCACGGTGACGACAGACAATTTCGCGTACGCGGCGTTGGTCTATGTAGGGGAAACCGAGGAAGAAGGCATCAACATCGGCAGCAAGTTGCTGTGGTTTCTCAACACCAGCCTGAAATCGGCGCCGCAATATTCGAAGTTCCTGCCCGGCACCGCGCCGCCGCATATCGCTGCGCAGGCGTATCGTACCAAGCCGAAGACCGACGCCGCGCCAAGCCTGGCGAACGCGGAAAAGGGTGTGGCGCCGGCCAATCAGAACGCGGCGAAACTGATGTCGATCACGCCGGAGCAGGCGATGGCACAGGGCATTTTGTTCGCTGGAAACCCAGACAGCGTCTATCGCCAGATCATGGAGTTCTACGGCAAGGTCGGCGGCTTCGGGCACCTGGCGATGATCGGGAGATCCGGTTTCATGACGCACGCGGAATCGGAAAAGGGGATCCGCCTGTTCGCCAAGGAAGTCCTGCCGCGGCTACGGGAGATCGCCCCGATTCCGGCGTAGGGCGGAAAAGCGAAGCGCCTGCCGCCAGTTCCCGCGGAAGGCACAGCGCTCTTCCGCCCTACGAGCATGTCCGCTCCATCTCCCGGCGGAACTGCACGGCGCCATCGGTTTCTTCGATGCGTACATCCGCCCAGCTCACGCACTGCCCCACCCCAACATCGCGGATCAACGGCACGCAGCTTGCCAGCCCGATCGGCAACCCGCCGATTTCCAAACTGGTGCGCGCCGGCAGCAGCTTACCCCAGACGCAGCCGCCGCCCTCACCGTCCAGCACCTCACCAGCTTTCAGAGCACGCTTCGCGGTCGCAACGACGTCGGCACGAAACCCGTCCGGTGCGCCGGTGGCCTCGTTGCGCAAGGCCGCCGACAGGATCGACACGTTCAGTTCGAGACCGATCAGATGGAACGGCCGATACAGCGCCGAGATGCGCCCGGACGCGTCAGTCACCACGCCGTACTCCTTGAAGCAACGCGCGGTGTAGTCACCCGGCGCCTCGAACACAACGTAGACGCCCCAACGCAGATCGTTGGCCACGTCGCTGCCGTCGCGATGCAGCGAGGAGACCACCTCCACCTGGCCGGCATGGTGCAGGCCGCCGGCCGCATTGCCGGGCCGCAACGTCTCCGCCAGTTCCCGCGTGCCGACCGCGGGAAAGCCCAGCCCATCCGGCGGTGGGGTCAGTCCCGTGGCATTGGCCACCGCGGCCATTTCGATACCGGACTTCGTTCCGTCCAGGAACGAGTTGAACATCTGCGGATTCATCCCGCCGACACGCGCCTGCTCCGGCGTCAGGCCGTAGTAGCCCCACACCGTCGCCGGTGTGGAGGCATGGTACTCCGGCAGGTATTTCGTCCCCTTCCCCGCCGCGATCACCGCAAAGCCGCAGGCCCGCGCCCAGTCCACAAGTTCGCAGATCAGCGCCGGCTGATCGCCATAGGCGAGCGAGTAAACCACGCCGGCGCGCGCGGCCTGCTGCGCGAGCAGCGGACCCGCCAGTACGTCCGCCTCCACATTCACCATGACGATGTGCTTGCCGTTGGCGATCGCGCCACGGGCATGGGCGATGCCGGCCGGGGCGTGGCCGGTCGCTTCCACCACGACCTCCACGTCCGGCGCGGCGAGCAGCTTGGCCGCATCGTCGGTGAAGCGTGTCGCCTCGATCCGCGCGCTGTTCCAACCGACGCGGCGGCAGGCCTCCTTCGCGCGGTCGGGGGCCAGATCGGCGATCGCCGCGACCTCGATGCCGGGCGTGGTCGGCACCTGAGCCAGGAACATCGAGCCGAACTTGCCGGCCCCGATCAGCCCAACGCGCACGGGTTTTCCCGTTGCCAAACGCCGTTGCAACAGCCGATGCAGGTTCATCGTGTGGCTCCCTTTCGTCGCCGCCAAATCCGTGGCCCCATAGCTAGGCGAAGCAGGGGAGAATGGCGATGGCCGATACCACCGAAGTTGAATGGCGCCGGCTGCGCGCCGATCAGTTGCGCGAGCTGGCGCAGCAGGACGCGATCGTGATCCTGCCGATCGCCTCGCTGGAGCAGCACGGCCCGCATCTGCCGGTCGAGGTCGACTCCCGCCTGGGCGAGGAGGTCGCGGCGCGCACCGCCCGCAAGACCGCCGCGCGTGGCCAGGCCGTAGTGGTGCTGCCGGTGTTGTGGACCGGCCTGTCGGAGCATCACATGAGCTTCTCCGGCACGGTCACGCTGGACTTTCCCGCGTTCAGCGCGGTGGTCGAGGGTGTGGTCCGCTCCGTGCTGCGCGACGGGTTCAAGCGCGTCGTGCTGCTGAACGCGCACGGCGGCAACGAAAACGCACTGCGCACCATCACCGATGAACTGACACCGAAGCTTGGCGTGCCAATCGTGCAGTTCACCTATTGGTACGCCGCGGCGGTGGCGATCGCGAAGATCCTGGAGACCCAGGGCGGGCTGCAGCATGCGTGCGAGGCCGAGACCTCGATGATGATGGCAGTGCGGCCGGAGCTGGTGGCGCAGGACCGCATTCCGTTGGCGAAAGTGAACATGACGCCGGATGTCAGCGATGTGGTCGGTGGCGGGGTGTATCGCTGGCGCGCGATCGGCGCGCGATCGGCATCAGGGGTGATTGGTAATCCTGATGCTGCCAGCAGGGAGAAGGGCGAGCGCCTGTTCGACGCCATCTCCGACGCATTGGCGGGGAAGCTGTGCAACGCCGAGCTGTGGCGGTTGCCGTGGCATGCGGAGAAGGTGTGAGGCAATCAGCCGATCCGACTGACGCGTTATCGTTTCTCCCGAGTCATGGCTGAGGAGGATACCCCCTTCCTCTCGAGGTAAGAGGCGCTCCGCCCCCTCCCCCCAATCTTGGTCCGCTTTTCGGCCCAAGCCCTCAAGGGGAGGGCGAGAATGTGATCTCCTACTCGAACAACGCCAGATCGATCACATCGCCCATCCGGTTGTAGCCCAGATCGCTCGGGTGCAGGTGATCACCGCAGTCATAGATCGGCAGCATGCTGGTCGGGTGATCCGGATCGCGCAGTCCCTGATCGAAGTCGATCACCGCGTCGAACGCACTACCGCTGCGGATCCACACATTGACCGCCTGACGCACGGCCTCACGCGCCGGCGTCCATGCACCCTTCAGGAACGTTTCGTTCTCGAACGGGGTCAGCGTGCAGCCGAATATCTTGATCCCACGCGCGTGCGCACGCAGAGCCATCTGCCTCAGCCCGGCGATCAATGCCGGAGCGGTCACTTCCTCCTCCGGCTTGGCCCAGCGGTTGCGCAGGTCGTTGGTCCCCAGCATCACGAGCACATGCGTCACGCCGGGTTGCGCCAATACGTCGCGGTCGAACCGCCGCAATCCGCTGTCGCCGCGCAGGTCGTGCAGGATGCGGTTGCCGCCCAGCCCCTGGTTCATCACACCGAACGCCCGGCTGCCGGCCCGCGCCTGTAGCCGCCGCGCGAGCTGGTCGGGCCAACGACAGAACGCATCAGGCGTAGAAATATTGGCATCGGTCAACGAGTCACCGAGTGCCACGATCCCACCAGTGCTCGCCTCCGCCACGACATCGACGCCACCGAGGAAATACCACTCATCCGAGATGCGCCCAATCGGCATCACCTCAACTGCGGTGAAATCGCCAGGCGGCGACACGTAGTTTGTCTGCCGAGCATAGCGGCCGGTGACCGGCAGGCCGGCCGGAATATCGCCGGGCAGATAGACGCTGACCGATAGGTCCGCCAGCGGCGGCACTGTAAGCTCCACCGGATCGCTGATCGCCAGCGACCCCGCGGCGACGATCGTCGAGGGTTCGCCGCCGAATCGCACCACCCGATCCGACCCCGCCACGATCCCCGCGCCGGCGGCGCGCAGCGCCACATGCGCGGCACCGACGGTAATCGGGCGGTTGCCGTGCGCATTCGATAGCCGCACGCGCAAGATGCGGCCACCCAGACTGATCCGTGGATGCATCCGCAATGTCTGGTTGCTGAACGCCACCCCATCGGCGGTCGCCGGCGCCGCCGTCCAGGTGCCAACCCAGTGCATGTTCGCCGCCATGCGCGTCATCCCCTGACCAGCGGCAGCCCCTCGGCGGCGCGCACCTCGTTGACGATCTGCAACACTCGCTGGCGGTAGGGCAGGTATTGCACGCCGAACTCCTGCACCAGCCGTGTGTTGTCGATCAGATAGTTGCCAGAGATTTCCCTTCCACCCGTCTCGTGCTGAAAGCTGATCCGTGCGTCAGGCAGGAATTCCTTCACCATCGCGGCGAGATCACCCAGGCTGATCGCCGTGCCGCCAGTGTTGTAGACATTATGCTTCGGCGCATCGGCCAGCGTGACGCGGGCGAACACTTCCGCGATGTCATCCACATGGATTGGACAGCGCATCGCGTCCTTATGTGGGAAGCTGATCGGGTTACCGCGCGCAGGCTGAGTGATGCAGTTCACGTGGTCGACCGAGCCACGCACCTTATCCGGCCCCGTGACATTCGCCGGACGCACCGCGGTGATCGACATGCCGTACTTTGCGCGATAATCCTTTGCTTGCTCCTCATTGAATATCTTGTGCACGGCGTATTGATAGTCGCCGTGGCGGAAGTCGTCCTCGGTGACTGCGCGATCACCGAAATGGTGCTGCTGCCCGTTGACCGCGAGCGAACTGGCAAACACCACGCGCTTCACGCCGGTCAGCCGCGCGGCCTCGAAACAATTGTCCATCCCGAGGATATTGAGCTTCAGCGCGGTATGCGGAGCATGCTCGCTGCCGAGGAAATAGGAAAGGTTGATCACGCGATCCGGTTTCTCCGCCAGCATCGCCGCGATCACGTCATCGAACTGCGTGACATCGCCACGAACCACCTTGACCCGCCCCGCCAGGTCGGCGATTGCGGGCGTGTTCGGATTGATATCCATGCAGACAACGGGCTCGCCACGCGCCAGCAGCAGACGCAGCATGCGCGAGCCGATGAAGCCGGTGCCGCCGATGATCAGGGTGGACATGCAGGTTTCCTCCATGTTTTGCGGATAGGTTACGGCGCGGCCGGCCCTTGCTCAACTCGACATTATCGCCGCCCGATGGCGGGCGCGGCGCCGCTCTGGCAAACTCGTGCTAGCAAATTGCGGCGGCGGCCGCCGATGGAGGAATGGATGGCGATCGAACTCGTGGTCAATGGTGCGGCACGGTCGGTGGACACGGCGGACACCACGCCGTTGCTGGATGTGTTGCGCAATCAGCTCGACCTGAAGGGCGCGCGCTACGGCTGCGGGCTGGAGCAATGCGGCAGTTGCATGGTGCTGGTGGACGGCACGCCGGTCTACGCCTGCTCACGCGAGGTCGGCACCGTCCCAGGCAAGCACATCACCACGATCGAGGGCATCGGCAGCGTCGCACATCCGCATCCGTTGCAGCTTGCGTTCCTGGATGAGCAAGCCGGACAATGTGGCTACTGCCTGTCCGGCATCATTATCGAAGCCAAGGCATTGCTGGACCGCAACCCAGATCCCAGCCGTGCAGAAATCGCCATGGCGCTCGACAACCACCTGTGCCGCTGCGGCGCGCATCCGCGCATCTTGCGCGCGGTCGCCAGGGCCGCGGCAATGATCCGCAAAGGAGCCGCGCAATGAGCGACACCCTGCCGTTAAGTATCCAGAACAACCGGCGGATGGAGAAGTGGGTCCGTTTCGACCCCGACCGCACGGTGCGCCTGGCCGTGGGCAAGGTGGAGCTGGGACAGGGCAACGTCACCGCGCTGGCGCAGATCGCGGCCGAGGAACTGGACATCGACCTGTCGCGCATCGCCGTGCTGTCAGGCGACACGCAGGACGCGCCGGATGAGGGGCAGACGACCTCCAGCCAGTCGATCGAGGTCTCGGGCCGCTCGGTCCGGCTGGTAACCGCGGAGCTGCGCGCCCGTGTGGTGGGTCGGTTGGCGCAGCGACTGAACTGTGCGCCGGGGGAAATCACCGTCGAGGACGGCGCGTTCCATCACGGCGACGCACCGACCGGGCACGACTACTGGAACTTCGCCCAGGCGGACGATTTCGCCACGGACATCGCGGGCACGGCGACTCCGAAGCCGCACACCGCGTATCGCGTCGTGGGCAAGCCGGTGCAGCGGCGCGACCTGCCGGCAAAGGTGACCGGGCCTGGGTTCATCCACGACATGGTGCGCCCGGACATGCTGCACGCGCGCATCCTGCGCCAACCCAATCGCGGCGCGGTGCTGGCCTCGTTCGACGAAGCCCCGGTGCGGCGCGCGGCGGGCGGAGATTTCCGCGTGGTGCGGGTGGGCAATTTCGTTGCGTTGATCGGCAATGACGAGACGGTGGTGCAGCGCGCCGCCGCCGCGGCTCCGGCGCATGCGACGTGGCACAACGCGCGGCAGTTGACGCCGGACCAGCAGGAAGCGGCCTGGCTGGTCGGCAAACCCACCGATGAACGGGTGCACGGCGACACGCCCATGACCGATCCGCCGAAGACCGTGATCGAGGCGACCTACTCCCGCCCCTATGTCGCACATGCGGCGATGGGACCGTCCTGTGCGCTGGCGGAATATCGTGGCGGCGTACTGTCGGTGTGGTCGCACACTCAGGGTCCCTACCCGCTGCGCGCCGCACTGGCGAACGTGCTCGGGCTGCCGGCGGATCGCATCATTGTGCGGCACGCGCACGGCGCCGGCTGCTACGGCCACAACGGTGCGGACGATGTTGCGGTAGACGCGGCGGTGATCGCGCTGCAGGTACCCGACCACTGCATCCGCGTGCTGTGGCGGCGCGAGGAAGAATTCGGCTACGAGCCGCTGGGTACCGCAATGCAGGTGACGGCGCGCGCCGCGTTGGACGACGCCGGCAAGCCGGTGGAGTGGACGACGGAGATCTGGTCCGGAACGCATGTGCAACGCCCGAGCACCGGCGGCAACATGCTGACGCACGAGGCGCTGCCGACGCCGCCGCCCAACCCCAAGCCGACCGATCCGCCGGAGGGCGCGGGTGGTGGCGGCACGCGCAACGGCAGGCCGCTGTATGATTTCCCGGTACGGCGGATCCTGCATCATCTCGTGCTGGCGCCCCCGGTGCGCACCAGCGCGCTGCGCGGCCTCGGCGCGCTGCCAAACGTGTTCGCGATCGAGTGCTTCATGGACGAACTGGCCGAACGTGCCGGGATCGATCCGGTAGCGTATCGCCTGTCGATGCTGTCCGACCCGCGGGCGCGACGGATCATCGAGGATGTAGCGGACCGCAGCGACTGGGCGCATCGCGGGCCGGCGGGGACCGGGCGGGGGCTGGGCATGGGCTGGGCGCAGTACAAGAACAAGGCGGCCTACGCAGCGGTTGCGGTCGAGCTGGAGGTGGAACAGGAGGTGCGGCTGAAGCGCGTCTGGTGCGCGGCGGATGCCGGGCTGGTGATCAACCCGGATGGCGGGAAGAACCAGCTGGAGGGCGGCATCATCCAGGCGGCGAGCATGACGCTGAAAGAGCAGGTGACGATGGAAGGGCAAGGCGTCACGTCGGTCGACTGGAGCACCTATCCGATCCTGAAATTCAGCGAGGTGCCGGAAATCGAAACCGTGCTGGTCGATGCGCCGGATCAGCCGACGCTGGGAATGGGCGAGTGCACGTTCGGGCCAACCGCGGCGGCGATCGGCAATGCGGTGGCGCATGCGTTAGGGGTGCGGATCAGGGATATGCCGTTCACGCGGGAACGGATCGCACGGGTGCTATTGGGGTAGCCGATGCTGGGGCTCAGTCGACCGAAAAACTGGTCCCGCAGCCGCAGGCCGATTTGGCGTTCGGATTTTTCACCGCAAAGTAGCTGCCCATCAATTCCTCGGCGTAGTCCAGTTCCGCCCCAGCCAGCAGATCCAGGCTGGCCGGGTCGATCAGCACCCTAGCCCCGGCCCGCTCGATCACCACGTCGTCGTCCAGGGTGGTGTCGTCCAGCTCGAAGCGGTACTGGAAACCGTTGCAACCGCCGGCCAGCACCGCGACGCGCAACGCGCTGCGGCCCTCCGCGGTGGTGATCTCGGCGATGCGGCGGGCGGCACGATCGGTGACTGCTACCTGTTCCATGTCGCAGAACATAGGGCGTTCCGGGGTGGATTTGAAGCCCGCGTCGCAGCGGTGTAAGCCCGCGCAATGGAGCTCGCCCCCTACGCCGTGCGCGCCGAGACCAGTCGCGGCCGGCTGCACCCGGAACCGGAGGCGCCCACCCGCTCGCCCTGGCAGCGCGACCGCGACCGGATTATCCATTCCTCGGCGTTCCGCAAGCTGCAATACAAGACGCAGGTCTTCGTCAACCACGAGGGCGATTTCTACCGCACGCGGCTAACGCATTCGATCGAGGTGGCGCAGATTGCCCGCTCGATCGCCCGCGCGCTGGGGCTCGACGAGGACCTGGCCGAGGCGCTGGCGCTGGCCCACGACCTGGGCCATCCGCCGTTCGGGCATGCCGGGGAGGAAGCGCTGAACCTGGCGATGAGGCCGTTCGGCGGGTTCGACCACAACGCGCAGTCACTGCGCATCGTGACCCTGCTGGAGAGCCGCTACGCCAGTTTTGACGGCCTGAACCTAACCTGGGAGACGCTGGAGGGCCTGGTCAAGCACAACGGCCCGCTGCGCAATCCGCCCGGCTACATCGCCGATTACAACGAGCGGCAGAAGCTGGACCTTGGCACGCACGCGGGCGCCGAGGCGCAGGTAGCCTCGGTGGCGGACGACATCGCCTATCACAGCCACGATCTCGACGACGGGATGCGGGCACGACTGTTCGGCGCGGACGACATCGCGCATCTGCCGGTGGTGGGCGAGGCGCTGCGCGCGGCCCGGGTCGCCAGCCTGGACGTACCGCCGCCGCGGCTGCGGCACGAGACGATCAGGCGGGTGATCGATGCGATGGTGACCGACCTGCTGGTGGAGACGCGGCGGCGCCTTGCCAAGCTGGCACCGAAAGATACGGATGGAATACGGCGATCGAAGCAGCCGGTGGTGGGGTTCGGCACGGCGATGGCGGAGGCGAACCAGGTGATCAAGGATTTTCTCTCCGCCCGAATGTATCGCCATTGGCGGGTCAATCGGATGACCAGCAAGGCCCGCCGGCTGACCGAAGAACTCTTTCGCCTGCTGCACCAGGAACCCAGCCTGCTGCCGGATGACTGGCGGGCGCGGGCAGGCGAGGCCGGCACACAGCGGGCCGCGACGACCGTCGGGGATTATGTGGCTGGGATGACGGATCGGTATGCGATGGATGAGTACCGGCGGCTGACTGATCTGTCCGTGTCGGGGTGAGGCTTTAGGTCCGTCACCTCTCCCTCCCCTTCTCTACAATGGGGCGGGAGAGGTGAGGGAAGCTACGGAAACACCCGCACCAGGCGATCGAACTCCGCGATGCCGAGCGTTTCGGCACGCCTGTCGGCGGTAATGCCGGCCTCGTTCAGCAACGCCTCGCCACCTGACTTTCGCAGTGCCCCACGCAGCATCTTGCGCCGTTGGCCGAACGCCGCAGCCGTGAGACGCTCCATCCGCGCGAACAGAGCCGGATCGGGTTGAACCGGATGCGGTGTCAGAACCACGACTGCGGAAAACACGTTCGGTGGCGGCACAAACGCGGCGGGCGGGATGCGCAGCGCCAGTGTCGCCGAGCAGGTCCACTGCGCCAGCACCGACAGTCGCCCGTAGGCCCCGGTTCCCGGGCTGGCACAGATCCGCTCCGCTACTTCGAGCTGGAACATCAGAACCAGACGCTCGAACGCGGCGGCTTGGCGTAGCCAACCCACCAGCAGCGGCGTGGCGATGTTGTACGGCAGGTTTGCCACGATCACCCGCGGCGACGGAACCAGCGCCACGAGGTCGGTCTCGATCGCGTCAGCGGCCACCACACGCAACCGGTCGTGGCTTTGCTCCGCCAACTCGTGCATCCCCGCGACAGCGCGCGGATCGACCTCAATTGCGGTGACCGAAGCCGCCGCGGTTTCCAGCAGGGCGCGGGTCAGGCCGCCAGGGCCAGGGCCGATCTCGATCACCTGCCGCCCGGACAAATCCCCGGCCGCACGAGCAATCCGCCCGGTAAGGTTTCCGTCGAGCAGGAAGTGCTGGCCCAGCGACCGACGGGCATCCAGCCCATGCCGTGCGATCACCTCACGCAATGGCGGCAGGCTGGATCCGGGTCCGGGCACGCCGGACTTCGGCACATCAGGTTTTTGCACACCAAGCTTGGGCACACCAGGTTTGGGCATGGGGATCAGCCGGCCGAGCGGGCCGTCTTCAACCTGGTGTATTGAAGCTGATATAGCCCACGCAGCACTGGCGCGACAGCCCCCGCCGCAATCAGGCGCGTCGCGGGCAACATCGTATCGCAGGCGGCCAGCAGCGCCGGCACTTCGCTGCCGCCCTCCACCAGGATCACCCAGTTGGGGACCAACACCGGCGGCAGGTCCTTCTTCTCCGCCGTCTGGATCGCCGAGGCCGCACGGTCAGCGATCCCCAGATGCGCCCCGACAACGCCCGGTGCATCCGCCAGCGCTGGCAAGACCTGATGCGCCAGCAGGCAGCGTTGCTCCTCCTCCCGTCCCGGCGCAACGTCATACCGATAGGTGACCAGCAGCCCGCCCTGCCCCGTGCCGACCGACACCGCGACCCGGCACAGCGAGCGCGAGGTGTCGAGGAATCCGGCGATCGCGTGCTGGGTCCATGGCGTGGGGGTGTTCAGCCGTGCGGTGTAGTCGCTGCCGGTGTGCACCAGCGGAGTATCGGTCTCGTACAGGGTGAAGAACTCAACGTCGGCCTCGATCGCGCGATAGCGCCGGCCGCGGCGGAATCCGGCGATGGCGACACGCTCCGGCATGTGCTCGCGGTTGTGCCACTCGTAGATGTCATCGCGCGCTTCGGGTGTGACGCCGTTCCAGATCGCGATCAGGCCCTCGCCTGCCAGGCTCATGCTGTCCTCCGACTGTCTGTGCGCAGTGATGTTAAACCACTCGCCCCAAGGAATGACCCCCGTCCGGGAGCGTTCAGCGATAGGATAAATGCGCTCCGGACCACCAATGGGGAAAGTGACCTTGCATCCCGCAGCTGGCGACGATGGTGGCAGGCAAGTCAGGCGGGCCACGACCGATGATGATGGAAGCCGGGCTGATTTCGGAGTTTGTCTCCGAGGTGGAGCGGCCATCCAGGGCAGTGCCACAATTGATTATCCAGCCCCAATGCTTTTGGAGTGAGCGTCGTGCGAGCGTTTCTGCGTTCCCGTATTTACATGGTTTCAGGACTAGCGAATCGGAGCAATGAAGGTCCGTACAGATCAATGGCTTGGCATGGCTCGATGCAAAAGGGCTTTTCTGGCCCCCCGGCTGACAGTTTTGCGGCCGTCCGCCGGCGCCGGTCAGGCCGCGGAGGGCGGGGTAACAAGAGCGGTCGAGCTAGGCGGGCTGTCAGCTGAAGGTCAAGACCCTCGGTGTGGGATCAGCACCGTGCAGAGGGTGAAGGCCGAGATGCCGGCGGCGGTGGGGTGACGGCGACAGCAGGGTCTCATTGCGAATCCGCTGCGCGTTATCGGATAGCCAGCGGGTACCTTCGAGCGACAGAATCGACCGGGACTGGACGCGAGAGCAGGCTCCTTCTGTCGGGCATCGGCAGCCTGGCGTGGGATGGTGTCTGGTTGCAAGGGCAGGAAACCACCGACAGTTGACGCGTATGACGGTCGCCTGCTGAGGCGCAATCGGTGTGGACGGACCGCACCAGCGCGTGCTGCGCGTATCCCCGGCGCGCAGTGTCTCGACCGGTAGGGCGCCCCGATCAATGAGATCCTGCACGCGGGAGATCACGGCACTGCATCGATCAAGGTGTCGAACGCCGACCCCACGGATGGTTGTTCCGAAAGTCTGATTGCCGCCCTGAGCGGCAGCATGGCAATATTGGCATTGCCAGCGGCCTGGAGGAAGGTTTTCCAAGCCTTGAGCAGACCGGCGCGGTGCCCGCCGCGCACATTGTGTCGATCTGCTGCTGGCGGCGAACGCGGGCAAAGGTTTCATCACGTCGGCGCTCGGGCAGGCGGGCGTGGACGCCGGCGCCGATACCGCAATCAACAGCGCGTTGGATTGGGCCGGGCCGGTCGGAGCCGGGCTGTCGGTGCTGGTACAGTCGGGGCTGCTGATCGCGGCCGCAGTGAAACAGAAAGACGCGCAGAATGCGCTGCAAGGCCAGGGCCAGCAATTTCTGGAATATGGACTGCACCTGCGGCCGGCGATTGTCGGAGACCTTGCCGACGTGTCCGACAACCAGCACCTGGGGCCTGCGCCGGTGTTGCTTGCCTATGCGCGGCAGTACCACATTCAACCGCAGTCGTTGTTGACCTACCTGAACCGGCAGAATTCCGCTGACGTGCAGAATTTCGTCTATCTGAGCGAATTGATGACGCCAGGCCAAGACGGGGAGTACAAGGCGACGGACCCGTCGGACACTCGGAATCTGGAGTACTGGCCTGGCATTCCGTTCGCGAACACCGTGCCGGCCTACGGCGACTCGACTGGCGATTTGCCGAACCCGCCGGCACGCCTGCGACAAATGCATTATTGGGCAGAAACGATATTCGGTGCACAAGGACCGCCGGCGAGCTGATCGACCGGGCGGGTCGCGCGGTGACCGGGCCCGGGACTGCGTTGCGACCGGGTGCAGGCCCGGTCGTTGCAGGCGTTCGGCGTGCCTGCGACCCGGCCAACGGTGGGCCGCGATCCCGGGTCATCGAAGCTTCACCGGAGTGACGTTGAACAGCGGGAGTGCATCATTTATCCGAAGTCATCGTAGTCGATTAGTCTTCATGAATATTTTGTCTCCTGATTCATGCACGCATATTTGCTTGATATGGCATGTATTCACTTGATCGTGACTACACTCGCGCGGTGCCGGACAGATGCTGCCGGCACGCGCGATCCGATCGGCGGAGGAAGACAATGAGCTGGTTCGGCGACGTGGGCGGATTCCTCAAAGGCGTTGGCGAGGGTGCGTGGGACGGTGCGAAGGGCACCGTGCAGGGCGTCGGCCAACTGGCCCAGGGCGGCTACAAGCTTGCGACCGATGGGCAATACCGCCGGCAGGCCTGGGATGCCGCCGTGCATGACGCTAAGGCGGCCGGGAACTTCGCCGAGACCGCCGTCACCGATCCGGGCGAGGCGGCCGCCGAGGTGGGGCACGCCGCCAGCGGCGCCTGGCACGTAGTGCACACCGCTTACGATCAGGCGGCGGCACAAGGCCATGGCAGTGAATTTGTCGGCAAGCTGTTCGGGCAGGGCGCGATCCTGGTTGGCACAGCCTTTGTCCCGGGCGGCGCGGAAGCGGACGCCCTAGGCGCCATAGGCGATGCCGGGCGGGCCACCACGCTGATCAGCGACGCCGGCAAGGCCAGCGAGCTTATCGGCGATGCCGGCAAGGGCGCGGATGCAGCCCGGGATGCCGGCCGGATGACCAACACGGCGACCCACGCCGAGGGCGAGATCGATCTCGGTTCGGCGGCGCGGGACGCCGAGATTGGCGCACCGCGTATCATCCACCTGGGGGACGCCGATGCCTTCAAGGCGGCCGCCGAGCACGCGGCACCGAACACCACATACGAGTTCGGCAGCGATTCCTGGACCACCGACGCCGAGGGGCGCACGATCCAGGCCGAAGGCGAGGTGGAATTGACACCGGCCGGCCGCGACACCGGCTTGCAGGAGAAGATCGGCAAGGAGGGCGCGCCGAGCGATGTCGGGTTCCACCTGATCGGCGATCGGTTCAACGGACCCACCAATCGGCTGAACGTCGTAGCCGGCAACGGCAAGCCGCTCGCCGACGGGCTGCCCAACCTGAACCAGGGCGCCTGCAAGCGGCTCGAGAATCAGGTCGCCCATCTGGCGTCCGACCCGTACAACACGGCCGAACTCCGCATTCAGCCGCGGTATAGTTCGGGCAACCTGACCACGCGTCCGGACGGTTTCAGTGCGGCGTATCGGATTAACTGCGGTGACTGGATCGAGCGCGAATTCGTCAACAAGCGGTGAGACGATGAACCAGACAGCGATGGATCTGCAGAAGAAGATCGTGTCGGCGCTGGCGCACAGCATCGACGGCGCGTGGGAGCGGATCATGGTGAACTACGAGATGCAGGAGGAGGACGGCGGGCTGACCGAGGATCGCCGAGGCTTCTACATCGTGCTGGACGAAGCAGGCGGATACCGCAAGGTGGGTCTGGTCTTCGATTCCGCGGTGAAGGATCTGTTCCGCGCACTGCGCGAAACGATGCAGAGCTCCGAGGGCCAGGGGTGGGGCACCTGCGATCTGGTCATCGATCAGCCCGGGCGGTTCCGCTTCAATTTTTCCTACGACCCACCGAAGCGGATCAATGGCGTATTCGACGACGAGTCGATGGGCCGCTTTGATCGTTACCTGGACGCCTACAAGGCCGAGCGTACTGGGGCGTAAAAGCACTGGGGCGTAAAAGCACTGGGGCGTGAAAGCACCGGGGCGTGAAAGCACCGGGGCGTGACGATGGGCCAGATCTCATGGCTGGCTTGATGCGCCTGTCACGCCGCTTACATCGGTTTGATTCCGCAAAAAATATTTGACTGCGGGGGGGACGCAACCATCGTGATTTGCTGCGGACCGGATGACTTTTAATCTGAGGGTGGTGGGTTCGAGTCCCACCGGGCTCACCACGTAATGCATTGAAACACCCTATAAAATGTTATGGTCCGCGCATCGTGCAGTCTACCAACTGCTCTCACTGACAAGACATTGGCCGGACAGACAGGCCGAAGGGCCACCGCCGGACCGGTCACGGCTCCAACGCGCGGCCGGGCACCCGGCGACGGGGCGGTCCGTCGGCGCCGAACGTCGCGGCAGCGCCAATCAACCGATAGGCAAGAGGCGGCCGCAAAGGGGAAGTGGCAGGATGCTCTTGCTTCGATCTCCGCTATCCCCTTTGGGGAACGGAGCAAGAGCAGAATGGCGGCGCCGATATCAATATGTGTGCTGGGGTGTATGTTAGTCCTGGATGGGACGATAATACATCAATTACTTCAAGATATTATGCGAATGTCCTGGCGGAGAGGGTGGGATTCGAACCCACGGTACGCTTGCACGCACAACGGTTTTCGAGACCGCCCCGATCGGCCACTCTGGCACCTCTCCGTGGCGCGCGCTTATAGGGACGTGCCCGGGTCCCCGCAACCGCGGGGCTGCGACCCTAAAGGCACCAACTCGAAGCCGCTGAGCCGGGACGCCGGCGCCAACCCGGATTCGATCATATGGCTTCCGTCGGCACCGTCGAGGCGACCGCCGGATCTTTGCTGAACGCCTCGAACCACGCCGCCAGCTTCGGCCGGGTCGGCCGCCACGGCTCGCGCGGAAAGCGGAAATCCAGATAGCCCAGCGCACATGCCACCGAGATCGAACCGACATCCACCGCCTTGTGCGGCGGCTCCGCCTCCAGCGCGTCCAGCGTGCGTTCCACCGCGGCGCGCATACGGGCAACGACCGCCGCGCGCCCCTCATCCTGAGGCCGCAGCATCTCCATCCGGCGCGGCACGCAGGCATCCAGGATTCCGTCGCCCATCGCCTGCTGCTTCAGCGCTCGCCAGCGCGCCGCGCCGTGCTCCGGGAACATCGCCAGCGCGTCGCCCAGGCTGTCGAGGAATTCGCAGATCACCGGACTATCGAACAGCGCCACGCCATCGTCGGTCACCAGGGTCGGCACCTTGGACAGCGGATTGTCCGCCAGCAACTCCGTGGGGGACAGGTTCGGATTGCACGGCACCAGCTCGATCCGGCCGTCGATCCCGCGCGTGATCGCGCAAATCCGCACCTTGCGGACATAGGGGCTGGCAGGCGAGTAATACAGCTTCACGGCTTGCTCCGCGGGTGACGGCTAGAAACGGTCCTTGCGCGTGCGTCGGTCGGCAAAGGTCGCCAGGTCCGGCGCGGTCAGGAACGGGTTAGCCTTCAACTCGTCAGCCAGCACGGATGGCAGCGTCGGCTGCCCGGCCGCGCGCTGGCGCCGCACCTCCTCGGCCCGCGCCCGCAGCGCCGCATTGTCGGGATCGACACTCAACGCGAACCTGGCGTTGGCCTCGGTGTATTCATGTCCGGCACAGACCTTGGTGCCGCCCGGCAGCGCCGCCAGCTTGCGCAAGCTTGCGAACATCTCCGCCGGTGTGCCCTCGGACAATCGGCCGCACCCCAGGCTGAACAGCGTGTCGCCGGCCAGCAGAACCTCGCCGTCCGGGAAGAAATAGTTGATCTGCCCGCGGGTGTGACCGGGGGTGTCGATCACCCGCGCCACCGCCCCGCCCAGGCGGACCTCATCGCCCTCCTTCACCGCCTGATCGAGCTTCGGCAACCGGTGGGCATCGGCCGCCGCGCCGACCACTTTGGCAGGGAATCGCCCTCGCACCTCATCGGTGGCGGCAACGTGATCGCCGTGATGGTGCGTCAACAGGATCAGGTCCAGCCGGCCGCCCGCGGCCTCGATCGCGGCGATGATCGGCGGCCCCTCGGCCGGATCGACGATCGCGGTCGCGCCGGTGCCCTCGTCACGCAGCAGCCAGGCGTAATTGTCGGTCAGGATCGGCACGGGTTGCGCGGTCACGGCCATGGCACATCTCCGGGATTAACGGTGTCTCTTTATCACCCAAGGCGCCATCACCCAAGGTGGCCGGCATCCATCGCGACCACTGAAAACAGACACTTGTGCTATAAGGGCCGCATGACCGCGGATGTCCACGGCACGGCTGACTTCTACGGCACAGCGCGCGGGGCGGTAACCGCCCGGCTGCTGCGCGAACGGCTGGCGCTGCTGTGGCCCGATCTGGCCCGCCAATCAGTGTTGGGCATCGGCTTCGCCGCCCCCTACCTGCGACTGTGGCGGGAACCGGCCACGCGCTGCATCGCGCTGACGCCAGCGCAGGCCGGCGTGGCGCGCTGGCCGCTGGGCGCCCGCAACCTGTCCTGCACGGCCGAGGAGGACGCGCTGCCGTTCGCCGACCTTGCCTTCGACCGCATCCTGCTGGTGCATGGGCTCGAAACCGCGGAGAACGCGCGCCGCCTGCTGCGCGAGATCTGGCGTGTGCTGAAGGATGACGGGCGCCTGCTGGTGGTGACGCCGAACCGGCGCGGCCTGTGGGCCTACGTCGAGTCCACGCCCTTCGGCCACGGCCAACCCTATTCGCCTGGCCAGGTCGGCCGGCTGCTTGCCGCGTCGCTGTTTCGGGTGGAGCGGCGCGACTCCGCGCTCTATCTGCCGCCTACCAACCTGCGCCTGGCGCTGCGCGGCGCGAAACTGCTGGAACGCAGCGGTCGACGGTTCATTCCGGGCCTGGCCGGGGTAACGATCACCGAGGCGGTAAAAGAGGCGTACGCCGCGATGCCGCTGCGTGCCGTCCCGCAGCGCCGCCTGGTCCTGGCCGAGGCCGCGTAGCGCGCGCTTTTTACCTCGCCCGCTCTGCGGGAGAGGTCGCCGCGAAGTGGCGGGTGAGGGTGCCGCGACAGCTACAAATGACCGAATTCCCGGCGCGGCCGTCACCCGGAGCGCTGCGCCGTTCGACCCCCGCATCGCAGCCGGGGCGGGAATCGGATCAGTGGTGCGAGCGCCGCCAACTCCGCCACAACCGTGCGCCCTCGATGGCGCTGGCCAGCAACGCAAGCGCCGCGGCCGTCCCAACGGCGATCTGGACCCAATATTCCATGATCGGACCTCCCCAGGGTTCTTGCCAGGGGCGCAGGTTGCCAAATCGTCAACCAAAGTGGAAGGGGCCATCACGCGCATCCAGCCCGCCAGCGTGCCCTCACCCCTGCTCCTTGCCACACAGCTTGGCGATCGCCGACCAAACGTCGCCGCCGGCTTCCATGGCTTCGATCAGCGCTGGCAACCCGCCATACACCGTCACGCTGAGCGGACTGCCGTCGAGGCCGGTGCTGCCGAGCAGCCGGGCTCGCAACCCACCGGTGGCCGGCCACACCGCGCCCCGCTGCATACGGTCTTGCTCATGACGATCGAGTTCGGTCATGCTGAGGCCGACCGCCGCCATCACGCACCGCGCGCCGCCGGCTCCGGCGGACCACCGGGACAATCGCCCGGTGGCAGACTCAGCATGGGCTTTTTGCGCAGCCGCAGCGATTTGGCATCCGCCAACGGCCACGCTGTTGAACCTGGCCCGCGCCGCCCGCGCGACGCTGGCCGCGCCATAAGCCAGCTCGGCTGTTTCGGTACCCGCACCGCGGGACGTTGCATGGGGCTTTTGCGACGCGCGTGTGATTTCGCAACGGAGAACGGTCGGGCCACTGTACCCACCCGGCGCCGCCCAGGCGGTGCCGCCCGCGCCGCGCGCGGCCAGCTTCGCCGCGTTGGTTCCGGCACCGTAGGACGTTGCATGGGGTTTGTGCGGTGGGTCGGCGAATTCGCATCCGCGACCGGCCGTGCCACTGATCATGGCCGGTGCGGTCCCTGCGATGACGGCCGCACCATGCACGGCCAGCTTCGCCGCGTAGGTACCGGCACCGTGGGACGTTGCATGGGGTTTGTGCAGTGGATCGGCGATTTCGAATTTCTGGCCCCGCCGCGCCAACACGCATCGCGCCTCGGCCGGGATTCGCGAGCGGCTGTTCCGCACGGCGCATCGCCTTCAACAGCCGCACGATCTTATGCGCCCGGACAATCCCCGCCTTCCACGGCGCCAGCACCGCCGCCTCGGCCCGCGCGAATTCCCGGTCCGTTGCCCGCCCCCTGGCATGCGGCCGCGCCGCCGCCACGAACCGCCCCCGAGCGTCCGGTCCCCCGTTGCATGGGTGTTGTCCTCGACCACCACGTAGGGCGCGTGCGTGGGGTGAACCGGCGCCTTCAGCTCATGCGGGTAATCCCGCCGCGCCGCCAGGTCCCGTGGCAGATACGCGTGGGCGTCGTTCGCCGCGGCCATCAGCCGGGCCCGGCCCATCAGTGTCCAGCGCCATCGGCCCATCGCTTTCGCCGCCGCATTGCAGAACCCGTGCGTGGTGTGCGCCGCGGCCAGCCTTGCCAGCCCCTCCGGCGTCCGCGGCCCGGTGCTCTTCCCACCGTGCATGCGGCACCGGCCATTCCCCATCGCCGGCGACCGACAGGCTTAACCCGTCGTTCGCGCCTTCGCCCCGCAGCGCGGCGCCAGGTTCGGGTTGCCGCGTCGGCTGCCGTTGCGATGGGGACGTGGCGCACTGCCGGGATGCCGAGGAGCATCCAGGCCATCACGACCGTCGCGGTCGGTCTCGCCGCCGTTGCGATCGGCCGCCCCGCCCTCATGGCCGACCTCCCCACCGTCATGCCGGGCCCCCGGGTCGGGCCGCAGGCCCGCCCGAGGACAGGCGGAGCCTGCCCCCTGCGAACGCCGGGGGTCCCGGCATCCACGACTGGCTTCCACCCCAGCCGGCAAACTCACGTCCGGTGCGTCCCCACCGGCGATGCCAGGTTGCCCAAGGTCTTGTCCCGGCGACGCCATAACAGCGTCAGCGGAGGTAACGAGAGAGGTATCCGTGGCGGTGATGGAGGGGATCTGCGATCTCAACGTCGGAGGTTAATTATAGTAACTAATATCCAACGCTCCTCCTGCGCCACGCAAATCGCGATCGAGTGCACCGGCACGCGAAGGGGCAAGGAAGGCCATCAGTGGGGCGTCGGCGGCCCGAGGCATTTTCGGCGCGGATGCGCGGTTCAGCGGCCGACGGCTCGGTCAGAGGCATTCCGCCAGTCCAGCCGCCAACCGCGGTTGAAGTCCTTGCGGGCTCAGGCCGGGCGCTGCAACGTCGACGGAACTTGTCAAAAAAAACTGACAATGGTCCACAGTGCGCACCAGGAGGCCGTGCGATGGCGAACACGGGCAGAAACTTCAGCCTCACGGAACACCAGCAGCGCTTTGTCCACGACCAGGTCGCCAACGGCCGACACGCCAGCGGCAGCGAGGTCATTCGCGAGGCGCTCCGCCGCTGCGAGGACGACATCCTTTGTGAGCAGGCTCGCTTGGCCGTGTTGAACAAGGTGGCCGAAGAGGGCGAGGCCGCTCACGCGCCTGGAGACTACACAAGACTGTCGAGCCGAGAAGAATTACGTGCGTTCATCCGCAAGAGCAGCGCGCGTGCCGTAAGCCGCAGTCCGGAGAACGTCGCCTGAGCCTACGCGATGTCCTGTCCGCGGGACCCGCGGAGCGCCAGTTGGACGAAATTTTGGGGCGGAGCGAGGTCGAGTTCGGCGCTCCCGGCCGACGGCGATACGAGACACTGATCGAGCAAGCCTTGATGGACCTGCTCGAGAATCCGGAACGCCCCGGCGTTGCGATCGTAGCTGGCCGCATCCACTACCACCTGGGATACAGCAGGCGCCGCGTTCCGAGAACTTCGGGTCAGGTCGGGCGCCCTCGCCACCTGATAATTGCGCGTGTCATCAACGAGGCCCCTGTCGTCCTGGCCTTGGCTCATGACAGCATGGACGACAAACTCCGGGCCCGCATAAGGGACGGTGAAGCCAATATCGAAGGCTGAGCCGTTCGCCCTGCGGACCCGCAAGGTCCGCTGGCCGGCCCCCGAGACGCCGGAAGCGATAATCGGCTGGCATGATGCCTGCCTGGTCGTCGATACCTCGTCCGGCGCGGTGGGCTGAACGCCGCCCAGACTGCTGGAGCGACCGGCTTAGCCGCGCTACGTATTGCGGCATGAGCGCTGCTCCTCAAAAACAGATGTCGCTGGCGGAATTCCTCGCGTGGGAGGAACGGCAGGAGTTGCATTACGAGTTCGACGGGTTCACGCCGCACGCGATAACCGACGGTACCGCGGCGCATGACCTGATCACCTTCAATCTTCGGAAGGTTCTGGACGCACGGCTGACAGGAAAGCCTTGCCAGCCATGGGGACCGAACATGAACATCATCGTCGATGGCCGTGCGCGGTATCCCGATGCCTTTGTGGTTTGTCAGCCGGTGCCGCCCACCGCGACGATCGCCGACAACCCAGTGGCAGTCTTTGAGGTCGTCAGCGAAGGGTCCACCAGTACCGACCTGATCGACAAGAACCAGGAATACCGCGCCACGCCATCGATCCAGCGCTACGTCATCCTGCAACAGAACCGGGTCGCGGCGGTTGTCTTCGCGCGACGTGGGCAGGACTGGTTGTCCGGGATTGTTGCGGTCCCGATGGAATCCTGCAACTGCCGGAGATCGATATGGAACTGCCTCTGGCGGAGGTCTACGCGAACGTCGTCGCGGAGGAAAAGCCACCCGCGCCTCCTGAATAGGGCTCGGGTCACCATGGACTTTACCCCCTCTGTAACTACTAACCCCACGAATCACCGCACCCCGCGAGCAATTTCCGCTGGCACGACGATAACATACTGATTAAGTCTACTCTTCTTCGGACGTTGGCTTTCACAGCTAGATTGCCGCGCAAATTCGGACGGTGATGATGCGAAAGACCGTTGATGAGGCGTGTGATTTCGTCGCTGAGTGGTGCCAGCAAAAGGGCTCCTATGCGGGGAAAACTCTCAGCGCTGGTTTTGCTGTGCCGGACAGTATCGTGCGTCTCAACGCACGGACCGGTCACCTGTGGCACAGTGCAAAACGCGTGCCCGGCCCAAGACTCCAGTATGCAACACCGTTTCTCGGATTGCTTGGCGGACAAGACCAAATCCTGGACCCCAACGGCTACGCCCCTGACAAAAATGGTATCGTTCCGTTTGTATGGGAAAATCAAGGCGTGTGGGGCTATGGGTTTGATCCCGACGCAGTAGATCAGCTCCTCATAACTGGCGATTGGTGCGACGGCCGTCGAGAATATTTTGAGACCGAGTGGCCTCGCGTCCCAGCCAAACCCGAAGGCGCGTTGGTTTGTACCCTTCTCATCAATTTATGCATGCAAAGCGACGCCAATTGGGATGACAACGCGCCTAAGCCCGAGACCATGCTCTCAGTCCTTTGGCAGCATCCGGCGTGGAGCGACTTCGACGGCTTTTGGATCAATGATGCGAGGACGTTGATCTACTTTAGGGGCTGGCAGGTTGCTCGCAGATAGCGGTTTGTCCGCGTATGGCTCAGTTTCGGATGCCCAGAAACCGGGCTGCCGTCGTCTGCTATCGGCCGGATCGTGCCGGAAGCGGATGTCCACTTCCGATCACAGCCGCTCGGAAGTGGACGGTCGGCTTCGCACCCACTGCGGACATTCGAACTGACCCACTACCTGAATGTGCGTAGGAGTGCCCCCGACCCGTCGCCCGCCGACGCGGACTGGACGAGTATCCTCCATCCGAGACAGTTGCGGGTCTTCTCGATTGCAGGTCCGCTGCATCACCCGGGCGCAGCTACGGCCGAGCGTCGGCTCACGGAGGTCCCAACTCGTCCAGGAGATCCGCAACGGTGGCCCGCAAGCCCGGCAAGGATGCCTCGGCGAACCGCCAGGCGCGATCATGCTCGACCGCGGATAGCCATGGATCAGCACATTGCGGAAGGCGACGATGGCAGCAACACCGGGAATACGATTCGCCAGGGCCGGGTCCAGCTTCGAAAGCTGACTTAACGCCTCGCCGATGATCTCGAATTTCCGTTCCCCCGCCGAGTGAACGACCTCGGTTGCCGCGTAAGTCTGAACATCGAGCCCAGCGACGAAACGCAGGATCGCATCGGCGGCATGTTGCACGTCCCACAGATAGGCCCGCGCATCACGCAGCATAAACCACCTCGCGCGCCTGGTTGATCCCGGCAAGCACAAACGGGTTCTTGACCGCACCGCGTTCCACCAAATCGACCGGGCGCTGCAGCAGGCGTCGCAGGGCGTCAGCAAGGCCGAAGAACTGTTCCAGCGGCGCCAGAGCGCTTCCCGGCTCGAAATCGACCAGGAAGTCGGCATCGCTGGTGCCCGGATCGAAGTCCGTGCCGCGCGCTGCCGAGCCGATCACCTCCAACTGTCGCACACCGTAACGGCGGCACAGCAGGGCAATCTCGGCGCGATGCTCGTCAATCAGTTGATGCATGACAGGCCCTCATAGGGTTCGGTGCCCGGGTTTACCACCGCCCACCGGTCGTCGCGGCAGGGGCTTTGCCCGTATCTTGACTAGCGGCAGCGGCGGCGCGAAAGCCTGGCGGCACGACAATGCCCTTCGCCATCATCCTGCGACAGTGTGAACAGTGCGGGTTAACGCCACTTCTAGCGTCCGTCAGGCGATCGGGGGAAACAACTCCACGAAAGGCAACGCCACGCCGGGCACCAGCGCGACATCGAGGACTTCGCCTGGACCAACACGACGAATTTCCGCGAAGTGGTCGTTCCGGGGCTGGCGGCAGACCTCCACGACGCGCTCGATCAGGTTCACGATCCAGCATTCGGCGATGCCGTTCTCGGCGTAGAGCGGCAGCTTTATCGCTCGGTCGTCGACCAGGCTGGTGTCGGCGACCTCGATCAGCAGCAGGACGTCGGGCGGGCACGGCGTTGCCGTCGCGTAATCGTCGGCGCGAGGCCGCAGCACAACGACATCTGGTTCCGGCTCCGAGCCGTTGTCGAGCCGCACCGGGTTCTGCACGGACAGGATGCCGCGCCCGGCGAGAACGCCAGGCAGGACACGGGTAAGGCGGTTCACCATGCCAAGGTGCGGCGCGCCGATCGGTGCCATGTCGACGATTTGCCCCCTGATGAGTTCGACGCGGGAGTCCTCGCCGAGGATTCCGACCTCCGCCATCCGGTGGTATTCCGCCACCGTGAAGCGGTGCGGCCTGACAACCGTCACCACGCTGTCCATCGTTTGCCCTCCGTCGTCGGCAACGCCGCCATACCGCACCCGGAGCGGCAGCCGCAACTGTTGCCCCAACTCCGTGCAGATCGCCAGCCGCCGGATCGCACGCAACCCAACAGCAAGGCGCGCGCAGCAGCCACAGCCGCGCCCCACCCACTGCGGACATTCGATCGGACGCCACTCCCGTCAGTCTCGACAACCTCCCCAACCCAGCGCACCGTCCCCGACCGAAACAACGCTTAACCGGAAACGGCAGGAAGCGGATGAAGGTCTTCACTGCAATCCCCATGGCCGACTGGCGCCAGTCCGGCCCGGCCGCACGCGCCGCGGAAGACACCGGCTTCGACGCCGTAATGACAGTCGAGCTCGGCCACGACGTGTTCACCCCGCTCGCCCTCGCCGCGCTGGCCACCGCGCGCATAGAATTGACCCCCTCGATCGCCGTCGCCTTCCCGCGCAGCCCGACAATCACGGCATCCAACGCCTGGGACCTGCATGCCAACTCCGCCGGTCGCTTCGTGCTCGGCCTCGGCAGCCAGGTGAAGGGCCACAACGAACGCCGTTTCGGCATCGAGTGGACCCCACCGGCACCCCGCCTGCGCGACTACATCGGCGCGCTGCGTGCCATCTGGCGCTGCTGGGAATCCGGCGGAAAACTCGACTACCACAGCCCGGGCTACACGCTCACGCTGATGACGCCGGCCTTCTCGCCGGAATCGACCGGCCTGCCCATGGTCCCCGTCACCATCGCCGCGGTGGGCGAGGCGATGCTGCGCGTCGCCGGCCAGGTCGCCGACGGCGCGCGGCTGCATCCGCTATGCTCACGCCGCTACCTCGAACAGGTCTGTCTCCCCCGCATCACCGAAGGCATGGCCCGCTCCGGGCGCACCCGCGAGCACTTCGACGTGCACGGCGGCGGCTTCGTGGTGACCGGCCCGGATGCCGACGCGGTCGCCAGCGCGTCAGCCCGCGTGCGCGGGCGCATCGCGTTCTACGGCTCCACTCGTACCTATTTGCCGATCCTTGCGCTGCACGGGCTGGAGGAGCTGGGCTTGAAGCTGCACACCATGTCGGTGCGCGGGAAGTGGCAGGACATGGCAGCCGAAATCACCGACGAGGTGCTGCACATCTTCGCCGCTTGCGCCACCTATGACGGGCTGACCGCCGCGATCGCCGATCGTTTCGGCGGCGCCGCGGATTCCATCGACCTGAATTTTCCCGCCGACGCGCCACCGGGTCTGCAGCGCGAACTGCTCGCCGATATCCACCGCATCCCGCACCGCTTCACCGGCTTCGATACCAACTGGGCCGCGCCATGAAGATTACCGACAGCCGTACTATTCCGATAACGTCCCTATCTGTCAACCCGGCAACCAGCACCGGCAGCACCGACGCCGCGCACCACGCACCGCCGGCGCGTGACCAGGGAATGTCGCAATGAGCTATGCCGCACCCTACGCCGGGCTGAAGGTGGTCGATCTCAGCCAGGGCGTCGCCGGACCATACTGTGCCATGCTGCTGGCCCAGTACGGCGCCAACGTGATCAAGGTGGAACCCACCGAGACTGGCGACTGGAGCCGCGGCCTCGGCGTGATCTACGGCGACCACACCGCCTACTCGATCCCGAGCAATCTCGGGAAACGCTCGATCGCACTCGATCTGAAGAGCCCCGAAGGCCGCGACGTGCTGTGGCGCCTGATCGCCGGCGTCGACGTGTTCCTGCAGGGCTTCCGCCCGGGCGTGATCGAGCGGATGGGCTTCGGCTACGATACGGTGTCGGAACGCGAACCGCGCATCATCTATTTGTCGGTTTCCGGCTTCGGCCAGGCCGGGCCGCTGGCGGAACGACCGGCGATGGACCCGGTGTTGCAGGCCTTCACTGGCCTGATCATGGAGAACAAGGGCGAGGACGGCATCCCGCACCGTGTGCCGATCGTAGCCATCGACACCACCACGGGCCTCTTCGCCTTCACCGCCGTCGCCGCGGCCTTGCACGCGCGTCGCGACGCGGCGCATGGACGACACATAGAGGCCAGCCTGATGCAATCCGCCGCTGCGTTGCAGGTCGTGCGCATGCTGCAATCGCATCTCGAGGGCGCACCGCCGCGCGCAGTAAGCCCACCCTCCGGCGTCTTCCGGACCAGCAACGACTGGATCAATGTAACGGTGGCGCGCCAGCACGAATGGATCGCCTATTGCGACGCGATCGACCACCCCGATCTGGCTACGGATCCGCGCTTCACGACCTCCAGGGACCGCCTGGCAAATGCCGAGACGCTGATGGCCGTGGTGCGCCCGATAATCGCCACGCGGTCATTCGACGATTGGTCACAACGTTTCGTCGCACGCAAGGTGATGCACGAGCGGGTGAACACCTACGCGACCTTCCTGGCGCACGAGCAGGCCGGCGCCTCAGGTGCGGTCAGTCGGGTTTCCCATCCGGGTGTAGAACGAACCTTGGCGCTACCAAACCTGATCGGCCTGCCGGCGTTCGAGGACGCCACGCCGCGAGCGATCTCGCCGTCCCTGGGCGAGCACACCGAAGCGATCCTGTGCGAGCACGGCTACACGCCAGCAGAGATCACCGCGCTGGCCGAACGCGGCGTCGTCAAGGTCAGTCGGAACCGCAGCATCAGTAATTTCTCCCCCTCCCCTTGCAACAACCGGCGCGACCGACCACCCACGCCGCCCTAATCGAAAAACGCGATCGTCCGCAGCTCGATACTCTGCCGCGCCGGCGCATCGACCGGCGCCGTCGGATCCCTGAACGCGGTATGGAACGAAATCCGCGCGCGCCCATCCGTCGCGCTGTCATGGCACTTGATCAGCACCACCTCGTCCGGCCGCATACCCGAGAAAAACACCCAGCGATGCGATGGATTGAACCGCACCGACGCAGTCTCGCCCACGCGATCCGCATAGATCAGATCCGTCGGCACCAGATCGTCATCCGTGAAGCTCGTCGCGTCACACAGCGCCAGCGGTGTATCCACCGCCAGAACACGCACCGGCCGCCACACGTTCGCGAACACGAACCGACGCGCCAGCAGCGCCTCCGCCTCATCCGGCAGCAGGTCCCGCACTCGTTGCGCGGCCGAGCGCTCGGTATAATCGTTGTGCACCCGCATCACCGGTTCGCGCGGCGCATCAGGGCCGCGCAACGTATGATCGAATCCGATCACCCGCGATGCCCCCATCTCTGCGCGCACCAGCGCCTCGGTCTCCTTGTAATACACATCTGCCACTTCGGCCGGATCGAAGAAGTCGCGCACCGCGCTCGGCACCTGTCGGAGCGCGAAGCCGTTGCGGTCGAGCGTGAAGTCAGCTTCATGTCCCCGGCCATCCGCGATCGCGACCTGGCGCGGGTCGGACGCGCCATTCCAGGCGAGACGGCCGGGCGGCGGATCGCCGACATACCGGGCCGGCTTCTCCGCGCCGGGCACCAGATAGTTCAGAGTGGCGGTAACAACACGGCTCGGCGCCTGCGCATCCAGGGGCATGACGGTATCCTTCGCTTCCACCGGGATCGTCCCGGACGGTTGCTGGAAGCAGTGGGTATCAGAAGGCCCTGAGTCAATCAGTCGTTTTTCGCTTTGTACGACCGCCGAGCAGGACATTGTTCCGTCCCGACCGCCAAACGGGGAAACCCCTTCCAGGGCCGTGCCGGCTGGTCGGCCCGGCATGCCGGCACGCTCGCGATCGTGCCGCCGTTCCGGCCAATGCCGCGCCCAACGCTACGCCCGCATGTTCTTCACATTCGCGCTGCGCGGCGGAATGCCCGTCTGCTCGAAACACACGCGCGCCAGTGCCGCCACGCCATCCTTGATCTGTTGCTTGCCAGGCAGCGCGAAGCACAGCCGCATGGACGATTTCGCCGTCGCCGGATCGCACACCCATTCCGGTCCCGGGTTGAACGCGATGCCCGCCTCGGCCGCCGGCTTGACCAGCTTGCTCACGTCCACCTGGTCCGGCAGCTTGAGCCACAGGAAAATGCCGCCCTCCGGCTTCCACATCTCCACCGCGGTGCCGAACTCGCGTTCCACCGCCTCGACCATGGTGGCCAGCTTGTCGCGCAGCACCGCCGACAAGTGTTCCACATGCGTGTCGAACGAGCGGGTGAAATACTCGGCGATGATCATCTGATCGAGCGCGCCGGTGCCGCCATCGGACTTCATCGCAATCAACCGCGACAGCACCGGCCAGGATGCCACGCAGTATCCAACCCGCAAGGCTGGCGCGAGCGACTTCGAGAACGAGCCGATATGCACCACCTGATCGGGCGCCAGCGCATACAACGACGGCGGCGCGGCGCGCACCCACAGCAGGTCCGCGTAGCATTCGTCCTCGAAGATCGCGATGCCGCGCTCGCGCGCCAGCGCCAGCAGCGCACGCCGGCGCTCCAGCGGCAGGATCGATCCGGTAGGGTTCTGGATCGTCGGAATAATGTAGATGCACTTCGGCACCACGCCCTGCGCCTTCAGCTCATCGAGCTTCGCCGTCAGCGCATCGATGCAAATGCCGTGCTCGTCCAACTTCGCGCCGACGATCTTGGCACCAATCCGCCTGAACCGATTGATCGCGCCGGCATAGCAACATTCCTCCAGGATCACCGTCTCGCCGGGATCGACCAGCAACCGGCTGACCATGTCGATCCCCTGGCCCGAACCGGAGGTGATCATGACGTCGTCGCGCCCGATGGCCATGCCGCGATGGCGGTTGAGCTTGTCGGCCAGGAAGTCGCGCAAGCCCGGATAGCCCTGCGGCCCGCGCCCAAGATTGTACATCGCCAGGCTGCCACCCTCGCGCCGCAGCACACTGGCTGCTGCCTCGATCAGCCCCTCGATCGGGATGTGCTCGGGATCGTTGTGGCCACCGATGAAGTTGAACTCTGGGAACCCCGCGAAACGCGGCGACGGCTCCGGCAACCCGGTGCCGAACAGGCGCGTCAAATCGAATGCCGGGGTGCTCATGGTTCGGTTTCCTCCGCGGAAGTGTCGTTCGACCGGTTCTTGCGACTGCAATCAGGCTGGCACCCGCCGTCAGGACCGGCAAGTGGTGTCCCGGACAGTGGCCCAGGAGACAATCATCGGTGGCACCGACGGACTTCTATCACCCTCCGGCTGAAGGCGGCGACGGGAGGTTCAAACGTTTGATTTGCCGCCAAACCCGATCGTAATGTTGCACCTGCGAGACACGACAAGGTTCAAGAGTGTTGATCGCCCGGTGTCAGGAAAATTTACATGCAACTGTGAGTTGTTGCACCTTTAGCGTCCTAACCCATTCTATTCGTTTCAGTAGTTCTGTATGGCACGAATCATGCGTCGTCGTTCTGCACCGCTCCAACGGGACGGCGGAACGGGCCGAATTCGCAAATTGAGACGATTGGTGCGCGGCCATGACGAGATCCGACAGGCGATTGTTCGATGCCGCATTGATCGTCCTCGGGTTCGTGCTGATTGGCGTCGTCGCGGACATCAGCCTGCTGCACGGCACAACATCGCTGCGGCTGGCGATGAGCCTGATCACATGGCTGATGTGCTCCTTGCCGGTGGCCATGCTAATCGGTCATTGTGCTTTGAGCGAGGAGTGATGCATCCAGCCGGGCGCATCGTTGGAGCGGGTGAAGGGAATCGAACCCTCGTATGCAGCTTGGGAAGCTGCCGTTCTACCATTGAACTACACCCGCGGCGCGGAAGTTATAGAAAGCCCGGGTTGAGTGCGCAATCCGCACGGGCACGGCCCGTCAGGGCCGAGGCTTGGGAACATCCATGCATTACGCTACTGCTCCACCAGAGGCGCTGTTGTTCGCTGCGCTCGGAGCGTTCCTGGTGTTTGCGCCGGAACAGCCTGATCGGCTGAGTCGGGCAATTCCAGTTATTAGACTGCGCCGGAGCGCGATTACTTCCTTCATGGGCGTTGTGTTCCTGGTTACAGGAAGCGTGGTGATCGCCTGGTGGCTGATGACCAACTTGGAGCGTCTGATACTTCTGATGCTATGTCTGGGTGCGTCTGCAGTTGGCTGCGCCGCCCCAGCCCTCGTGGCGCCGGATCTCGCTGACGTGGGGGCCACTCTCCTTTGGTCGCCGGTACGATTGGCTCACCGACGCCCCGCCGGCTCGACACAGCCCGGTCAGGGCTTGGGTACGACCGCCGCGACGCGCTGCATCGCCGCCGGGTCCTGCGCTGCGGCGAGCAGCTTCGGCCAGTCATCAGACGGATTGCCATGCGCCAGCATACGGGCGAACACCGCGTAAGGATTGCTTGCGGCGCCGGCATTGCGCAGTGTGTCGCGGTCGGTGACCCAGGCATAGACTACGAGCCGCAACGCCGAATCGGGCCGGAAGAACAATCTGAACCAGTTGGCGCCGAACGTCACGCGGAACCAATGCCGATGTGCCGGGCCGAGTGTGTTGCCCTGCCGGAACTCGGCCGCGAGCGGGTTGCGTGGCACCCGCTCGAGCATCAGATCGCGCAAGGAGGCCAGCAGCTTGACGTTGGCGTTGCCATGCCAGCCAACCGGATCGGACTGGCGGGCACGCCCGGCCGCGGCGATCAGCGTGTCGAGCTGATCAAGCAGCAGAGGATGGCCCGCCAGCCGCCAGCCGTGGCGTTGCAGCACAGTCGGACTACAGCGCCACTTCGCCCTCAATCGGTGCGTCGGGATCGCCGCCTACGCCCTCGGTCGCTGCCGTCATGCGGGCCGCCAGCTCCGGCATGAGCGGGACAAGCGTCTCCGGCCGGGCTGCGATATCGCGCTCAAGCAGGACCAGGAACGGCGCCAGAACTGGGTCCTCCTCTGGTTCGCCAGCGGCGTGAACGCTGACAGCACCGTCCTCGACCCGGAAGGCGATACGGCCGCCATAGCTGACGCCGAGCGCCTGGCGGATCGCCTTCGGCACCGTCGTCTGGCCTTTGGCGGTGATGGTGCAGACCTCCTCGATCACGGATATAGCGAGTCTCCGCATGTCAGAATGTAAGGTGATGCCCTTACTTTTACCAGGAATTTAGCGGCCGAACCGTCCAGCCTCGCGTTCACCCGACCGCCCTGACGACCTTCGCCGGTAGTGTCTCCCTCGACAGGGTCGGAACCCCAGGCTAAGGTTCGCCCCAGCGCTTCCGGGAAACCAACCCGGATCGCCCCTCGTGATTTGTCCGGCCGGATTGCGGCGAGGTAAAACAAGCGCGCTAAAGAGGCCAGCGTTCGGCCCATAGCTGCTTCCCCTCGGGCCGGGGCTGCTCCGACGGTCGGGCTAAGTATAAAGGGCCCAGAAACATGACCAACCGTCACACGACCAACCATCCCGCGACGCTCGATGCCAGCAAGCTTCGTCCCGCTACCCGGCTGGTGCACGGTGGCGTGCATCGTTCCGCCCACGGCGAAACCGCCGAGGCACTCTATCTCACCTCCGGCTATGTCTACGACAGCGCCGAGCAGGCCGAAGCCACCTTTGCCGGCACCGTGGAGCACTATCAGTACTCCCGCTTCGCCAACCCCACCATCACCATGCTCGAGGAACGACTCGCGCTGATCGAGGGCGCCGAAGCCTGCCGCACCACCGCCACCGGCATGGCCGCCGTGCACGCTGCGCTGTTGTCGCACCTGAGGACCGGCGACCGCGTGGTGGCCTCGCGCGCGCTATTCGGCTCCTGCCACTGGATCGTTTCGACCCTGCTGCCGCGCTACGGCATCATCGCCGAGTTCGTCGACTGCGGCGATCTGGGCCAATGGCGCCAGGCGCTGTCCCGCCCCACCCAACTCGTGCTGCTCGAAACGCCGTCCAATCCGATGTTGGAACTGGTCGACCTGAAAGTGGTTGCCGAGCTGGCGCACGAAGCCGGCGCCATTGTTGTCGTCGACAACGTCTTCGCCACGCCCTTGTTGCAGCAGCCGATGAAATTCGGCGCCGACGTGGTGGTGTACTCCTGCACCAAGCATATCGACGGCCAGGGACGCGTGCTCGGCGGCGCGGTGCTGGCGTCGCGCAAGTGGATCAATGACACACTGCAGCCGTTCATCCGCAACACCGGCCCGGCCCTTTCGCCGTTCAATGCCTGGCTGCTGCTGAAAGGCCTGGAAACGCTGCCGTTACGTATCGATGCCGGTTGTCGTTCCGCCTTCGCGATCGCCGATTTCCTCGCCGCGCACGCCGAGGTGGCACGTGTCTGGTATCCGCTGCGCGCCGATCATCCCCAGGTCGCGCTGGCGCGTGCACAAATGAGCGGTGGCGGCACCGTCGTCACGTTCGAGGTGCAAGGCGACAAGAACGCTGCATTCGCGGTAATGAATCGATTTCGATTGATCGCGGTATCGAACAACCTCGGCGATTCCAAATCGCTCGCCACGCACCCGGCCACCACCACCCATATGCGGATCGGCGCCGAGGAACGCGCGAAGCTCGGCATCACTGATGGCGTTATTCGGCTGTCGGTTGGTCTCGAGGACCCGGAGGATCTCAAGGATGACCTGGCCCAGGCACTCGCCCAGGCAGGCGTCGGTCTCGGGCAAGCCGCAACGCGCGCAGCCGAATAACTGGACAAGGTTTTCGCTGCCTCAGGGTTTTTCGTTGCCCGCGGGCCATTCGCCGGCCGGAGCTTTCGCCGGCGCAGGCTTTCGCTAAACAGGCCTGTCGCTGGACAAGCCCGGCGCGTTCGGCATTGTGTCGCCTTAAGGTCAGGCAGCGAGGCACGCCGCGTCATGCAGGACGACGATCCGAAACCAAGAACTGGCAAGCGCGCGACCCCCCGCTCGGCCAGCGGTGGCCGAGCGAGGCACGTTGCTCCCACTGCGCGCGCCGACTACGCGCAGACCACGCGCGACGTCTGCGTGTCGGTCCGCGCGTTCTTTCTGGCGGACCAGTCGCGCCCCGACGAAGGTCATTTCTTCTGGGCGTACCGTGTACGAATCGAAAACCGCGGGCGTGAATCAGTGCAGCTCCTTCGCCGCACGTGGCAAATCACCGACGCCCGCGGGCGGACCCAGCACGTGAACGGCGCCGGCGTGGTCGGCGAACAGCCGCTGCTCGAACCCGGCGAAAGCTTCGAATACACGTCCGGCACCCCGCTCGATACACCGTCGGGCTTCATGGTGGGCGCCTACCATATGATCGTCCCATCCTCCGGCGAGAACTTCGACGTGGCCATCCCCGCCTTCAGCCTGGATAGCCCCCACCAAAACAGCCGCATTCACTGACCACGACAGGCCTGGCAAGCACAGGAAGGTCCGGGGCAAAGCCCCGGCCTTCCTGTGGTCGCCCGACTTGCCGGCTTGGGAAAAGGCGGCAAGATAATCCCATATAAGCGCCGGCGCCGGCCAAGAGCGGCCTTCGCCACCCACAAGGCCGAGCGGAAGGAAGCCCAGACGTGAACATCGTGACCCCGAACGCGCGCCGTGCCTCGGCGGCGCACAGTACCGATCGTCCGACCCGCGAAGAGGCCGAGGCGGCAGTTCGAACACTCTTGCGATGGACTGGCGACGATCCGACGCGTGAGGGATTGGTTGGGACGCCGGATCGCGTCGTGCGCTCCTATGAGGAGTTCTTCGCCGGCTACCACCTCGATCCGGTCGCGATGCTGGAACGCACGTTCGAGGAGACTGATGGCTACGACGAGATAGTCCTGCTGCGCGACATCCGCCTGGAAAGCCACTGTGAGCACCACATGGTGCCGATCATCGGCCGCGCTCATGTCGCCTATCTGCCGCATCGGCGGGTGGTGGGGATCAGCAAGCTCGCCCGGGTGGTCGAGGCCTACGCCAAGCGCCTGCAGATCCAGGAGAAGATGACAGCGCAGATCGCCAACACCATCCAGCAGGTGTTGCAGCCGCGCGGCGTCGCGGTGGTGATCGAGGCGGCCCACCAGTGCATGACCACGCGCGGCATCCACAAGCCTGGGGTCACCATGGTCACCAGCCGCATGCTGGGGGCTTTCCGCGACGATCCGACAACGCGGCGCGAGTTCCTGGCGATGATCGGCACCCGCGGCACCAGCGTGCTGGGGGATTGATATCAGCGGCCCAAAATGATGACCCTTCCATCATTCGGTGCCGCTGGTAGCGCGCGGAGTTGGTGGGGCGGCCGCGCGCTGAACAAAGACTCACGCTAGCGGCCCGACACCGGCAGAACGGTCAGGAACTAGGGCCGCTGGTATGACCCGAGCGACCGGCCAGGGTGCCGCAAACGCACCCTGGTTAGCGCGGAGTTAAGCTACGCAAGTCACTCTGTCCGCGGCAACAAGGGCAGCAACAGGCGATGCGCGGCAAGGGCGGCAAGGCGGGTGGACGAAATTCGGGCATCACCATCATCCGCAGGGAAGAGGTGATCGAGGGCGGGCACCACGGCGGTGCCTGGAAGGTCGCGTACGCCGACTTCGTCACCGCCATGATGGCGTTCTTCCCGCTGATGTGGCTGCTCAATGCCACCACGGAGGACCAGCGCAAGGGCCTGGCCGACTATTTCAGCCCGAACAACCTGCTGAGCCATGCCTCCTCGGGCATCGGCCAGCCGTTTGGCAGGCATACCGTGTTCGACCAGGGGGCCATGGTATCGGACCGCGGCGCGGCGCAGGTGATTGTCGGCAAGCGGCCGGTAGTGAACGATCCGCCCGACGACGATGCCGACACGCTGCTGACGGCCGATCGGCACGGCGCCGCGGCCGAAGCCGGGCCGGCACGCAAGCTGGACTCCGGCCCCCAGGGCCCTGCCAAGACGACCCCCGCAGCGCCGGGGGCCGGTACCCTCCAAGTCGCCAAGCCAGGCGCGACCGGGCCGGCGGACGCCGCGCACCCATCGCCCCAGGCCGTGCCGATCGATATGCCGCAGGTGACACCGACCGACATGTCGCAGGCGGCGCGGACCAACGTCGCGGCCGACGCGCCACTGACCGCGCCGACCGACGCATCGGCCGGAGCGCAAGTGGTGGCGCGATTGGAAACGGCGTCGGGAATCCGCGCCCCGACCGCAACCGATCTGCGTGCCGAACACGAACGCCAGGAGAAGCGGGCCTTCGAACAGGCAGCCGCGCAGCTTCGCCATGCGGTGCGGGACGACCCGGACCTGGCCGCGTTGTCGCGCCAGCTTGCGATCGACATCACGCCGGAGGGACTACGGATCAAGTTGCTCGATGACGACCGGCTGGCGATGTCCGCCACCGGGTCGGCGACGCCGAACGATCGCGATAGTTGCTGCTCGCCAGGGTGGCGCCGGTGCTGATGCGCCTGCCGGAAGACATCGCCGTGGTCGGGCATACCGACGCGACGCCCTTCGCCGGTACCGGCAAGACCAACTGGGAGCCGTCGACCGAGCGGGCGAATGCGACACGGCGTCTGCTGACCGGCGCCGGGCTGGCCGAGGCCAGGGTCAGTCGCGTCACCGGGCTGGCCGACCGCGATCCGCTGTTGCCGGCCGATCCCTTTGCCGCGGCCAATCGGCGTATTGCCATCATCGTGCTGCGCGGCACGGCGAAGCCAGCCGAGCCACCTATCCCCCCGTCTGTCGCACCATCCGCCGCACCAGTGAGCACCGCATCAGTGAACTCGCGACCGGGCAGCCCATTATCCGCCTCACCAGCCGTCCTGGCGCCCGCGCAGCAGCCTGCGACGCTGCCGCGGTAACCCCGCGCCCATGCTGACGATCGGCGGTCTCTTCTTCCTGCTGGTCTGTGTGTTCGGCAGCTACCTGGTCTCAGGCGGCAGCGTCGCGCCCCTGGCCGAGGCGCTACCGTTCGAGCTCTGGACCATCGGCGGCGCCGCCATGGGCAGCTTCGTCATGGCCAACAGCATGCACGACGTGAAGCACACGCTCGGCGGCTTCGGCAAAATTCTGAAAGGCGCGTCTTTCGGCAAGGCCGACGACGTCGATCTGCTGAGCCTGCTCTACTACCTGATGCGGCTGGCCAGCACGAAGGGCAACATGGCGCTGGAGCCGCATATCGGGAAGCCGGAGGACAGTCCCGCCTTTCAGAAATATCCGAAGATCCTCGCCAATCACCACGCCAGTTCGATCATCTGCGACTAGCTGCGCATGATGGGAATGAACGCCGAGGATCCAAACCAGATCGAAGACGTCATGGGGCGCGAGCTGAAGCAGACATTGGGCGAGGAACTTCACGGAGCCCACGCGCTGCAGACCATGGCGGACGGGCTGCCGGCACTGGGCATCGTCGCCGCCGCGCTCGGCGTGATCAAGACGGTGTCGCATATCGACCAGCCGCCGGCGGTGCTCGGCGCCATGACCGGCAGCGCCCTGACCGGCACGTTCTTCGGCGTGCTGCTGGCCTACGGGATGGTTGGTCCGTTCGCCTCACGCCTGAAAGGCGTCGTGGAGGAGGAGGCGAAGTACGTCGAGGTCATTCGCGCCGTGCTGGTGACGCATTTGCACGCCAACGCGCCACAGGTCAGCGTGGAGTCCGGCCGCAAAATGGTGCCGAACGAGCACATGCCGAGTTTCCCGGAACTCGAGGAGGCGGTGCAGGCGGTGCAGATGTGATCGACGTCATTGCACCGGCAGATGACGCGCTCGCAGCGGGACCGACACCTCAGCCGGGACCGACGCTCCAGCAGGGCTCGACATCCCAAGGTGCACCGATCCCCCAAGGGGCAGCGATACCGCAAGCGGCGGCGACCCAATAGCACGCGTCGAAGCCACTCGCGCTGCGCGGCAGGCCAAGTCCACCACACAGCCCGGCCCAACCGAAATGACCAGGGTGAAATCGTGCCGCTTGACGATCGCGGCAACCAGGCTGAGGCCGAGCCCAACCCCCTGTGTGCCCCGGCTCTTGTCGGCGCGATAGAAGCGCCGCGTTACGGCCTCGCGGTCGGCGGGATCGATCCCCGGGCCGGTGTCCGCCACCCGGATGATCGGGCCGTCGCCGCCGGGCAGCAGACTGATGCGCACCGCCCCGCCCGCCGGCGTGAATTTCACCGCGTTGTCCACCAGGTTCGCTACCGCTTCGAACAGCAGATCGCGATCGCCGATCACCGGTGTCCGGTCGGCTGTCTCGACGCGCAGCGTAACGCCCTTGTCCTCGGCGATCGGGTCATACAATTCGCCGACCTCCTGGACGATCTCGGTCAACTTCACGGGCGCCAGCGCCGTCAGGCGTTGCTCATTGTCGATTTCCGAGATGCGCAGCAACGCCGTGACAATCGCCAACGACTGGTCGAGGCCGGCAATGGCCCGATCGTTCAGCGCCTGCAGTTCGCCCAGCGTCCGCGCCTGGTCGCGACCGCGTTCCAGCGTCGCCCGCACGCGCGTCAACGGCGTCCGGATGTCGTGCGCGATATCCTCGCCGACACCCGCCAGCGCGCGCACCAGTGCCTCGATCTCATCGAGCATCCGGTTGACGATGGCGCCGAGCCGATCGAGCGGGTCCCTGGTGCGCCGGATCGGCAACCGCTCCTGCAGCCCACCGGAGACGATGCGGCTTGCCTGACGCCGCATCACCTCGATGCGCCGCTTGGCCCGCAGGCTGAGCCAGGCGCCCGCCAGCAATGCCAGGCAGGTCGCCGGCAACAGCCCCAGCGCGAGCGCACGGCCGACGATCGCTGCGGTCCAGCGGACTTCCTGCGCGTCGCGCCCGATCAACAGGACATCGCCCGAGGTCAGGCGAATGCCAACGGCACGGACGGTCTGCGGCTCACGATCGCCCGCGGTGATCCGCATCAGCGACGTCGCGTGCGCGCTGCCGTCCAATGGAAGGCCGGCCGGTAGTGCCTCGACATTGCCGGCAATCCGTTCGCTGTTCGGCGCGAACAGTCCTGCGAGCTTGATGCGGCGCGGATCATCGCGCAGACGTTGGGCGATGGCTTCCAATACCTCATGATGCCCCTCGTTCGGCGGATCGCCGGCGATGAGGGACGCCTCTTCCATGATCGCGCCGTCGATGTTGGCGGTCACGTACATGCAAGTCTGCCAGTAGAAGAATCCGAACAGCACCAGCGTGCAGACGGCAAAGGCGGCGGCGACCAGCAGCGCCCAGCGGAACGGCGTCGCGCGCAGCAGTTCGCGGAGCAGCCTAAGCGGGTGCATGCAACATAAAGCCGACGCCGCGCACGCTCAGGATCATCGGCGTCTCGTTGGGCCCGTCGAGCTTGCGGCGCAATCTGCCAATATGCACATCGACCAGATTGGTCTGCGGCACGAAGCGATAGTTCCAGACATGCTCCAGCAACATCGCCCGAGTCAGCACCTGGCCCTCGCGGCGCATCATGTATTCCAGCAATTGGAACTCGCGCGGCAGCAGCTCCAGCTCACGATGGCCGCGGTGGGCGAGGCGGGCCAAAAGGTCGAGCTCGAGCTGGCCGACGCGCAGAATGGTCTCACGCGGCGCGGCGGGCCGGCGCAGCAGCGCCTCCAGTCGCGCCATGAGCTCGCCCAACGCGAACGGCTTCGCAAGATAGTCGTCGCCGCCGGCGCGCAATCCACGGATCCGGTCGTTGACGGCACCCAGCGCGCTCAACACCAACGCCGGTGTCATGATGTTGTCGCCACGCAACGCTTCGATCACGGCCAGCCCGTCCAGCCCGGGCAGCATGCGGTCGACGACCAGCAGATCCCAGGGACCATCACCGGCGCCGCCACGCGCTCGGTCCAGCCCGGCGGTTCCGCTGGACGCACGTTCCGACCGGTAGCCACGGTCGCCGAGGGCGGTCATGACCTCCTCGGCGGTGCCGTCGTCGTCCTCAATGACAAGGATACTGGCCAGGATTGCCTCCGTTCCACCATCGCCTGCGCGCGATAGCGTCCTTGGCGCCCCCCCCGTCGCGCGTCAAGACCGCGTCCCATGTCAAGGACCGGCGCAACAGCGATCGGCGTGATATGGCCGGTTCTCCCGCAAGAAGGCCGCCGCCGACGCCAGCTTGCTCGACCAAACCGACGCCAGTCCGGCCCCATATGGGAATGCAGATCAGCGCGAACCACTAAATCGGAGTTTAGGACGGTGAAGCCGAATTTAACGGCAGTCTGGTCATCGCGTCGCTACCTCTCGGTTGCTTTCGGGGGCAGCGCTCGTCGCCCTCAGCAACAGGAGAACGTTGATGAAGACCATGTTCCTTGCTCTGGCGGCCGTCCTGGGCTTGGCGATCGGCACTGCCTCGCTGATCCCGGCGGCGCATGCCTCGCGCGTCTATCTGTATCAGCCGACCGACACCGGCAACGGCTGAGCCGACCGCGACAGTCAGTGACAGGCCCGGCAGGAGCCCGACGCCACCCCAACGACCACGGTTGCCCTGGCGCCGCGGTCATTTCGGTGGCGCTCGGCGCCCCGCTGGCGCCGCCGGACTTCTCCGCTGACCTTGCGTCACCGCATTCGTGATGGCCGAGACGTCAGTTGGCGATTGCCGCTCTGTCGTCGACTGCCACGCCAGTCCGTCGCCCAACCGCTCGCATGGCCGACCGCACGCCGCCACCTGAGCGCGCACCGCCTCGTTGGCGAGACGGTTGACCTACTTGCGTCGCAACAAGAACAGCCCCTGCTCGCCAAACAGGTTCGCCAGTCGTGGGAATCGTCGCCACGGCGCGCGCCGGCCGGCATCATCCGCGGCCAACCAGCGCTCGACCACGTAGCCTTCGGCCGCGCACAGATCGAAGAAGTCGCGGATCGTACAGGGGTGGATGTTCGGCGTCTCGTACCACGGCCGATCCCAGGTCCGCGTCATCGGCATCCGACCGCTGCTGAGCAGCTGCATCCGCAACTGCCAATGGCCGAAATTTGGAAAGCTCACCACCGCCCGCGCGCCAATACGCAGCATCTGGCGCAGCACCTCACGCGGCTGCTCCACGGCCTGCAGGGTGCGCGACAGCACCACATAGTCGAACGCGCCGTCCGGGTAGTGCTGCAGGTCGCCATCGGCATCGCCATGCATCACCGGCAAACCGTAGGCAACCGAACGGATCACCTCGACCATATCGATCTCTATGCCGCGCGCGTCGCAGCCCTTGGTGCGGAACAGATGCTCGATCAACGAGCCGTCGCCGCTGCCGATATCCAACACGCGCGTGCCGGGCGCGACCATCTCGGCGATCAGCCGCAGATCGACCCGCATGTTCTTGGCGATGAAGCGGACGGGATCGTGGGTGGTCATAAGCCGAGCCCCGCATGCTCGGCGCAACCGGCCAGGAATCCGGCCAACGTCCGATGGAAATCCGGCTCGTCCAGCAGGAACGCGTCGTGTCCCTTGTCGGACGGGATCTCGACGAAGCTGACATTCGCCCCGGCGCGGTTCAGCGCGCGCGCGATGGCGCGGCTCTCGGGAGTCGGGAACAGCCAGTCCGAGGTAAACGAAACCAGCAGGAACCGCGTCCGCGTGCCATGAAACGCATTGGCGAGATCGCCGTCGTGGTCGGTCGCCAGGTCGAAATAGTCCATCGCCCGCGTGATAGTTAAATACGAATTAGCATCGAACCTGAGCACGAAGGTGCTGCCCTGGTGATGCAGGTAGCTCTCGACCTCGAACATATCGCCGAACAGGGTGATCGCCTCGCTTGGGTCCTTCGGCGCCGTTTGCAGCCGCCGGCCGAACTTTCTCGTCAGCGCTTGCTCGGAAAGGTAGGTGATGTGCGCGCACATCCGCGCCACGGCGAGCCCGCGCGCCGGGACCTTGCCGGACTTCCAATACTGCCCGCCTTGCCAGTCCGGATCGGCGAAGATCGCCTGCCGCCCGACCTCGTGGAACGCAATGTTCTGCGCCGAGTGATGTGCCGCGCACGCGATCGGCAGTGCGGCGAACACCGCATCGGGAAACAGCGCCGCCCATTCCAGCACCTGCATCCCGCCCATCGAGCCACCCAGCACGGCGAACAGGCGGCTGATCCCCAGGTGCTCGATCAACCGCTTCTGCGCGCGAACCATGTCGCGGATGGTGACCGGCGGAAACTCGGTGCCCCACGGGCAAGGACGGCCATCACCGTCACGCGTGCTGCGCGGGCCGGTCGAGCCCATGCAACCACCCAGCACATTGGCGCAGACGACGAAGAAGCGATCAGTGTCCACCGGACGACCCGGCCCCACCACCGCCTCCCACCAGCCTTCCTTGCCGGTGATCGGGTGCGGCTCGGCGACGTATTGATCCCCGGTCAGCGCATGGCAGACCAGCACCGCGTTGCTGCGCGCGGCGTTCAGCGTGCCATAGGTGCGATACGCGACGTCCAACCGCTGCAGGCGGACGCCACATTCCAGCACCATGCCGTCCGCGAACGTGACGGTCTGGTGTGCGATCGTCGCGAGTGTGTCCGGCTGATCCATCCCGCCGATTGCATAAGCCGACCAGGGTAGCGGCGGCAACTACCGGCTTTCCTGGCCAGCCGTGCTGACCGGGTTCGCCACCCAGATTTGGTTTGCAGGCTTGGCCGCATCGGCTATCTGATCCCGCTCCGCTGTCCCAGACGATCCCACAGCGACCACCGCCACAGTTCGAGCGCGCGCCCGTATGCCCAATTCCTCCCCCATCGCTGACGTGCCCGTCGCCCGCGTGACCGGCGGCGATAATCCACCCTCGCCGGACGGCTGGCGGGATGACGGATCGCGCACACTCGCCGCGCTGCGGGCCGAGCTGGATCGCATCGATGACGCAGTACACGACCTGCTGATGGAGCGTGCTGGCATGGTCGAGCAGGTCGCCCGCACCGGCAAACGCAGTGCGCTGCGCCCAGGGCGGGAGGCCGCGATCATCCGCCGCTTGTTGGCACGCCACCACGGCAGCCTGCCCGCCCAGACGTTGGTGCGCATTTGGCGGGAGTTACTGGCCGGCACCACCGCCATGCAAGGTGGCTTCTGCGTGGCGGTGTGCGCCGCCGACGGAGACAGCTCGTATGTCCAGGCCGCCCGCGAGCATTTCGGCGCCCTGACGCCGCTGCGCGCTCACCGCAGCCCCGCCCATGCCATCGGTGAGGTCAGTGCCGGCACCGCCTCGGTCGCTGTGTTGCCGCTGCCGTCCGAAACCGAGGCGCTACGCGACGCCTGGTGGACGGCGCTGCTGCACAAGGACGAACCGCGCATCCACGTCATCGGTCGCCTGCCATTCTGGGCCCCGCGCCCGGAAGGCGCGCCCGGCGTCCAGGCGTTGGTGATCGCAGCGGCAGCGCCGGATGCATCAGGCGCCGACCGTTCGCTACTGGGGTTGGAACTGCCGCTGGAGGTCAGCCGCGCCCGCCTTGTCGGCGCCCTTACGACCGGCGGGTTCGAGCCCAGCCACGTCATCCTGCGCCGCGACCCGGGTGCGCCGGCCGCCGACGCCATTGCCGACGTGCACGGGTTCGTGGCGGACGACGATCCGCGCCTCGACAATCTCGGCACGCTGCTGCGCCGCCCCGTCGTGCTGGGCGCGTATGCGATCCAAGTTGACGGAACACCAGCATGACCAGCCCGCGCCCGCGCCCGGAAATCCTTGAAATCTCCCCCTATGTCGGCGGCGAGGCGACGTTGGAGGGGGTGAACCGCGTCTACAAGTTGTCATCGAACGAAGGGGCGTTCGGCGTGCCTCCGGGGGCGCAGGACGCATATCGACGCCTGGCCGGCGAGATTTTCCGCTATCCCGACGGCGGTGCGCTCGATCTGCGCCGGGCAATCGGTGCGCGCTTCGGGCTGGACCCGGCACGCATCGTCTGTGGCGCCGGCTCCGATGACCTGATCTACCAACTCTGCCTGGCCTACGGCGGCGCCGGCCGGGATATCGTGATGACCGAGCATGGCTTCTCGATCTACCACATCGCGGGCACCTATGCCGGATCGCGCGTTATCAAGACCCGCGAGCGCAACCTGACCGCCGACGTCGACGCGATCCTCGCCGCGGTGTCGCCCGCCACCAGGCTGTGTTTCCTCGCCAACCCGAACAACCCCACCGGCTCCATGCTGCCGTACGAGGAGGTCGCCCGGCTGCGTGCCCGGCTGCCCGCCGAGGTGCTGCTGGTGCTGGACGCCGCCTACGCCGAATACGTCGAGCGCCCGGACTACGACCCCGGCATCCGCCTGGTGAACGCGACCGACAACACCGTCATGACGCGCACCTTCTCGAAGATCTTCGGGCTTGGCGGCATGCGCATCGGCTGGGCCTACGGGCCGCCCGCGGTGATCGACGTGTTCAACCGGGTTCGCGCGCCGTTCAACGTGTCCATCGCTTCGCAGGCTGCCGCCATCGCGGCGCTGGCCGAACCGGGCTGGGTCGAGAAGGGCCGCGCCCACAACAACGAATATCGCCCGAAGCTCGCCGCCGGGCTGACCGGCGCGGGGATCAAGGTGTGGCCCAGCGAGGGCAATTTTGTCCTTGCCGACTTCGCCACCAAAACCCGCGCCGAGGGTGCCGATGCACATCTGCGCCGGCACGGTGTTATCGCGCGCCCGGTCGGCGGCTACGGCTTGCCGCATTGCCTGCGCATCACCGTCGGCACCGCAGAGGAGGTCCAGGTGGTGATCGACGCGCTGGGCGAATTCATGTCCGGCCCGCATGCCTGAACCCCTGGCCCAACGACCCCTGTTCCAGCGTATGGCGCTGATCGGCATCGGGCTGATCGGCAGCTCCGTCGCGCGCATCGCCAAGCAGCGCGGTGATCTGGCGGCGGAGGTGGTCGTTACCGCGCGGACGCGGAAAACCCTCGACCGCGTCGGGGAACTTGGCTTCGCGGATCGGATCGAGAGCGATCCAGGCCGCGCCGTCGCCGGTGCCGATTGCGTAATGCTGTGTGCCCCAGTGGGTGCGTTCGCGGACCTCGCGGCGGCCATCGCCCCGCATCTGGCACCCGGCGCCGTGCTGACCGATGTCGGCTCCACCAAGCAATCGGTGATCCGCGATGTCGGGCCACTGGTACCGGCAGGAGTGCACTTCGTGCCCGGCCATCCAGTGGCGGGAACGGAATATTCCGGTCCCGACTCAGGCTTCCCCACCTTGTTCGAAGGGCGCTGGGCGTTGTTGACCCCGCCGCCCGGCACCGACCCGGACGCCGTCGAGCGCATCGCCGAACTGTGGCGACGCTGCGGCTCGATGGTGGAGATCATGGAGCCGGCGCACCACGACCGCGTGCTGGGGATCGTTTCGCACCTGCCGCATTTGATCGCCTTCACCATCTGCGGCACCGCCGACGACCTGGCCGACGAGACCCGCCAGGAGGTGCTGCGGTTCGCCGCCTCCGGCTTTCGCGACTTCACCCGCATCGCCGCATCCGACCCGGTGATGTGGCGCGACATCTTCCTGAACAACCGCGAGGCGCTGCTGGAGATGCTGGCGCGCTTCATGGAGGACGCGCAGGCGATGTCACGCGCGGTGCGCTGGGGCGATGCCGCGTATATCGAGGACAAGGTCGAGCGGGGGAGAAAGATCCGCCGCAGCCTGATCGAGCTGAACCAGGCGTAAGACTCACCTCGTCATGCCGGAGCTTGGCTCCATGGGCGTTAGCATAAGCCGGGGCCGCAGCATAAAACTCTCCGCCTCCCCCCGAGGGCTTGGGCCGCGAAGCGGACCAAGGCTGGGGGGTAGGGCCGGGCTCGCACCAAAGATTGTTGCGCGCGGAGCCGGTTATCATCCCGGCGGCCGGTCGAAGACCGGCAGGGAAACACAATGGCAGTCACGACGGCAGCACAGGTAGGGCGCGAACGCCTCGCGTGGCAAACCCGGCCGATCGTGGCCCCGACCAATCAGGACGCGTTGAAGACGATCAGCCGCGACGCTCAGCGTCGTGGGCGTCGAGCTCGGCGTCCAGGATCTCGTCGGTCAGGCCGCGCGCCTCCGCCGCTGTCCCCAGCCACTCCATTGCGGTGAACAGCCGGTCGAGCGTCTCCCCCGTTGGCGCTGGAGTATGCGACCGACGAGGCGCCCAACCGCCGCGCGCGTTCGGTCGTCGCGCAACGCCGCCGCGACGGTGGTCTCCACCGGGATGGTGATGTCAACAGTGGTGCCCATCGGGTTTCCCTCGACAAGCAGCATAGCATGCAACCGGTCACGATGCGGCGCGCTATCGGTCCGCGATAAGTCACCTGGAATCGCGCTGCGGGTCCGTTGCTGGATTTTCCTGGATCACACATGACTGTCCATACCGAGTTGCGAAATCTGGGGGCGTCTCCGGCTCGATCACGCCACCGCCGGGCCCTCTCGCGCAAGGAATTGTAAACCCGCATGTGCGGCCGTTACGCCTCGTTCATCCCCGCCGACCGGTTGCATCGACTGTTCCGGACGGCGAACCCAATGCCGAACCTGCAGCCCACCTGGAACATGGCGCCCACGCGCGAAGCCCCGGTGGTGCGCCTGCACCCGGAGACGAAGCAGCGTCATCTGGACCTGCTGCGCTGGGGCCTGGTGCCGCACTGGGCACGCGATCCGAAGGCCACCCGCCAGCCGATCAACGCGCGGGCCGAGACGCTGGGCACGTCCCCGATGTTCCGCGACGCGCTCGCCCGCCGGCGCTGCCTGGTGCCGGCCGACGCGTTCTATGAGTGGCAGGCAATCGACGAGGGGAAGCCATCGGCTGGGAAGCTCCCGTGGGCGATCGCCCGGGCGGATGGCGCACCGCTGATTTTCGCCGGGTTATGGGAAGGCTGGCGCGGCGCCGACGGCTCGGTACTGCGGACGTTCACCATCGTGACGACGCAGGCCAACGCGACACTGCGGTCGTTACATGAACGGATGCCGGTGATCCTCGAAGAAGGCGCGTGGCCGTTCTGGCTGGGCGAGACCGAGGGGCAGGCGGCGGACCTGCTGCGTCCGTCCGCAGCCGACCTACGCGTGTGGCGCGTCGGGACAGCAGTCAACAATGTGCGCAATGATCGCGCGGATCTGTTGGAGCCGGTGGCGGAATGACGCGGCGATCCGCGATCACGCGCCCTGCATTGATGAAGCGCACCGAAATTGTCCGGCTGCGCGTCCGGGCAAGCTTCGACGAACACTGACGCTGACCCTCTCAGGCCGTGATCATCAGCGTCAGGCCGGTTGTCACCAGCCCGCCCGCCCACAGCAGATCAAAATTAATCCAGCTTCGCCGCAGGAACGCCAGACCGACCCATTCATGCACGACCAATGCGATCAGCCCGGTCACAGCCAGCATCGCGAGCGTGTGGACGGCCACCGCTGCAAGCGAGACCAGGAGCGATCCACTACCGATAGCCGGCATGGCCGCACACAGCGGCATCAGGGCTGGCACCAGCATCAGCCCCGCACCGTGCGCGGTCGCCATCAGAAACGACCAGAGAGCAAGCCCCATGACACCCACCGTCATCCCGACGCGGACCCGATGGCGGTGGCCATAAAACCAGTGATACCCCGCCCAGACGATCAGGACGCCGCCCGCAATCAGCCGGATGGCAGCCGCGTTGACCACCGTCCCCATGGCCACCACGGAGGCCGCCACAAGCCAAATGGACAATGCGTGGCCAGCCGCGATGGGCAGCAGCGCCAGTTGCACGGTCCGACGGCCGCGCCGATGCAGTCCGAGCGCCACGGCGAACAGCCACCCCATGGCGGGGTTGAAGCCATGGAACATGCCGAGGCCGGCGAAGGTGAGCCAGGGCCACGCAGTTTCTATCGCCATTGCTCGCCCGCGGATTTTGCGACGTCGCCGGGTCGCGTCTCAGGGATAGCAGTATGAATCCGAGGAGCAGTCACCACCCTCCAGCCGCACTTGGTGCGGCCGGTGCGTCTTCGGCCATTCGACGAAGAAGTTCGTGTCGAAGGCGATGCCACCACCGGGCTGAACGTCGAGCTTCACCATCCAGCCGTCGATGCCTTCCGGGTAAAACTGGTCATCGATCGCCCCATACAGCGAGTTGGTAAAGTAAACCCGCCGCCCGTCGCGGCTGATCTCCACCATCTGCGGTCCGCCGTTCAGCGCGCCGTTGGCAGCTTTCGGATGGCTGCCGCGGGAGACGATGCCGCCAATCCTGACGGCGCCGGTCAACTTCGGCGCGAACGGATCGGACACGTCATACTGCCGCAGGTCCCCGGTTCCCCAGCACGAGACATACAGGAAACGATCGTCCATCGAGAGGTCGATGTCGGTGACAAGCGGTGGCACCGCCGAGAAGCCTTTGAGCATCGGCGGCAGAAGATCAGGCTCGGCGGGTTCGGCCGGGATCTCGATGATCTTTTTGACCGCCCATTCGTTGCCGTCTCGGTACCAGGTCCAGATCGATGCCGAAAGGTCCTTCAGGCTGATCACCGAGTTGACGAAGCCGTAGGCTTTCGTTGGGTCGTGCGCCGGGCGAAGCTCAAAAACGAGCTGGTTCTCGGCACCGAAGTCGATCTCCTGCTTGTGCTTGCGCGAGTGCAGGTCCCAGAAGTGCAGCTTGTGGCCGTATTTGCCGCCGAGCAGGACCTCAGGGACCAAGCCGTTCTCGAACGTTGCCGGCAGGCCCCATTCGCTCGTTACCATGGTGTCGTGGCCCAGGTGCCACCACGCATCGTAAGCGAGGCGCTGCGGTCCGCGGTCAATTTCCCAGCGGCCGCGAATATCGAACGTCTCGTGGTCCATCAGAAACACGCCGCCAGGTTCCTCCCCCTGCGCATTGCTCAGCGCGGCGACGTAGATACCTTCCGGTCCGCAATGGATCGTATGCGGTCGCGTGTAGCCCGATCGCTCCGCAACTTCCCCAGGCTCCAGCACCCGAACGATTTTCGGCTCACGCGGTGTGGATTTCGTATCGAGGATATGAATGCGCGATGAGCGCAGGCCAGGCACGATCAGATAGCGGCGTTCGGAATGCGGATGCGATGCATTCGGACAAAGGCACGAGCTGCACGCGTTCCAGCCAAAATGGTGCAATTCGTCGCCGACGTTCGGCATCGTTACACTTCCAACGACTTGCGAATAGGTCGGCGATCCGGGATCGACGTCGATTACTCGGATCGCATCCGGAACGACACGGGTCGGATCGAAGCTCGCCACGTAAGCAATGGTTTCCGCGGGCGCCTTCATGGCCATTTTCGGGGAGGGATAGAATGTCGGATCCGGTCTCCAGGTCGCCATGGTCGTGCCTTTCCGTTGTGTTGGCTTGTCCGGCGGCGAGCGCGGATCATGGCCGCGGCAGGCGCTTTTCCTCAGGTCGATCACACTCGAGAAACGACCTGGCCGATCGTATACGCCCTCCGACAAGCTTCCACAATGATCCTGCGCGTGGCGGCATACTCGTTCCATCAGCGCCGATGGAATCGACAATTGCATAATGGATGCCGGTGATCCTGGAGGTGATTCCTGGAGGCGGACGCATGCCCGCTCCGGCGCCCGATACGGAGCGGGACGCAGGCGACCTTCGGGCACCTGCTCGTTAGCCGATCTGCGGGTGTGTCGCCTCCTGGCGCACCAGGCAATCGGCCGAGTGGCGATCGGCCGAGTGGCAATCGGTTCCCCGCCGACATGGCGGTTCTCGGCCGACCTGGCGATGGTGGTGCCGCTACTTCGGAATCACGTTCGGGTTGCCACCCGGCGTGCCAGGCGGGGGAATCACCGGGCCGGCCCCTTGCGCATCGCCCGGGGGCTTGACGCTCATCCCCGGGTCGACATTAGGCGGCCGCAGCACACCGGCGCCGGATTTGTTGGTGTGGTCGCTCTTCGGTGCGATGACCTCGGGCGGCGGGTTCACCGGGGCTGCAGGCGGCGTCGGCTGGGACGTAGACTGCGCGTTCGTCACACCTGCGAGGGTCAAACCAGCCAGGCATACCGATGTAACAAAATATGCTCGCATAAATCCTCCTTCACGCTTGGCGCTTGTCGAGGGACGCGAGACCGGGCAGGCGCTGGACGGCGCCACCATGCTTCCCAAACGAGCGCGACGGATCGCGGTTCCCGCTGCTGCCGGGTCGCCTCATCAACTTCCCATCATCGACCAACGCGGCGGGGCTGCTTCGCGCTCGAATGCCAGCATGGGCACCAGGGTGAGGCAAAAATCGGGCGGCACGGCGGCATGACCGCGCCACCCAAAGTGGGCCGCGACTGGGCCCGACCACGCCGGATAAATCATCAAGTCGGGCGGGAGTGGAACGCCGGGGAACCGAACACGATCTGGCCAAAGCCGGCGATAACAGCCGTCGCAAAACCGGTCGCCACTAAACTCGCCGTCGTTCGCCTCCGGCGTGTGTGATATGCGCAGCACTACATGGTTTCGATCCTCGCCCTTGCCGCCGCGATCCCGGCTGTGGTTGGCATCGCGCAGGCGATCGCCGGCGCCTGGCTGACGCGCCGGTTTGCCGCCGGTGCGCTGCTCGGATGCGAGAACGAAAGTACCCGGGCGCATGTCGGGATAACGGTGCTGAAGCCGCTGCACGGCGCCGAGCCGCTGCTGGAAGCGGCGCTGACCTCCACCTGTGCGCAGGACTACCCGGTCCTCCAGGTAGTGTTCGGTGTCCAACGCCCCGATGATCCGGCGCTGCAGGTGGTCGAGCGTCTGCGGCGACGCTTCCCCGCCGCCGACATTGCCGTCGTGGTCGACCCCCGCCCGCACGGCGCCAATCCCAAGATCGGCAACCTGATCAACATGCTGCCGGCGGCCAAACACGACGTGCTGGTGATCGCCGATTCGGACCTGCACGTGGCAGCGGACTGGCTGGCCCGTGTCATCGCGGCACTCGGCGTACCGGGCACCGGGCTGGTCTGCACGCTCTATGCTGGCCTGCCTGCCACCGGCGCCCTGACCGAGCGGCTGGCGGCCATGCAGATCACCCATAGCTTCCTGCCCGGCGCGGTGCTGTCCCGTGCATTGGGGCGGCAGGACTGCCTCGGTGCTACCATGGCGCTGCGCCGCGAAACGCTGGCACGGATCGGCGGGCTGGAATCACTGGCCAACCACCTGGCCGACGACAACGTGCTGGGCCGCCGCGTGCGCGCCCTGGGCCTCGCGGTGGCCCTGGCCGACACCGTGCCGGCGACAACGGTGCCCGAGGCGACGCTCGGCGCGCTATGGCGCCACGAGTTGCGCTGGGCGCGCACCATCCGCGCCCTGGTGCCGGGCCAGTTCGCCGCCTCGGTGCTGCAATACCCGATCGTCTGGTCGCTGCTGGCCCTGGCTCTGTCCGGCGGGGCACTGTGGACCTGGAGCCTGTTCGAGACCGCCTGGGTTACCCGCGCCCTGACGGCCCGCGTGATCGACCGGGCGTTGGCGCCGATCCTGCCGCCGCCCGCCAGGAGACTTGCATTCCGTGCCCCGCTCTGGCTTCTGCCGGTGCGGGAGCTATTGTCGGTAGCGGTGATGCTCGCCAGCTATGCGGGGCTGACAGTAGACTGGCGCGGCGCGACGCTACATGCCGACGGTGGAGAATCTCCCCCTCCCCCTGGGAGGGGCTTGGGGGGAGGGGTCGAACTCCCAAAGGAATTAAGACAGCCATGATGAAGACGCTTTTCCTGCAGCCCCCATCCTTCGACGGGTTCGACGGCGGCGCCGGCTCGCGCTACCAGGCAAAGCGGGAGATCCGCAGCTTCTGGTATCCGACCTGGCTGGCTCAGCCGGCCGCGCTGGTGCCGGGCAGCAAGCTGATCGACGCCCCGCCGGCCGGTATCGGCCTGCCGTCGGTGCTGGACGCGGCGCGCCAACACGAGCTGTGTGTGATCCACACCTCGACCCCCTCGTTCGCCGCCGATGTGAAGGTGGCCGCAGCGCTGAAGGACGCCAACCCGGCCCTGAAGATCGGCTTCGTCGGCGCCAAGGTGGCGGTGCAGCCGGCGGAAAGCCTGCAGCACGGCGCGCCGATCGACTTCGTGGCCCGCAACGAATTCGACTTCACCATCAAGGAAATCGCCGAGGGTCGCGACTGGACCGCCGTCGACGGCATCTCCTTCCGCGACGCCAACAGAGTGATCCAGCACAACAAGGACCGCGCGACGCTGGAGGACATGGACCAGCTGCCGTTCGTCACCGAGGTCTACAAGCGCGACCTGCGGATCGAGGATTATTTCATCGGCTACCTGCTGCACCCCTACGTGTCGCTTTATACCGGGCGCGGCTGCAAATCGCACTGCACCTTCTGCCTATGGCCGCAGACCGTCGGCGGGCACCGCTACCGCGTGCGTTCCCCCGGACATGTGGCGCGGGAGATCGCGCAGGCCAAGCTGCTGTTCCCGCAAGTCCGGGAATTCTTCTTCGACGACGACACCTTCACCGACAACCTGCCGCGCGCCGAGGCGATCGCCAAGGAGCTAGGCAAGCTCGGCGTGACATGGTCGTGCAACGCCAAGGCCAACGTGCCGCGCGCGACCTTGACGGTGCTGAAGGACAACGGGCTGCGGCTGCTGCTGGTGGGCTACGAGAGCGGCAACCAGCAGATCCTCTACAACATCAAGAAGGGCATGCGGATCGAGGTGGCGCGCAAATTCACCCAGGACTGCCACGAGCTGGGGATCAAGATCCACGGAACCTTCATCCTCGGACTTCCCGGCGAGACGAAGGAGACGATCGAGGAAACCATCCGCTTTGCCACCGAGATCAATCCCCATACGATCCAGGTGTCGCTGGCAGCGCCATACCCGGGGACGTTCCTGCACCGCCAGGCGGTGGAGAATGGCTGGCTGGATGCCGATCACGCCGAGCTGGTGGACGATCACGGCGTCCAGATCGCGCCACTGAGCTATCCGCATCTGTCGCACACCGAGATCTTCGATAACGTCGAGACGTTCTACAAGCGGTTCTATTTCCGCGCGCCGAAGATTGCGTCCATTGTTGGCGAGATGGTGCGCAGCCCGCAGATGATGAAGCGCCGGCTGCGGGAAGGGGTGGAGTTCTTCCAGTTCCTGCGCGAGCGGCACAAGGCGGCTTGAGAACAGTTTGCAGTGCTCGGTAGTCAGTTTTCAGATGGCGGGTGCTGGGATAGCTAGCCCACCTGATCGTCGGGCCCACCATCGTCGCACCACAACCGCGGGCGCGGGCGCGGGCGCGGGCGGAACGTCAGGCCGGCATACAAGGTCCGCAAGCCGTGCGTCACGTCGAGATCCGGAATGACGATCTCCGCATCCAATCCCTCGAGCCTAACGTGTTGCCAGGCCTGATCCGGTTCGCGCCACCA
>DASRQX010000256.1:0-2859 GCA_035696165.1 Acetobacteraceae bacterium | reverse complement strand
GTCACGGATTGAGTGCTTCATTGGGCATCTCAAGGAGCAGCGCCGCATCGCCACCCGATATGACAAGCTCGCCACCAGCTTCGTGGGATTCGTCTTGCTCGGATGCATCCGCATCTGGGCGAGGTTTGTCCACAGGGCCTAACACCCCAGCGCCTGCATCACCCCCCGAATATACCCATAGCAATACGCGAACGCGGTTCCCGACGGGTCGCGTCCATCGATTTCCGGCACATGGTCCGGCATCACCATGTACTGATACCCAACCTCCTTGTACACCGCCAGCGAGCGCGCCATATCCATATCACCCTCATCCGGAAACACCTCCATAAAACTCAGCTTCCCTCCCCGAATATTACGGAAATGCACATTGAACAGCTTGCCCCGCCCGCCAAACCAGCGGATCGCATCGAAGATCTCCCTCCCCGGATCATCCAGCATCTCCCCAACCGTACCCTGGCAGAAATTCAACCCATGATACGCACTTTCATGCATCGTCACAAAACGCTGCAACCCCGCCACCGTCCCCAGCACCCGAGTCACACCACGATACCCCGGCGGCGTATACGGATCATGCGGATGGCACGCCAACCGCACCCGCGCCGCGGTCGCCACCGGCACCACGGCCGCCAGGAACGTATCGATCCGCTCCCAGTTCTCATCCTCACTCACCTCCCCCGCCAGGCCCGCCGGCGCCGCCTGATCCGCCTTCTCCCACCGGAACGCCGCATTGCGCGACCCGCCTCGCCCCGCCTCCTTCGCCGTGCGCGGAATGCCGATCAGGTTCAGATTGTACTTCGCCGCCGGAATGCCCGCTGCGCCGATACGCTCGATCAGCCGGCAGATCGAGTCCAGCTCGCGCCGCCGTTCCGGATCACGACCCAGCAGCACATGCGGGCTTTGCGCCTGCTCGATCGGGCGTGAGGCCAGCGGCAACTGCACCATATCCAGCGTCAACCCAAACGACTCAACGTGCTCGCGGACCCGCACCAGGTCAGCCAAGCTCCAGTCGTGCGGATTGCCCGGCGGATCGACGCAGACATGCGTGACGCCAAGCTGTGCCCACACCCGATAATCCTGATCATCGCGCGGCGCGACCTGCGTGCCGACATACATCCCCTGCCCTCCCCTACACGCCAACCGGCGGCCCAACATAGGTCGCCGTCGGACGATACATCCGCCCGGTTTTCGCCTGCTCCATCGCCTGCGCCAGCCAACCCGGCCCGCGCCCCACTGCGAACACCGCGGTGAATGCGTCGCGCGGAAACTCCAGCGCGTCCAGCAACAACGCCGCCGCGATCTCCAGGTTCGCCGGCAGCCGACGCCCCGGCTTCACCCGCGCCAGCACCGACTGCAACCGCCGCTCCACTTCGTTGGCGAACTCCAACCGGCTCGCCTGCGGACCCAGCCGGCGCAGTGCAACGCGGATCGCCTGCGAGCGCGGATCGTTCCCGTCTGGGAACAGCCGATGTCCGAACCCCATCAGCCGTTCGCCGGCCACGAGCTTCCGTTCCAGCCACGCATCAAGATCAGCAACCCCCGCCGCCTCATCCAGCAGATCGAGGGTCGGCCCCGGCGCCCCGCCATGCAGCGCCCCGGTAAACGCACACCACGCCCCAAGCGCCGCGGACACCAGCGACGCCCGCGTCGACGCCACCACGCGCGAGGTGAAACTCGACGCATTCAGCCCGCTGTCCATCATTACGGTGTAATATGCATCCAGCGCCGCCACCCGCGCCGCATCCTGCACCCTCCCGTGCGTCATGCGCAGCAGGTCCGCCGCGGTGCCCAACGATGCATCCGGCGCCACCGGCGCATCCCCCCGCCGCGCGCGAAGCAGCGCCGGCACGCCCACACTCAACGCGCCGATGATCGCCACCGGCGTGCTGTCATCCGCCAGTTCGGCCAGGCAACGCCGCACCGCCGCGTCCATCGATCGCCGTGCCGCCCCGTCCAGCCACGCGGGCAGCGCGGCAAACGCCGCCACCCGAGCCACACCAAGCGCATCGCGCACGCCCGCGCGCGTCAACCCGTCACCGGCAAATCCCTCCCACAGCAGCGCGATGGTGCCCTCATAACCAAAATCCACAACCAGGTCCGGCACCGCGACGCCACGCATCCACAGCATGTTGCGCTTCGGATCGGCCATGCTCAGCACCGTCTCCGCCGCAACGACTCCTTCCAGCCCCGGCTGCATCCCGCTTCTCCCCCGCCGCGCCCCGATCATGGCCGCGTCGGCCGTCCGAGTCACACCGGCGGTCCATCTCGAACAGCCCGAACGATTGACGCCGCCCCAGCGCAAGGTTACACCGCGCGCCCACCCGAACGCCCGCCCAGCGGGTTGACGGATGCCCAGGTGGCGGAATTGGTAGACGCGCAGGTTTCAGGTACCTGTGGCCGCAAGGTCGTGGAAGTTCGAGTCTTCTCCTGGGCACCAGAAGCAGTTGTCAGTGATCAGTTTTCAGTTGTCAGGCGCGGTGGATAGCTTTGAGCAGCACACAGTTCATGCCGGGCGGGACCATTCATCTGCATCGGCATGATTTGCCGGATAGGCTTGCGCTCGGGCCCGTCGTCGCGGTCGACACCGAGACGATGGGGCTCAATCCGCATCGCGATCGGCTCTGCCTGGTGCAGCTTTCCGCCGGCGATGGCCAGGCCCATCTGGTGCAACTGGTGCCGGCCGCGCTCGGCGGGCACGGCTACGACTGCCCCAACCTCACGTGCATGTTGGCCGACCCGGCGGTCGTCAAGCTGATGCATTTCGCGCGCTTCGACGTTGCGGTGCTGCAGCACTTTCTCGGCATCACCGTGGCGCCGGTGAAGTGCACCAAGATCGCCGCCCGCCTGGTGCGCACCTTCACC
>DASRQX010000255.1:0-50243 GCA_035696165.1 Acetobacteraceae bacterium | reverse complement strand
GGCCAGGGTCAACCGATAGCTCGCGGCATCCAACGCCGGCGCGTTCTCCGGGCCGTACCATGCGTTGTAGCGGAAATCCTTCACCGCCGCGCTTGCCGCGAAAGTCGGTGCCAGCCGGTTCGGATTGAACAGCGCCGCCTGCACGCGGTCGTTCCAGGCCGAGAACCGCGCCAGGAAGCCCTGCACCGCGTCGTTGTCGCTTAGGTCGCAGCCGGTCAGCAGGCTCAGCGCACCCAGCGACATTCCGCCGCGCAGCAACGCGCGCCGATCGAGGCTCATGGTTGCTGTTCCCTGGCTTGCGCCTCCGTTGCATGGGCCCCCGCGGGCACATGGTCGTCGAGGTGTGCTGGGTCGTTGAGGTGTGCGGGGTCGTCGCGGTGCGCGGGGCCGGTCACCCGACCCAGCACCATCGCAACGAATGTCTTGGGCACCAGTGCGACCAGCGCGATATGCACCAGCAGGAAGCCGCAAATCCCGGCCATGCCGAGGAAATGAACGATCCGTGCGCCTGGGAAGCCGCCGAACAGCAGTTCCAGCGGATAGGTCTGCACCGGTTTCCAGATCGCGATACCGGATACGATCATCAGCAGCACCAGTGCCAGGACGCCCCAGTAGAACACCTTTTGCACGGCGTTGTACTCGCCCAACCGGTGCTCCAGCTTGAAACGCGCGGCGGCGATGAAGTCGTGCAGGAAGCTGGCCGGCCCGACCGGCAGGAAATCGCGGCGGAAATGCCCGGACAGCGCGCCCCAGGCGACGAACAGCAGGTAGCTTGCCGCCAGCAGCCACATCGCGGCGAAGTGCCAGGCGATGGCGGTCGCTACCCCAGGATCGTTGTGCCAGGTCAGCGCGACATTGACGTCGCCACCCAAGGTGATCGCGTCAGGGAAGCGAAACGGGAAGATCGGCGAGGCGTTGTAGATGCGCCAGCCGCTGCCGATCATGATCACGATCGAGGCCGCCATGATCCAATGCGTCAGCCGCATGGGCCAGGAGTGCTCCAACACCTCGGGTGCGGTGGTGTCGCTCATGGCTTGATTTCCCGGGGCTTGGTTTCCCGGGGCTTGGTTTCCTGGGACTTGGTCTCCACGGGCCTGGTATCCTCAGGCGCGGTCGGCAGGGGCGCGGCCTCCAGCCCGGCGGCGTGCAGCACCTCGGTCGCCGCGGGTGAGTGAAGGTAGTCCAGGAAAGCGCGGGCGTTCGGACTGTGCGTTAGCGTGCTGATCGCGGCGGCATAGACGATCGGCGAGTAGGCGGTGTCCGCCACGGGGGCAGCCACGCTCAGCTTCGGATCGGCTCGCACGTCAGTCAGGTGCACCAACCCTTGTGCCGCGGCACCGGTGTCCAGCAGGAACGCGACCTCCGCGGCATTCGCGACACCCTGCACATGCGCCGGATGCAGCCCCAGCGCCGCCAGCACCGCCGGCCCGTCGATTGTGGCGGCTGGGGTCGGATCGGTGATGGCAACTGTGTCATTCGCCGGCGTCACGCCGGACGGCGCCGGGTCTGTCGCGCGCGCCATCACCAAAGTCGTCCGCCAAGCGCCCGTCCGCGTGCCCGGTTCGATCACGCCGGCCTGTTCAGCCCGGTCCATCCAAGGCACCAAGGTCACCACCACGTCGTTCCATACTTCGTGCCGCAACTGCGCCAGGATGACCGCTGGTGGCGCGGAGAATACGTGCACCGGCACACCGGTCTGGGCGCTAAAACGCGCGCCGACCGCGCGCAATGCATGCGCCAGGGTCGGATCGCCATAGACCATTATGTCAGGCGCTGCCGCCCGCGCCCCAGGGACACCCGAAATGACGCCCAAATTGGCGAAAATCAGCGCCACCGCCAATTGGGCCACCGCAAGTCCGGCCAGCCCCGATCTGCCGTGGCCCCGCATGGCCGTATCCCCCTCACCTCCGTTCCCCGCGGAAGACGCGACAGCGGGCGCGGCATATCGTTCGCGGCGCTTCACGATGTCGTGATTAATCTCCATCTGTCCAGACGAGCCCGCCGCATGTCGGGCGTTGAAACGTCTCGCCAACGCACGCATATCGCGGCCCGCATAGGGAGTCATCGCATGAACGACAGCACATTAGCCACGGAACAACATGATTTTGGCGCCGAGGTCGGCCGGTTGCTCGATCTGGTTGTCCATTCGCTCTACTCGGAGCGTGAAATCTTCCTGCGGGAACTGGTCGCCAACGCAGCCGACGCGATCGATCGCCGTCGGTTCGAGTCGCTGACCAATCCCGCCGTGGCGCCCCCGGCCGATGCCAAGATCCGGTTGCTCCCCGACAAGCAGGCACGCACACTGCTGATCGCCGATGAGGGCATCGGCATGACGCGTCAGGAGCTGATCGACAACCTGGGCACCATCGCGCGCTCCGGCACGCGCCTGTTTGGCCAGACGCTGGCCGAGGCGAAGCCGGAGGATCGGCCCAACCTGATCGGCCAGTTCGGCGTGGGCTTCTATTCCGCCTTCATGGTGGCCGACCAGGTCGAGGTCACCAGCCGCAAGGCCGACTCGGACGAGGCATTCACATGGTCGTCCGACGGCAGCGGCTTCACCCTGGCCCCGGCGACGCGCGAAACCGCCGGCACAGACATCCTGCTGCACATCAAGGCAGACGCCGAGGACTACCTCGATCCGATCCGGCTCGGCGCGATCGTGCGCAAATGGGCCGACCACATCACCGTGCCGATCACCATTGCGCAAGACGGCAAGGACCAGCCGGCGAACGAGGGCACCGCATTGTGGCGCAAGCCCCGGGTCGATGTGACGGAGCAGAACTACAACGAATTCTACCGCCATCTGGGCCACTACTTCGACACGCCGTGGGCCACGCTGCACTGGAAAGCCGAGGGCACGCTTGAGTACTACGCCCTGCTGTTCATCCCCAGCGCCAAGCCGTTCGACGTGCTGGACAACGACCGGGACTCGCATGTGCGGTTGCACGTCCGGCGCATGTTCATCACCGACAAGGCTGAGTTGCTGCCGCACTGGCTGCGCTTCGTCCAAGGCGTGGTCGACACCGAGGACCTGCCGCTGAACGTCTCGCGCGAGATGCTGCAGGCAACGCCGGTGCTGGCGCGCATCCGCAAGGCACTGATCGGGCGTGTGTTGGGCGAGCTGAAGACGCGCGCCAAGGAGGTGCCAGGGGAAACTAATGACTACGCGAAGTTCTGGGACAACTTCGGCGGGTGGATGAAGGAGGGCATCTGGGAAGACTCCGAGCACCGCGCCGAGCTGGCGCCGCTGCTGCGGTTCCGCACGTCAACCCAGGAGGGCCTGACCAGCCTGGCCGACTATGTCGCGCGGATGCAGCCGGGGCAGGAGGCGATCTATTACCTGAGCGGCGACAATGCCGATGCGTTGAAGTCGTCCCCGCAGCTCGAAGGCTTCCGCGCCAAGGCGTTCGAGGTGCTGCTGCTGCCCGACCCGATCGACGCGTTCTGGCCGGAGCGGCTGGATACGTTCGAGGGCAAGAAGCTGCGCAGCGTCACCCAGGCGGTCGCTGATCTCGGCAAGGATGGCGAGCTGCCCGACATCTCGTTGCTGACTTCGGCGCTGAAGGCGGTGCTGGAGCAGGACGTGTCGGACGTGCGCGCCACCGCCAGGCTGACCGACAGCGCGGTGGTGTTGGCGGCGTCCGACAAGGGGCCGGACCTCCAGATGCAGCGGCTGATGCGCCGCGCCGGACGGGCGATGATGCCGAGCCTGCCGGTGCTGGAGGTGAACCCTGCTCATCCGTTGATCGCCGCGCTGGCCGGACGGCACGAGGACAAGGAGGCGATCGCCGGAGTGGCGGCGACGCTGCTCGATCTGGCGCGGGTGCAGGAGGGCGATCTGCCGAAGGATCCGGCTGGCTTTGCCCGGCGGGTCACGGCGCTGCTGGCGGGGAGCCTGACGCCGGCTGGGTGAACTCAGGGTGGCGCGTGCCTTGCGCGGTCGTCCGATGTACACCTCTCCCGCACCTTCGCGGGAGAGGTCGAGGCGCGGAGCGACGCGGGTGAGGGTGGTGCCGCGGCGCGACCCTCACCCGCGTCGCAAGTGCTCAGCGACCTCTCCCGCGAAGGGCGGGAGAGGTGGGGCAGTTCATGATGTTGCCGCCACGACGAGGCGGCCAGCGGCGATCGCGCTGACCCGATCACGACCATTTCGCTTGGCGTGGTAAAGCGCGCCATCGGCGCGGTAGAGCAGTTCCTCCGCAACCATGTCGCCCGAGGGCATCACCGCGGCGATGCCGATGCTGACACTGGCCAAGCCGAAATTGGACTGTGCGTGCGGCACACCGAGACGGTTGACGGCCGCGCGCACACGTTCGGCAACCAGCCGCGCCATGTCCACATCGACACCGGGCATGATGACGGCGAATTCTTCGCCGCCATAGCGGGCCGCGATATCGACGTGCTGACGCGCGCTGCTGTGCAACACGGCGGCCACCTGGCGCAGGCAGACATCACCGGCGAGATGGCCGTAGTGGTCGTTGTATTTCTTGAAGTGATCGACATCGATCATGGCAATGGCGATCCAGGTAGCGCTGCGCAGGGCTCTTGCCCACTCCCTGTGCAGCGCTTCGATGAAGTGACGTCGATTGACCAGGCCAGTCAGTGCATCGGTATTGCTCAACACCTCAAGCCGTTGGTTCGCCTCCCACAGCTCGCGCGTTCGTTCAACGACGGTCTTTTCGAGCGAAGCGTTCATCAGCGCATTATCGAGCGACACCGCGAGCTGCCCGGCGATGAGCGAAACCGCGTCAAGCCGTTCCGCCGAGAAGGCGCCGGGGCTCAGCCGGTTCTCCAGCAGCAGCATCGCCCGCGACACGCCCTGTTTGCGGATCGGCACGGACAGCAGGGAGCAACAGTCGACGCCGGCGAAATACGCGTCTCGCGCGAAGCGGTCGTCACGGGTCGCATCCTCCACGAAGAGGATCTCGCCGGTGCGCTGGACACAATGGAATGCCGAAAGCGGCAGCATGCGCTGTTGCCCCGCCTGATCCACCGACATCCCATCGGTGGCGCCCGCGCCCGAAACCGGCGGCAGATACCAGGCGCCGCTCTCCTGGTCGCACAGAACGATCTGAACATTGGTGGCGCCGGTCAGCGCACCGAGGGTCTCCTTCACCCGTGCATGCAGGCGATCCAGCACGGTTTTGAACCTCAACGCCTGGGATGCCCGCAGGATACCCAGCAGGTCGATCGTGTCCGAGATCAGGCCGCTGCTCGAACCCGCCGAACGATCGTCGCGGCCGAGCTCGGTCCCAGACATTGTCGCCAACTCGGCGCCGTGCCGTTCTTGCATCTGGCGCAATTTGGCCTCGGCGCCCCACTCTTTGTACAGACGGTAGGCGGCCACCATCAGCGGCTGCCCGGTGATGCGAAGGCCTTGTTCCAGATGCAGCAGCGCCGCCCGTTCGGTCAGCAACGCCTGGTGGCAGGGACGACGCACGCGGTGCACCAGGGTGATGCCGGCCTCGAACGCGCATTGTGCCGCGCAGTAATCGCCGTTCGCACAGGCAATCTCGGCGTCGAGCAAACGCACCAGATGCGAGTAGTTGCCTGGCGCGTCGGCGGCGCGTTGGGCGAGCCAGGTCCGACAAGCATCGAATTCGCTGCGCAATGCCGCCTGCTCCGATGCCGCGGCGCCGCGTAACCGGCGTGCCACCGCAAGCCCCTGAAGCATATAAATCAGCGCTATGGGGTAAAACCCCTCCAGATGGCCTCGCAGGGCCATGGCGGCCGCGGCATGGCGGATCAGCGCCGCACCGTCATCGAACAACGCTGCCGTCAGGGCGCGGTATGTGTGGAGATAGGCCTCTGCCTTCCGATTGGCGCCGAGGGTGGCCAGGCGCCTCGCTTCATCGAAAACGCCGTCTGAGAAGCTTCCGGGTGATTCGGTTTGCCCGCGCAACGCGCGTAGCAGCTGGCGAAAGACAATGTATGTCGCCCCCGACTGATGATTTCCGGTGCGCATTCCATACGCTACCGCAAGGTCGGTTTCAGCTTCGCAGTGCTCGATGATCGGTGCGATTTCCAGCACCATGGTCAGCGTGGTGCAATATGTGAAACTGGCCAGGTGCAGTTTACCGCCCAGTAGCAGGCCAAGACGAGCACGCTTGGCGTGGTCGGCAACCAGCTCCAAGTCGCCGAACCAATGCAGGCTGGTGCGGGAAAGCATATGGCGCACCTGGGACGTCGCCGGCTCGTAGTGCCTGGCCTCGGCAACCGCGAGGACATGGCGAATGACGCGGTAGCCGGTGCATAATCCTGGCGCACGCGGATCGCGACGATCGCGGAGGCCGAAAGGATACCCGCAAGCGCGCCGCATGGTCCGTGCTCCACCCAAAGCCGCTGCCGTTCCAGAATAAGCTGCGTATGGGTGGCGTCATCCGAGTGCAGCGCTGACACCATCATGACGCTGATCAGATGGGCAGCCGCGCGGATGCGCAGATCCTCAAGCTCCGGCCGGCGCGCATCCGCATCGAGGTCACCCTCGATCCAGGCCAGCAGTGCATCCATCCGCCGGTCCGTTTCGGCCTGCGTCACGGTTTCTGGCAGCGTCAGACCAAGTCGTGCGAGCAGGTCGAAGCCGAGTGCCAGTGCTTCGCCGTATCGGGCCTGATTGGCCAGGCCGGAGATCTGCAGACGTGTCGGTGCCACCAGCAGGAGTGGATCGGCACAGGTTGGCTGCAACGCGGCATTGACCGCGTCCGAGTCGTGCTGGCGGCCAAGGCAGCAGAGTGCCTGATGCCAACTGGTGCGCAAGGCAAGCAACAGGGGGCCATCGCTCTCGCTCGCCTCAGGTGAAGCGGGCGCCGCCGGCTCGAGCAAAGCCACGGCCGCGGCCAGCAAGGGTTCGGCGGCAGAATAGATGGAGGAGAAACTCGCGGCGGCGGCAGCCTCGCGGAACAACGCGACCACCTGCTGCCGCTCGCTTTCGTCCTGCACGCACGCGGCGACTAGCAGGTACTGTTCGGCGGCCTTCCCGGCGCGCTCGGGCAACGCCACCAGGCGCCGCGCGATGGCCAGGTGAAGTTCCTCCCGCCGGTCGGGACCGATTCCATTATAGGCTGCCTGATGCACTCGATCGTGCCGGAACCGCACGGTTTCATCGGGGCCGACGGACAGCACGGTGCCGGCGGACGACCAGACCAGAAGCCCTTCCTCCAGGGGCGCCACCAGGGCCTCGCGCACCGTAACACCGGGCAAGTCACTCGCTGCTTCCAGCAGCCCGAGTTCGACCTCGCCGCCCAGACACACCATCACCGCGATCACCGAGGGTGCCGGCTCGGGCAAGCTGGCGATCCGGCTGGTCAGCAGTTCCACCGCGTCAGTGCGGTCGGTATGCCATCGGATGGCAATGTCATCCCATTGCCACCCATGCTCGCCCTGCGTCAGCACCCCGTCCCGGCGCAACGCGTTCACCAGCTCCATGGTGTCGAACGGGTTGCCGTCGGTGTGGGGGCCGATCGAGGCGGCCAACCGTGCGGCATCGGCTGGTGTCAGGCGCAGCATCTCGCAAAGCAAGGTGGAGACATGGACGGGCGGCAGGTTGGCCAGATGAAGCAGCCCGGGCGCAGCCTGGCTTCGATCCTGGCGCGCGATCAGTTGGGCGAGCGGATGGACGGCCCCAACCTCCGCCGGGCGGTAGGCGCCGATGACGAACAAGCCGGGAGTGCTGTTGGTGAGCAGTGCCTCGAACAGCTCGATGGTGATCGGATCCGCCCATTGCAGGTCGTCGAGGACCATCGCCACCGGTCGGGCCGGCGATACAATGCGCGCATCAACGCCAGTGCCGACGCCACCGTCCTGGCCAGCCCGGCGACGGGATCGGCGGGGGGCACCGGCGGCTGGGGCCCGAGCAGTGCCACGAACTCCGGCCCCACGGCGGTTGCCATCCTGGCATTTTCGCCGAGGACCGCGAGGATGCAGGCCCGCCGTGCCGCGACCTCTACCGGCGACTCAGCCAGAAGCATGCGGCCCAGGCCGCGGATCGCCCGGGTGATTCGGCCGGAAGCCGTGTCATGGCGGAACTGGTCGACCTTGCCGTAGACGAACCAGCCGCGCCGCGCGCCGACGATCGGCCGCAATTCCTCGATCAGGGCGGTCTTGCCGACGCCGGGCGCGCCGGACACCAGGATGCCGCCGCCCTCGCCCTGGGCCGCCGCCTCGAAGGCGCGGCGCATGGTCCCGGCTTCCTGGTCCCGCCCAATCAGCCGCGGCGTTGTCAATTGCCGCGGGAAATCGTGCTCGCACAGTGGAAACGACCCGTGCTCTCCGCACGCCAGCGCCGCGCGGAGCCGCGTCAGATCATGGGCCAGGCTCTCGGCGCTCTGATAGCGGCGGTCCGGTTCCTTTTCCAGCAGGTGCATGCTGATGGCGGACAATCCGATCGGTATAGTCGAATCGATCGAAGCGGGAGCGGCTGGCACCGTCGCGAGATGATCGCGGATTACCTGAAGCGGATCGTCGCTCCGGAACGGCAATTCGCTGGTAGCCAGCTCATAAAGCGCGATGCCGAGCGCACACAGATCGGAATGCTGATCAATCGGGCGCGCCATTCGCCCGGTCTGCTCCGGGGCAAGATAGCCGAGCGTTCCGGCGATCTCGCTGTGATGGGTGAAGCTTGGACGCTCCTCGGCGAACGTGGTGGCCAAGTCAAAATCAATCAATACCGGCCGGCTTGTCTCGCCTCGCAGCAGGATGTTGCTCGGATTGATGTCCTTGTGCAGCACGCCCAGCCGATGGATCGCGGCGAGATCCGCGCGAGACCTTGGCCGATCGCAGCAACTTCGGCCGGGGTGACGCGCCGACCGGCATGCAGCGGGTGCAGCGGCAGGCCGCCGTCGTCTTCGAAGGCGAGCGTATCATCTGTCGCCGCATCGGCGAGCGCCGGCACGCCCTCGATCCCCGCGAGGCGCTCCAGGGTTCGCCTCTCGTGCAGCAGCCGGGCAGCCGCGACCGGTCCTCGCGGTTGCTTGTGGACGACCACCCGGCCGAGGTTGGGAACATAGCAGCGATACACCAGGCTACGGTCGCTTTGATGAACGATCGCGCGCGCGTCGGCGCCGGTGTGGCGGTCAACCCCGCGCGCTTCGAGCAGGGCCGTCAAGGCCGCGCGCCCGGGCGGCGCAACCGGATCGGTTCGGCCTTCCCGCGGCGATCCCGATGCAACATCTGGTCAGTGTCCTGAGTGAATCTCGTAAGGACCAATGCGATAAACATGCGTTCGAATCGCTCCAGAAACGCCTGACAGACGGCGTGCCTTGTTAGGTCACAGTCGTTCAGGAGGCCGATAATTTGCCGACACCAAAGCGGCTTGAGATTAATGCGGCGTCAACGACGGACGGATTTTGGGTAGAGTCTCGGTTGCCAACCGAGACCCCAGGCTTGTGTCGTTGTCACCGCTGCCCGGTTCGCTGGGCCGGTGGGCAATATCTGCCGGAGGCAAATTGCCATCCGGGGTGCCGGCCCCACAGTTTTCCGCGCTGGTTGGGCTGGCACGGCGCGTGCAGCGTGGCCCGGCAGACGCCGTCAGCAGGGGAGCGCAAGGTGAGTATCGCCACCCTGGGCGCGACACACGCCGCCCAAACCGTCGCCACCAACGCCGCGAGGGCGACCTCCGGGCAAGGATTATTTGGTGCGGCACTGCGGTCCTCGTTGGGGAGACAGTCCACCTCCGCCGGCGGCGCGACGCAGACCGCCTCGCTAACGGAGCCGGCGCGCCGAGTGAGACGAGTGGAACCAATGGCACCAGAGGTGCGGGCCAGCAGACACCGGCAGGCGTGTTGGCCAACAACATGATGCGCGGTCTTCAGGCCTATGGCGCGACGACGACGTTGGTGTAAGCGACAGCGCGGTCAGGGTTCCCGGCGAGACAGGGTTCCTGTTTGGCAGGGCGTGGCGGAGCGATTGGCGCGGGGCGGAAGGCGCTTGGCTTTTCCGCCCTACCGTCGCGGCTGTCCGCCGGTCGGAGTGGCGGCGGTTGCGCCGGTCGATGGTGGGGCGGAAGAACCTTGCCCCCGGACGCTTGATCCGGGGGGCAACGCCTTCCGCCGGCGAGACCGATAGGCAACGTCTCGCGGCGGTCCTTCAGTGCCAGGGACGGCGGGGGAATTGCAGACAGAGCGCCTCGGCCCCACCCGCGCCCGCAAGCATTTCGGGCGCCGCATCGTCCGGCGCCACGAAGGCGCAGGATTTCGGCGGCAACGGCGCTGCGCCATCGGTGGACAGGCTGCCCGCCAACACGATCCAGAACTGGCCGCCACCGCTCGCCGGGTCGGGGCCACGCAGCTTGGCGGACGGCGGCAGCTTGCAGTGCCAGGTTGCCAGGCCGTCCGGACCGGGGCCCAGGATCGGCTGGCATATCACCCGCGCCAGCGCCGCCAGGGCGGCGTCGGACAGCGGTTGGATGGCGCCCGCAACGGCTTCCCGGTGTTGATGGTTTTCGGCCCGGGCGGCCCGCAGCTCCGCGCGCGACGCGGTCATGTAGCGTGCGCCGGGATCCCAGGCGTTGCGCAGGGTGAACCAGGCGATGCCGTCCCCTGCCGCGACGATCGGGCCGTAGGCGGAATAGGCGTCGGTGTAGTGCACCTCGACGCCGTCCAGGTGATGCCTGCCAAGCCAGCCGCCGCCGGCCACCACCACCTGGTACTGATCGGCGCGATGGAAATGCGGGTGGACCACGGCGCCGGGGTCCTTCTCGACCAGGAACGCCATCGGGAACAGCGCGGCGCCATCTGGCTCCGGCGCGCTGGGATCGCGGGTCATGCGGTTCTCGCCGATGAACGTCGTGTGCCAGCCGTTGCCGGTCTTGCGACGCTGCGTCTGGCGCGCCTGCTCGCTGTCTGCGGTGAGGATCATGATGGCTGCTCCGTCACTGACACTGCTTGCAGTGTCGGAGTCGGAGGCGCGGCTTGTCAAACTGCGGTGCCAGCGGGAAGCGCGTGATGGGCGGCAACGTGAGAGCCGATCGCAGGCAGTTTTGTGTCCGCCGCCTCGGCTGGGGCGACGCGGACCATGCGGGTCATCGGGAAATCGAGTGTCACTTTGGTGCCGACCGAGGGCACCGCTTCGACCCGCAGTTCACCGCCGTGTGCTTCCATCAGCACCCGCGCCAGCGCCAGCCCGAGGCCAACGCCGCGACTGTCGGCGCGGCCGGGGGCGCCTACCCCGTCGGTCGCCACCACCCCGTTGCCCTCATCGGCAACCACCAGCGTGAAACGGTCCCCAGGGACATTGGTCGCGATATCGCCCGGAATATCAAGCGACACGTCGATCCAGTCGTCATGCCGCGAAAAACGCGCGGCGCTGCCCAGCACGCGCGCGAGGATCTGCGCCAGTGCCCGACGGTCCGCAATCAGCTCGATCGCGTCGATCGCGGGTGGCAGGCGCCAGTTCCGCCCGCTTGGCTCCAGGCTTGCCTGCACCGCGGCCACCGCTTCGTCCAGCATCACCGCCAGGTAAATCGGCTCCTCGCACAGCACCCGATGGGCGGCGTCCGCCAGCGCATGGTGTTGCGGATGATCGGCCAGGTCGAGCATCTGGCGCGCAATGGCGCCTATCGTCGACCCGGTCTGCCAGCTTGCATCGTCCGCGCCCAGCCGATCGGCATGGCCCAGCAGGGTCGTGGCGAGGCCACGCAGCTCGATCGCGGCCAGGCGCGGCCCACGGCACCGCGGCTGCCTCGCCGGTGCGCGCGTGGTCGCGCTCGGCCCGACAGGCGAGCACCGCACCAAGGTGGCGGCGGCGTTGGACGATGCCAGCAACCACCGCCGCCGCAAGCAGCAGCGCCGCGGCCAGACCACAGATGAGCGTGGAAACCGCTACCATGGCGCTGACCTAAGCCTGGTCAGCGCAAGAAAGGGTTAATTCGGCGGCAGTGGTCTCAGGCCAACTTGGCGGCGCGCTTCGCCTGGGCCTTCGCGATCCGGCGCTTCAGGGCCAGAACACCCGGCATCAACTGGCTGTTCCGCATCCCGAGCAGATAGGCATCGATGCCGCCGTTGTGTTCGATCGTGCGGATGGCACGGGTGGACAGGCGCAGTCGGACCGACGACCCAAGCGCATCGGACAGCAATGAGGTCTCCTGCAGGTTGGGCAGGAAACGACGGCGGGTCCTGTTGTTGGCGTGGCTGACGTTGTTGCCGGCCAGCACGCCCTTGCCGGTGATCTCGCAACGGCGGGACATCTCGGGAACCTCTGGGTTTCGGAAGGCGCGGGTTATGGCGAAGGGGGCGAGTGGCGTCAAGCCGGGAGTGCCGCGGTTTGCCACCAGCACCGGCACCGGCCCGCGCCCCGGCCCAGCCACCCATACGAATATGCTGTTGTTGGGTGTCAGGGGGGTGACCAGGCGGGGGTGCGGGCCGGTGCCATTGCAAATCGCGGCATTACCAACCAGCCCGGACAGGTTGACGCGTCTTACGCAACAATCCAATGATGCCCCAACCTTGGAGTTTTCGCGGGACGTCGCGTCGGGTCGCGCCGTCACCACATGACCGATGACAACGGACCGGGACCAGCAATCGACCTGCGCGTGGCTGGCGCACCACGCGCGCCGGCAGCCGATGGCGGTGGCCATTACTGAAGGACGGGACGCTTGCTCTTATCGGAACCTCGCCGTCGACGTCGTGCAGTTCCTGGATGCCCTGACCGCCATCGGTATCCGGCGCGGCCAGGTCGTCGGCGTCGAAACCGGCGACCGGTTCCTGCATCTGGTCCTCCTGCTCGCCTGCGAGGCGCTCGGCGCCATCCCGTAGCCTTGCTGCCGTTCGAGTTCGGCCCCGCTGTAGACCTGGGACGCGTTTGCGATCGAATCGTGTCCAGCCTGCCACTCGCGGGAGCCGATGCCGCCAGGACGTTCGTGCTGACACAGGAATGGCTGGTGTGGGCTCTGGCTGCGCCGGTCGGTGACGATCGGCTGGAAGAGCTGGTACAGGCGTCGGATCCGGACGGGCTCATCAGGCTCATAAAGTCATCCGGCACAACTGGCAAGCCCAAGGTCATGGGCATGACCAATCGGGTGCAGCAACGAACCATCCGGAACATCCTGCATCTTGCGGCGAATGATTTTGGGCCGCACCTCGACGATCTTTGCCTCTATGGTTATTCGGTCCGCGACTGCCATTCCCGCACCCTGATGGCATTGCAGCTTGGTGGGACGATCCATCTCTCCTCAACAAGCGCCGCCTCGAATGTCATCGCGGCCGGAATTGTCAATTACACCCTGCTCGTCACCGGTGACCTTGAGAAGTTCGTACGGCGCGCACCTCTGGGCGGAGGCGGTCCGTTCGATATCCATGTGGACGTGATCGGCGCCGCAGTTGCCCCCCGGGCTGCGAGAGGAGTTCACGCGAAAGCTCACCAGGCGCATCCTGGTCACTTATGGAACCAATGAGGTCCATCATGTCTCGGTTGTCGATGCGAACAACGTCGGCACAGTTCTCCCCGCTGTCCGCGTCGTGATCGTCGATGACCACGGCGCACCCCTGCCAGCCGGCCAGACCGGCCTGATACCGGTACGGTCCGATACGATGACAGATGGGTATATCGGCGAGCCGGACCTGACCAAAGCGGCCTTCATCGACGGTTGGTACCACACCCAGGATGTGGGCTTTCAGCCATCGCCGGGGGAATTGGTCGTGCTGGGCCGAGTGGACGAGATGCTGAACGTGGGCGGAATAAAGGTCGCGCCGGGGCCGGTGGTGGAGCGGATCAAGGCGATCGACGGAATTCTCGATGCCATGATCGCCAGTGTGGTGGACCGGTCGGGGTGTGAGGCGCTGCTGGTAGCCGTCGAGATCGGTTCGGATGTCGCCCCGCCAGACCTGCAGAGCCAGTTCAGTACTGTCATCCAGCACTTTGCCTCGGCTTACCAGCTGCTTTTGTTGTCCGCCTTTCCCCGCACCGAGACGGGCAAGATACGCCACGAGGACATTCGGGAGGCTTATCGGCTTGAGTTCGGCATCGATTAACCGGGACCTGAGAACCCGACCTGAACCCTGGGGCCGAACAAGCCAGGTGTCGCGTCCGAGGGGGCGCAGCAGCGGCAACCCTGCGGACCGCGGCAAACTCAGGCAACGCGACCAATCGCCCTGGGCGACGCGGCAGTGTAGGCTGGCGCACAACCGGCGGCCGCCACGCCGGGACACCAATGCGCTCGTGGGGACAGACATCATGCAGCTAGGCTATTTCGCCATGCCCTCGCATCCGCCGGAGCGCGGGCTGAAGGCTGGCCATGACTGGGACCTGCAGGTCCTGCGCTGGCTGGACGACCTTGGCTATATCGAAGCCTGGATCGGCGAGCACCACACCGCGCCGTGGGAACCCCATCCGGCCCCGGATCTGCTGGTCGCTCAGGCGCTGCTGCAGACCAAGCGGATCCGCATCGGCCCCGGTGGCTTCCTGCTGCCGTATCACCACCCCGCGGAACTCGCCAATCGCGTGGCCATGCTGGATCACCTGTCGGAGGGGCGGCTGAACTTCGGCGTCGCGGCGTCCGGCCTGCCGAGCGACTGGGCGATGTTCCATGTCGACGGCATGGGCGGCGTCAACCGCGAGATGACGCGCGAGGCGCTCGACATCATCCTGCGGCTGTGGAGCGACGAGCCGCATTTCGACTATGAGGGCCAGTTCTGGCAGGTGGCGAAACCCGCGACGATGTATGGGTTCCTGAAGCCGCATATTCGTCCCTTGCAGAGGCCGCATCCGCCGATCGGCGTGGCCGGGCTGTCGAAGAACTCCGACACGCTGAAGCTTGCCGGCGAACATGGGTTCCTGCCGCTCAGCCTGAACCTGAACCCCGGCTATGTGCGCAGTCACTGGGACGCGGTGGAGGTCGGCGCCGCGCGGTCCGGACGCACGCCGTGGCGTGGCGACTGGCGGCTGGTGCGCGAGGTGTTCGTTGCGGAAACCGATGAAGAGGCCTGGCGGCTGTCGGTCGGCGGCATGATGGGGCGCATGATGAGCGAATATTTTCTCCCGTTGCTGGCGAATTTCGGCTTCCTGGAATACCTGAAGCACCATCCCGACGTGCCCGACTCCGACGTCACCGTCGAATACTGCGCGCAACACAACTGGCTGGTCGGCTCGCCGGCGACAGTCGCCCAGAAGCTGGCGGGCGTCTACGACGATGTCGGTGGTTTCGGCCAGTTGCTGGTGTTCGGTTTCGACTATCTCGACAACCCGGAGGCTTGGCATGCCTCGCTACGCCTGTTGGCACAGGAGGTGTTGCCGAAGGTCGCGCATCTGACCCCGCGAGAGGTCGTCGTAGCATGAGCCGCGTGCTGCATCGTTCCGGAGCCATTCCGCCAGTCGCCGTCGGCGGCGAAGGCATCTACCTGCATATCGCTGACGGCACGCGGGTGATCGACGCCTCGGGCGGTGCCGCGGTGGCCTGCCTCGGCCACGGCAACAAGCGCATCGCGCGGGCGATCGGCAAGCAGGCCGCCGCGATGGCCTATGCGCATACCGGCACCTTCATCAGCCAGTCTTCCGAGGAACTCGCCGACATCATCCTGCAGGATCAGCCGGGCGGGCTGACACATGCCTGGTTCTGCTCCTCGGGATCCGAGGGTAACGAAGCGGCGCTGAAGCTGGGCCGCCAATATTTCATGGAGATCGGGCAACCGCAGCGGACCCGCTTCATCGCGCGGCGGCAGAGCTATCACGGCAACACGCTCGGCGCGCTCGCCGCCGGTGGCAACATGATGCGGCGCATGCTGTTCGAGCCGATCCTGGGCCACGCGTTCAGCCTGGTCTCGCCCTGCTTCGCCTATCGTTTCAAGCGCGACGACGAGAGTGATGCGCAATACGTCGATCGTCTCGCTGACGAATTGGAGCGGGAATTCCAGCGCGTCGGCCCCGATAACGTCATTGGCTTCCTGGCGGAACCGGTGGTCGGCGCCACCACTGGCTGCGTGACCGCACCGCAAGGCTATTTCAAGCGCGTGCGTGAGATCTGCGACCGGCACGGCGCGCTGCTGATCCTGGACGAGGTGATGTGTGGGATGGGCCGCACCGGCACGATGCACGCATGGGAGCAGGAGGGGATCACTCCGGACATCCAGGTGATCGCCAAGGGCCTCGGCTCCGGCTATCAGCCGATCGGCGGGCTGTTGATCGGCGGGCGCATTGTGCAGGCGCTACACGCCGGCTCCGGCGGCTTCATGCACGGACAGACCTATCAGGCACATCCGGTCGCCTGCGCGGCGGCGCTGGAGGTGCAGCGGATCATCCGCGAGGACAACCTGTTGCAGAATGTCCGCGCCATGGGCGCGCGGCTGGAGACGGCATTGACCGAACGCTTCGGCAATCATCGCCATGTCGGCGACGTGCGTGGCCGCGGGCTGTTCTGGGCGATCGAGATGGTGGCGGATCGCGCGTCCAAACAGGTGTTCGATCCGGTATTGAAACTGAACGAGCGGGTGAAGCGGGAAGCGCTGGCCCGCGGCGTCGCCACCTATCCGATGGGCGGTACGATCGATGGCACCCAGGGCGATCACGTGATCGTCGCCCCGCCCTATATCGCGACCGCCGCCGATATCGATACGATTGTCGATCGCCTTGGGGCGGCGGTCGACGCGGCGGTCGCGACTATCTAGCGGCGGTCGGCTGGCAGCGCACAGAGCGATCCGAGCCACGCCACGGCAGTCGCGCTGCGCGGGCGCGCCTAGCACCGAGACCCGCGGCGGGACCGCAATGACATTACCGTGAGCACAAGTAAGTGAATGGCCGGCGCGACACTGATCCACCTTGCTGCCACTATTTGCCTGCGTATGGCCTGTTGAGCATCGCGTCGATTTCCGAGGAGTTCCCGATGATCCGCCGTTGTGTCCGATGTGCCGCCGCGCTTGGTCTGATGTTTGCGGTATCCGCCTGCACCAATCCATACGATCCCGGCCAGCGTGCCGCGGGCGGGGCGTTGATTGGCGCGGGGGGTGGCGCCGCGATTGGCGCGGCCGCCGGGGGCGGTCGGGGCGCGCTCGCGGGTGCGCTGATTGGTGGTGCGGTCGGCGCCGCCACCGGTGTCGTAACCACCCCCCCGCCGCCGCAACAACCGCCGCCGTACTACCCGCCGCCGCCGCCGCCGCCGGGCGTGCAGCGGTACTAGGCTCCCCAACCGTACTGGGCCTCTGACAGTACTGGGCGGCACGTTCCGGCAAGTGGTGCGTGCCCAGCAGATGCTCTCCAGACACGGGGCTTGCCATCCAAGCAGGTGCCGCGCGGCGCATTGTACGCTTGGTCCGGTACCGATATGATCGGCCGGACAGCCTGGGTTGCCGGGCGCCAACGGCCGCGCCCGGTCGGCATTTTTACGGCACGGATGGGATGAACGCGGACCGCAGGCTGCTTGACGTCTTTTCCGGGGGCTGCCCGAACCTCCGGCGACAAGTGCAGGAGCCAGCGCGCACATGCGAGGCATTCGCATCATTACGTTCGCCACTTGACCTTTCGCACGCGCCGGCCAAATTGCCGCAATGCGGAATTTCTCAGACCTGACCGAACGCGAAGTCCTCGCCCTGGCAATCGCCAATGAGGAAGAGGACGGCCGTATCTACGCCGACATCGCCGAGGGCTTGCGCGATGATTATGCAGCCACCGCCAACCTGTTCAGCGAGATGGGTGCGGAGGAAGGCGAACACCGCCGCCGCCTGATCGAGCTGTACCAGGAGAAGTTCGGCGAGCACATCCCGCTGATCCGACGCCAGGACATCCGCGGCTTCATCCAGCACAAGCCGGTCTGGCAGATCCGCCCGCTCGGCCTCGACTCCGTGCGCCAACTGGCCGAGGCCATGGAGGTGGAGACGTTGCGCTTCTATCGGCAAGCCGCGGCGCGCACCACCGATGCCTCGATCCGCCGCCTGCTCGGCGATCTGGCGGAAGCCGAGGTCGAGCATGAGCACATCGCAGCCCGGTTGAAGCAGGAGAACCTTCCCACCAGCGTCCGCCAGCAGGAAGACGCAGCGGAACACCGATTGTTCTTGCTGCGGGTGATCCAGCCTGGCCTGGCGGGACTGATGGACGGCTCGGTGTCCACACTGGCGCCGCTGTTCGCCGCCGCCTTCGCCACCGGTCGATCCTGGGACGCGTTCGTGGTGGGCCTGGCGGCCTCGATCGGCGCCGGCATCTCGATGGGCTTCGCCGAAGCGTTGTCCGACAATGGCAGCCTGACCGGACGCGGCGCGCCGTGGGTCCGCGGGGGAATCTGCGGCCTGATGACCACGCTCGGCGGCATCGGCCATACGCTGCCGTTCCTGATCCCCAGTTTCTGGACCGCCATGACGATCGCTTTTGCCGTGGTGGTGATCGAGCTTGCCGTGATCAGTTGGGTGCGCTGGAAATACATGGATACGCCCCCGTTCTCCGCCGCGTTCCAGGTTATGTTCGGCGGCGCCCTGGTGTTCGCCACCGGGGTTTTGATCGGCTCCAGCTAGAGAATCGCCCGCTAGAGCTTCATCGGTAGGGAACCAGATGACCATCACGGCTCCAACGCGACTCGCGGCAACGCGGGATCCGCAATACGACAGTGTGACCGTCGCACTGCACTGGGCGACCGCCGGGCTGGTCGGCCTGCTGTGGACGATTGGCCAGACCATCGACTTCGCCCCGAGCGGCGCGCTGCGGGTCGACTATCGGTCCTTGCACATGCTGCTGGGGGTCACGCTGATCGGCGTGTTCGTAGCCCGCGTGGTCTGGCGCCTGCGCCGTGGGCGCCGCCTGCCGGGCGTCGGCGGCGCGCTAATGGAACTCGCGGCCCGGCTGACGCACTGGGCGCTGTATCTGCTGGTCCCGGCCGCGCTGGCGCTGGGGCTGGCCAATGTCTGGGTACGCGGCGATGTGATCTTCAACCTGTTCGCCGTGCCCGCATTCGATCCCACCAACAAGGCGCTCCGGGCGTTGATCGGTAATTGGCACGCGCTGGCGGCCAATGCCATTCTGATCGTGGCCGGGGTACACGCGGCAGCCGCGCTGTTTCACCACCTCATCCTGCGCGACGGCGTGTTGCGCCGCATGCTGCCGATGGTGTGACAGACGCCGCCCGCCGCGCCGCCCCGCAAGCGGGAGGCAACGTATGAGCGATCTGCGGCTTTCGGTGGCGGTCGGGGACTATGACCGGATGCGCCCGCTGTTTGACAATGAGGTGCGGATCGACGGGGTCGACCCGGTGTTCATGCGCCTGAGCCCGGAGGAGATCTTCTTCCGGGCGTTCCGCCACGCGGAGTTCGATGTCTGCGAGTTGTCGCTCAGCAGCTTCACGGTGCGGACGGCGCGCGGCGACAACCCTTATGTCGGCATCCCGGTCTATCCGTCGCGCGCGTTCCGCCACACTTCGATCGTCATCCGCACCGATCGCGGAATCGCCTCGCCGGCCGATTTGCGCGGGCGGCGCATCGGCACGCCGGAGTACCAGCTTACCGCGTGTGTCTGGGCGCGGGCACTGCTGGAGGACGATTACGGAGTGCGCTGCGGCGACGTGACCTGGGTGCGCGGTGGCTTGGAACAGCCGGGACGGGTCGAGAAGATCGCGCTGTCGCTGCCGCCGGAGATAAGGCTGCAGGACGCACCCGCCGACACCACCCTGTCGGCGATGCTGGAGGCGGGCGAGATCGACGGCATCGTGGCCCCGCGCGCGCCCGCCGCGTTTGAGCGGGGCGATCCCGGCTATGCCTGGCTGTTCGCTGATCCGGCCGAGGCGGCGGCGGAGTACTTTCGCCGCACCCGCATTTTCCCGATCATGCATGTGCTGGGCTTGCGTCGTGGTATCGCCGAGCAGCATCCGTGGCTGCCGGGCGCGCTGCTGAAGGCCTTCGAGCAATCGAAGCAGCTTGCGTTGGCCAAGCTGACGGACGTCTCCGCCACCAAAGTGACAATGCCGTTCGTGGAGGAGCAATTGCGCCGGGTCCGTGCGCTGATGGGCAAGGATTTCTGGTCCTATGGTGTCGAAGCGAATCGACACGTTCTGGAAACGTTTCTGCGGCATCACCATACACAGGGCCTGTCGCCGCGACAGCTCGCGGTGGAGGAGCTGTTCCATCCGGCGACGCTCGAGACGTTCAAGGTGTAGGCTGGGCGCCTGAAAGGAACGCGTCTCCCCCCGGCATGGCCGGGCTGCGCCGGCCGCGCCGGTTTGGCAGTCACTGCGTGCGCCGTCGCGGGTCAAGCTGGTCGCGTAGTGCGTCGCCAACCAGGTTGAAGCCGACCACGACCAGGAAAATCGCGAGGCCCGGGAAGGTGGCGATCCACCACGCCGTCAGAAAATAGCTGTGTCCGTCCGCGAGCAGCGCGCCCCAGTCGGGTGACGGCGGCTGCGCGCCGAGCCCGAGGAACGACAAGCCGGCGGTCTCCACCACCACCGAGCCGGCCTGCAAGGTGGCCATGACCAGCACCGGGGACAGGCTGTTGGGCAGCACATGGCGCAGCATGACGCGCAGCGGCCGGGCGCCGACCGAACGTGCCGCCCAGACGAAGTCAGCATCTTGCACGGCAAGCACCTGGCCGCGCATCAGACGCGCGTATTGCGGCGTGTAGATGATGCCGATCGCGAGGATGGAGTTGGTCAGGCTCGGCCCGAGCGCGGCGACGATGATCAGCGCGAGCAGCAGGTAGGGGAAAGCCAGCAGCACGTCGACCAGCCGCATCACCGCGGTGTCCACCCTGCCGCCGGCAAACCCTGCAACCAAGCCAAGGGCGCCGCCGACGGCCAGGGCCAACCCGTCCGCGACGATGATCGCGATCAACGCGGTGCGAGTGCCGTAGATCACCCGGCTGAGGACGTCTCGCCCGTACTGGTCGGCGCCGAACAGATGATCCCCCGACGGCGGCGACAGCGCGTTTGAAAGATCCTGATCGTAGGGATCGTATGGGGCGATCCACGGCGCGGCCATGGTCAGCAGCAGGAACAGCGCGGCGATGACCAAACCGATGCGTGCGCCTGGCCGACGCAGCGCCCGCCACAGCGCGCGCTGCGGTACCGCCGGGGTGACAATGATTTCGGCGGTGCCGCTCATGGTCGCGCAATCCGCGGATCGAGAAAAGCGTAGCTGAGATCGACAACCAGGTTCACCAGTACGAACAGCGCGGCGATGAACAGCGCGCCCGCCTGCACCACCGGATAGTCGCGCGACAAGATGGAATCGACCATCAGGCGGCCGACGCCGGGCAGCGAAAAGATCGTCTCGGTCAGCACCGCGCCGGACAGCAGCAGGCCAAGCTGCAGCCCGATCACCGTGACGATCGGAATCGCCGCGTTGCGCAGGACATGGCGCAGGATGACGCGGCGGTCGGTCAGCCCCTTGGCGCGCGCGGTACGCACATGATCGAACAGGGCAGCGGCCATCACCTCGGCGCGCGTGATGCGGGTGATCAGCGCCAGTGGCACGGTGGCCAGGGTGAAGGCGGGCAGCACAAGGTAATGGATGGCTTGCCAGATCATTCCGGGATCACCGGCCAGGATGCTGTCCACCACGCTCATGCCGGTCACGCGCGGTGGTTCCATGCCGATCGGCATCAGCCCGCCGGTCGGCACCCAGCCCAGCACCGCGGCGAACAGGATCAGCAGCATCAGCCCGAACCAGAAGATCGGCATCGACACGCCGAACAGCGTCAGCGTCATCATCACCGTGTCGAAGCGTGTGCCGTTCCAGACCGCCGTCAGCACGCCGAGCGGCACGCCGACGAGACTGGCGATCACGAGCGAGGCGAGGGTGAGCTGCAGGGTGACCGGGAACGCCACCAGCACGTCATCGAGGGCGGCATGGTTGGTTTGCAGCGAGACGCCGAAATTACCGCGCAGTGCATCTGCCAGGAACCGCAGGTACTGCACCCAGACCGGCTGGTCGAGGCCGAGTTGGGCGCGCAACCGGACCAGCCCCTGCGCCGTGGCATGATCACCCAGCAGAAGCTGCGCGACGTCGCCCGGCAACAGATGCATCGCGACGAACACAACCATGCTGACGCCGACCAGCACGATGAAAAGCTGCAGCAGTCGTTGGGCGATATATCGGGCCACGCGCAGCTACCTTCGGGACCAATTCAACGCGGCGCGACGGCGGTCAGTCTGCCGTGCCCAGGGCCAACGCATCGGCACGATCGAAGGCGGCGGCGATGCGCGCATGGCGTGCCTCTATCACCGCGCGCTCGCCGGTGTGGGTGAAGATGTAGAACTCGTCGTGGCGGATGGCGTGCACGACGCGCGCGCCGACCGCCTCGGGCTCGATCCGGCCGGTTGAGATGCCGTCGGGCGTCGACCCGCCGGCAGTGGACGCAACGGGGCGGGATGCAACGGCGGCGAGCAGCGGCGTGCGCACCGCCTCGGGGCACAGCACGGAGACCCCGATGCCGCTGCCCCTGGTCTTCTGCTCCAGCGCCTCGGACAGCGCCACGACAGCGTATTTCGTGGCGGCATAGCCGCCCTGGTGGCGGCCTTCACGCACGAAGAAGCCGGAGATCGAGGCGGTGTTGACCACATGCCCACCCTCACCGTGGCGGCGGATCAGCGGCACCAGCGCGTGGATGCCGTTGATCACGCCCATGAGGGTGACGCCGATCACCCGGTGCCAGGTTTCCGGCGTGGCCTGCTCGATCGGGACGCCGTGCATCGGCAAGCCGGCATTGTTGACCACGACGTGCAGCTTGCCAAACGCTTGCTCGGCGGCACGGCCGGCGGCGGCAACTTGTTCCGGGTCGGATACATCGGTGGTGACGGTGATGACGCGCGCGCCGGTCGCGGCGCCCAGCTTCACGACGGTTGCGCGGGCCTGTTCCAGCGGCTCTGGCCGCAGGTCCGCCAGCACCAGGTGCATCCCCGCCCGGGCCAGCGCGCCGGCGATGCCCAGGCCGATCCCCGATGCCGTGCCGGTCACCGGCGCGGTCTTGGCTGTCAGGTCTCGCATGGCAGGTCCCGCATGGTTGGTTTCTCCCGGCTGCTTGCGTCGCCGTTTTCCCGGCGCTACTCCCCGCCGGCACCGCAGCAGAAGGGGCGCCGGCATGCGCGTCAAGGATGTGAAGAAAGTCGTGCTCGCCTATTCCGGCGGCCTGGATACCAGCGTGATCCTGCGCTGGCTGCAGGTGACGTATCGCTGCGAGGTGGTGACCTTCACCGCCGATCTCGGCCAGGGCGAGGAGTTGGCGCCCGCCCGCGCCAAGGCCGAGCTGTTCGGGGTGAAGGAGATTTTCGTCGACGACCTGCGCGAGACCTTCGTGCGGGATTTCGTGTTTCCGATGTTTCGCGCCAACGCGGTGTACGAGGGGCAGTACCTGCTGGGGACCTCGATCGCCCGCCCGCTGATCGCCCAACGCCAGATCGAGATCGCCGAGCAGGTCGGGGCTGATGCGGTGGCGCACGGCGCGACCGGCAAGGGCAACGACCAGGTGCGGTTCGAGTTGAGCTATTACGCGCTGAAGCCCGACATCAAGATCATCGCGCCGTGGCGGGAGTGGGAGCTGACCAGCCGCACCCGGCTGCTGGAGTTCGCGGGGGAAAACCAGATCCCGATCGCCAAGGACAAGCGCGGCGAGGCGCCGTTCAGCGTGGATGCGAACCTGCTGCACTCGTCGTCGGAGGGGAAGATCCTGGAGGACCCGGCGATCGAGGCGGACGAGATCGTCTACCAGCGGACCATTCGTCCGGAGGACGCGCCGGACAAGGCCACGGTGATCAGTGTGGATTTCGCGCATGGCGATCCGGTGGGAATCGACGGGGTGACGCTGTCGCCGGCGGCGCTGCTGACGCGATTGAATGAGTTGGGTCGGGCGAACGGGATCGGCCGGCTTGATATGGTGGAGAACCGGTTCGTCGGCATGAAGTCTCGCGGGGTGTATGAGACACCGGGCGGAACGATCCTGCTGGCGGCGCATCGGGCGATCGAGAGCATCACGCTGGACCGCGAGGCGGCGCACCTGAAAGACAGCCTGATGCCGCACTATGCCGAGCTGATCTACAACGGCTTCTGGTTCAGCCCGGAGCGGCGGATGCTGCAGGCGCTGATCGACGAGAGCCAGAACAGCGTAAGCGGTCGGGTGCGGCTGAAGCTCTACAAGGGCAATGTGAGCTGCATCGGGCGGGAAAGTCCCAACAGCCTGTATTCGATGAAAGTGGTGACGTTCGAGGAGGACCAGGGCGCCTACGACCAGTTCGACGCGCAGGGATTCATCAAGTTGAACGCGCTGCGGTTGCGGCTGGGGGCGAGTGCCGGCAGGCGGGGTGGGGCGCTGTAGCAGGCGGAGCATCACGTCGCGGCCATCTCCCAAAGCAACACGCACGTCCGGGCGCCGGGGTGACGGGGGGCACAGCGGAAGAGTCGATCATTCGGACGGCTGGTACAACTCATTCCGGAGCAGGACCAGTCACAGGATCGAGATCGATCCACGACAAATGACCACCCTTGCCGGCGCCGGTGTCCAGGAACACCGCCGTCCCGCCGGCGCTGCCGTGACGCATCAACGGCCGCCCATCGCCGCTTCGGCGGTCGTGGCCGCAGTACACCGTCAGGCCAGCAGGGATGCGATCCACCCAGGCCAGGCTGCGCTCCGGATAGCCATCCGGCTGCGCTCGACCCGTCGGCTCGCCATATAGCGCGCGTGCCACAACCGGCCCCGGGCGGCCCAGCCCGACGACCGGCGACGGCGCCTCAAGCATCGCGGTATGAAACCCGCCATGCACGAATAATGCGTTGCCGTAACGCAGCCACGCCGGCGCACGCGCGACTTCGGCGAGCACTCGGGCACGCAGGGACTGGTCGAGCTGGCCCAGCGTGTCCGCCACCGCCGCATCCGTGCGGACCGCCTGACCGGCCAACACCCGCGCCAGTTTGAGTTCATGGTTCCCAACCAGGAACAATCCCCGGCCGGCATCGATCAGATCGAACATGATACGCAGAGCCGTGGCGCTGGCCGGACCCTGGTCGATCAGATCGCCAAGCTGCACGATGAAGCGATCAGTCTCCACCGCATAGGTGAAGCCCTTTGCGTCACCGTGCACGTCGCCAACGACGCGCAGGGCGACGCCGTCCGGGACCCGCCGCTGCTCACTCACGTCGCGGGCTCGCCACGCGGCGCCGGCGCCGTGCGGGCACGGGCGGTCGTGGGATGAGGGAGGGCATCTCTGCATTCATCCGCGGTTACGCATCGTATTCCGGGCCGCCGAGCAGGACGGTTCGCCTCCGGGGGCGGCGGCAATTCCCAGCCACCATCGACGCAGCGAAGAGTTACCCCTTCGGGCGGCCGGCATTAACCATTGGTTAGCCCGTCCCGTTCCTACAGTCGCGTTCGATCGCCGCAACAGGCGGGCGGATTGCGAATGCGAGTGTCGTGAGCGGCCGGTCAACCCCGGATATCAACGACAAGCTGAAATTTCCGCCCTGGCCGATCCCCGCCTGGGACGTTGGGCGCGAAACCGCGGCGCGTCTGATCCTGCGCGCCGCTCAGCATCCCGCCTGCCGCGGGTGGCACGCTCCGGTGCAAATGCATCAGGTCTAGCGAATGCACCAAGTCTATCGGGTCCTGTGGTGGGCTGTGACCCTGCGGCTGCCGCTGCATAGCTACTACTGGGTGCGTGCCCGACGCGCGCGCAACCGCGGCGTGACCCGGCCGCCGGCCGTGGTGATGGGGATGCCACCGACGGCGTCACACATCCACCTGCCTCGCGCGGCGCGTCCCACCGTGTCAATCATCATCCCCACCTACGGCCAGACCGCATGCACGCTGTACTGCATTGCCGCGATCGCCGCGCATCCGCCATTGGCACAAATCGACGTGATCGTCGTCGATGACGCATCGGGCGATCCCACGGTCGCCCAGCTCAATCAGGTTGATGGCATTCGGCTGATCAGGCTGCAGCTCAACCTGGGCTTCGTGCATACCTGCAGCGCAACCGCAAAGTTGGCCAGCGGTGAATATCTGCTGTTTCTCAACAACGACACGCGGCCATGTGTCGGATGGCTGGACGCGATGCTTGCGCTGGCCGTCGCTCCGCCCAACGCGGGCGCGGTGGGCGCCAAGCTCATCTATCCCGACGGGCAACTGCAGGAAGCCGGTGGTATCATCTGCAACGACGGCACCGGGTGGAACTACGGGCGGGGTGATGATCCCGCCAAGCCCGAAATACTACTACGTTCGCGAGGTGGACTATTGCTCCGGCGCGGCCTTGCTGGTGCCCCGGGGATTGTTCGCTTCCCTGGGTGGCTTCGATCCGCGGTACGCACCGGCCTATTTCGAGGATTCCGATCTTGCCTTCCGGCTGCGTGAGGCCGGCTACAAGGTGCTGTATGAGCCGCGCGCCGTGGTCGAGCATCTTGAAGGCGTATCGCACGGTACCGACCCGAAACATGGCATCAAGGCATGCCAGGACCTTAACCGCGACACCTTCGTCGCACGGTGGGCGGATCTGCTTGCGACGCAGCGCTACAAGCCGGGAACACCGGCCCAGCGCGCCCGCGATCGCGCCCAGGCGCGCCGCATCGTCCTGGTGATCGATCATCGCGTGCCGGAACCCGATCGCGACGCCGGGTCCCGCACGATGCTGGCATTTGTCCAGGCCTTGTTGCAGGCCGGCGCGGTGGTCAAGTTCTGGTCTAATTGCCCGGTGGCCAGCCCGGTCCACGAGGCTGCGTTGCAAGCCCTTGGGGTGGAGGTACCGCGGGGGAGCTGGCGGGGGTTCGCCGATTGGATCTCGCTCAACGGTCCTGTGCTCAATCATGTGCTGCTAAGTCGCCCGGACGTGGCGGAACAGTATTTGCCCCTGCTGCGGCGCTACAGTCGCGCCGGCGTCGCCGTTTACGGACATGACCTGCATCATGTCCGCCTGCGCCAGCAGGCGATCGCGACCCGGGACCCCAGGATCGCCCGTGCCGCGGAACGCATGTTGCGGCTCGAGCGCCGCGTCTGGCGTGCCGCCGATGTCGTGTTCTATCCGTCGCAGGCGGAAGCCGATCGCGTCACCGATCTGGAGCCCGTTGTCGTTGCGCGCGCGGTGCAACCTTACGGCTTCGCGGACTTCGCGCAACCGCGCCGCCCGGCGCGGCGCCAGATGCTGTTGTTCGTCGCCGGTTTCGCCCATCCGCCGAATGAAGACGCGGCATGCTGGCTGGCGCGCGACATCATGCCCCTGGTCCACCTTCAGGCGCCTCTGGCACGGTTGGTGATCGTCGGATCGCATCCCACCGAGCGGGTGCGGGAGCTCGCCCATCTCGGTGTGACGATCGTGGCCAACGTCAGCGATGCCGAGCTAGGCGAGTGGTATGCCATGGCACGTGTGGCGATCATCCCGCGGCGGCAGGGGGCAGGGGTGAAACGGAAGGTGGTCGAAGCACTGCGCGGGGGCCTGCCTCTGGTCACCACCCCGGTCGGCGCGCAGGGTCTGCCCGGCCTGTATGCGCTGGCGTCGGTTTGCGATACGGCCGAAACGATTGCTGCCTCGATCGTCGCGCTGCTGGGTGATGACGACCTATGGGCTGCCCGCAGCGAAGCTGGCATCGCCTATGCGCGCGCGCATTTCTCCATCGCCACGCTCAGGACATCGCTGTGCCTGGCGATGGGTGTAGCCGATGCCGCCTCGCTCGCCGGGGGTATCGCGATCGACAGCGCCGGCACCGCAGACGCAGGGTGGAAAAGCGAAGCGCCTTCCGCCGCGATCCACGCCCCGACACGTTTCCCGGCCGGCGGGCTTCAAAGCTGGCGCACGGCGCTGCCCCCCGGATCAAGGGTCCGGGGGCAAGGCTTTGCCGCCCTACCTGGTGAAACCGCGCAGCACGGCGAGCCCCTGCTCGAGGTCGGCGATCAGATCGCCCACGTCCTCCAGCCCGATATGCAGCCGCACCAGCGGGCCGGCGAAATGGCCGGCGGCCGAGGTGCGCGTGACGAAGCCGGTGGTCGGCAGCGCCAGGCTCTCGAAGCCGCCCCAGGACGCACCGATGCCGAACAGCGCGAGCGCCTCGACAAACGCATAGGTACTCTCCACTGAGTATTTCGGCTTGAACTCGATGCCGAACAGCGAGCAGGCGCCGGTAAAGTCGCGTTTCCAGATTTCGTGCCCGGGCGCGCCGGGCAGGGCGGGATGCAGCACACGAGCCACCTCGGGCCGCTCCGCCAGCCAGCGCGCCACCGCCAACCCCGACTTCTCCTGCTGCTCCAGCCGCACACCCATGGTGCGCATCCCGCGCAGGGTCAGCCAGCAATCGTCCGGGCTGGCATACTGGCCCAACGCACGCATGCCGGCGTGCAGCGTTTCCCAATCCGCGTCGCTGTTCACCGTGACGCTGCCGATCAGAATGTCGGAGTGCCCGGCCGGGTATTTGGTAACCGCCTGGATCGAGACATCGACGCCGTGCCGGAACGGCTGGAAATGATGGATGCCCCAGGTATTGTCCATCATTACTTTGGCTCCCCCTGGCGGCCCACCCGCGTGCGCCACGCGCGCGACGGCCGGGATGTCCTGCACCTCGAACGTGTGGCTGCCGGGACTTTCGGTATAGACCACCGTGGTGTTCGGCCGCATCAGCGCGGCGATGCCGGTTTCGTCGATGATCGGATCGTAGAAGCTGGTTTCGATGCCCATCCGCTTCAACATGCCCTCGGCGAAATTGCGTGCCGGGCCATAGACGGTGTCGGGCATCAGGCAGTGATCGCCGGTCTTGAGGAACGCCAGCAGCGGCGTGGTCACCGCGGCGAGGCCGGAACAGACGATGGCGCAGCGTGTGCCGCCCTCGACCTCGGCGATGACGTCTTCCAGCGCCCAGTGGGTGGCGCTGCCGCCGAGGCCATAGGTCAGCACCCGCTGGCCGCGCATGCCCCCCAGGCGCTTGCGCTCGGCGACTGTCGGATACAGCACGGTGGAGCCGCGCATCAGCGGCGGGTTGACGAACCCGTGGTTGGTCTTGTCGGGCCGCCCGGTATGCGACAGCCGGGTGCGAAATCCTAGCTTGGAACGATCCTTAGCCATATCAACTCGTCTCCGATCCAGTATCCACTGGCGTATCCGCGCGCCCACCCCATTCCGTCCATGATCCGTCGTACACCGCGCCTTCCGACAGGCCTGCCAGACACAGCCCGAGCGTCAGGATGCAAGCGGTGACCCCGGAGCCGCAGCTTGTCACCAGCGGGCGCGTGCCGTCGACACCGGCGGCGGCAAAGCGGGCCCGCAACGCCGGCGGCGCCTGGAACGTTCCGTCTGCGTTGAGCAGGTCGGTGTAGGGCAGACTTGCCGAGCCCGGGATGTGGCCGCTGCGCATGCCGGCCCGGGGTTCCGGTGTGGCACCGGTGAACCGGCCGGCAGCACGCGCATCCAGGACCAACTCCGCCCGCGCGGTCACGTTGCCCAGGACGTCACCGATGCCCCTCAGGCGGGCGGCGCGGTAGTCGGGCCGAAACGATGCGGCAGCGGGCGGCAGCGGTTCGCCTCGCTCGGTCGCGCGGCCTTCACGCTGCCATTTCGGCAGGCCGCCGTCGAGCACGGCCGCTTCGTCATGGCCGAACAGCCGCATCAGCCACCAGCCGCGCGCCGCCGAGGCAAGACCCTTCTGGTCGTAGAACACCACGCGCGACTTGTTGCCCACGCCGAGCGCGCTCATGAGCTTAGCGAAGCGTCCCGGGCTGGGAACCATGTGTGGCAGATCGGTGTCCGGGTCGGCTACCTCGTCGATGTCGAAGTAGCGCGCACCCGGGACATGCGCGGCACGGAACTCGACGCGACCGTCCTTCGGCTCGTTCGGCAAGTACTTGGTGGCATCGAACACCACCAGGTCCGGCTTGCCGAGTTCTCCGGCCAGCCAGTCGGTTGTAACCAGTGCTTTCACGCTACCCCCTTACTGTCACGACCAAGCAACATTCCCCGCGATCCTCGAGCGACCCACAGGAGAACTTCACGTTCCGCCCCCGGCTTATCCTGTCGCGATGACGCATGACCCGGCCATCACGGGTCAGCAACCGTGGCGATCGAGCCAGCTTGCTAACCACGGCCATCCGGCAGGGGCAGCCCGATATAGTTCTCCGCCAGGCTGGTCGAAGCGGCAACCGACGACGTCACGTATTCCAATTCCGCCAACTGCACGCGCCGTTCGAAATCACTGTGCGAGGCGAACCGGTGCAGCATCGAGGTCATCCACCAGGAGAAGCGCTGCACCTTCCAGACGCGATCGAGACAGGTGGCGGAATAAGCATCGAGCAGCGCGGTCTCGCCACGCTGGCAGAACGCCTGCAGCGCGCGCGTCAGCACCGCCACATCGCCGGCCGCGAGGTTGAGGCCCTTCGCCCCGGTCGGCGGGACGATATGGGCGGAATCGCCAGCCAGGACCAGCCTGCCGTGCTGCATCGGTTCCACCACGAAGCTGCGCATCGGGGTGATGCCCTTCTGGGTGATGCGCCCTTCGCCGAGTGTGAAGCCGCCTTCCCGGGAAAATCGTGTCTGCAACTCGGACCAGATGCGGTCGTCGGACCAGGCGTCGAGATTTTCGTCCGGTGCGCACTGCAAATACAGCCGGCTGACCGTGGACGAGCGCATCGACAGCAGCGCAAAGCCCCGATCGTGGTTGGCGTAAACCAGTTCCCCCGATGACGGCGCGGCGTCGGCCAGGATGCCGAGCCAGCCGAACGGATACTCCCGCTCGAACACGCGCAGGTGTGGTGCGATTGCCGGGCGGCAGATGCCGTGGAAGCCGTCGCAGCCGGCGATGACGGCGCAGGTCAGGTCGTGCTCGGCGCCGGCCTGGCGATAGCGGATGCGTGGCTGTGCGGTGTCGATGCCGTGCAGGCTGATGCAGTCGGCCTCGAACTGGATCGTTCCGCTGGCGGCCAGTCGCGCGGCAATCAGGTCGCGCACCAGAAGGTGCTGGCTGTAGACCATTACGTGCTTGCCGGTCAGCGCACGGAAGTCGATGCGGTGGTCGCGTTCGCCGAAGCGCAGGATGACGCCCTCATGCGGCAGGCCGTCCGCCCGCATGCGCTCGCCGACGCCGGTTTCGACCAGCAATTGCTCGACGACGTGTTCCAGCACGCCAGCGCGGATCCGGTTCTCAACGTAGTCGCGGGAGCGGGCTTCCAGGACGATGGACTCGATGCCGCATCGGTGCAGCAGGTGCGACAGCAGCAGGCCGGCGGGACCCGCGCCAACGATGCCGACCTGGGTGCGGGTGATGGTCATGCGGGTTGGGTCCGGGGGGCTGCCCGGTACTCGGGTCCTCCCCCTGCCCTTGAGGGAGGGGGATGGGGGGAGGGGTCGGGGCGCGAGAAAGGTCGGTGTGATCCTGGCACCAACCCCTCCCCCCAACCCCCTCCCTCAAGGGGAGGAGGAGTGCTGAGACCTCCGCCAAAACGCATCGTCATGTCGCAAACAGAACATCATCCGACGCCAGCACGCTGCTGGCGCCAAACATCGCGGCGTGGGCCAGTCCGTGCGCCTGTGGCAACACATGATCGGCATAGAACCGCGTGGTCGCCAGCTTGGCGCGATAGAACCCCAGATCGTTGTTGTCGCCCGCCCCCAGCCGCGTATGCGCGACATGCGCCGCGCGGCCCATCTGCCAGCCGCCCGCCACCACACCGAACAGTTTGAGAAACGGCACGGCCCCGGCGGCAACCGCCCGCGCGTCGGTCGCGGAAGTATCCACCACCCAGGCGACCGCACGTTCCAGCAGCGCGACCGCCTCGGCCAGCGCGACGCGGATAGGCGCCAACTCGGCGCCGTCGAGCGCCGCGACCGTCCGGCGCATCTCGGCGATCGCCACACGCGCCGCCGCGCCGCCATCGCGCGCGATCTTGCGTCCGACCAGATCGTTTGCCTGGATCCCAGTGGTACCCTCATAGATCGTGAGGATACGTGCATCGCGCGCGTGCTGCGCGGCGCCGGTTTCCTCGATGAAGCCCATGCCGCCATGCACCTGGATTCCGGTGGAGGTGATGCCCAGCGCGGTCTCGGTACAGCAGCCCTTCACCACCGGGATCAGCAGATCGGCCATCGCCTGGGCCTGGGCGCGCTCCGTCGCGTCCGCATGGCGGTGCCCCACATCCATTGCGGCCGCGGCGACATAGGCCAACGCGCGCATCGCCTCGGTTTCCGCCTTCATCGACAGCAGCATGCGGCGCACGTCGGGATGGCGCAGGATCGGCACGCGCGCACCGCCGCGCACGCCGGTCTCGGTGCCCTGCACCCTGCCGCGCGCATAGTCCAACGCCTGCTGATAGGCACGTTCGCTGATCGCCACGCCCTGCAGCCCGACGCCAAAGCGTTCCTGGTTCATCATGATAAACATGTATTCCAGGCCGCGGTTGGCCTCGCCCAGCAGATAGCCGATGGCGCCGTCGTGGTCGCCATAGGCCATCACCGCGGTCGGACTGGCATGGATGCCCAGCTTGTGTTCCAGCGACACGCAACGCAAATCGTTGCGTGCGCCGAGCGACCCGTCGGGGTTGACCAGGAATTTTGGTGCCAGGAACAGCGAGATGCCCTTCACCCCCTCCGGCGCGTCCGGCAGGCGGGCCAGCACCAGGTGGATGATATTGTCGGTGAAGTCGTGCTCGCCGTAGGTGATGAAGATCTTCTGCCCGAACAGCCGGTAGTGATCGCCTTCCGGCACCGCGCGTGTGCGCACCGCGGCGAGATCGGACCCGGCCTGGGGTTCGGTCAAGTTCATCGTTCCGGTCCAGGTCCCATCGATCAGCTTGCCCAGGTACAGCGCCTTCTGCACATCGGTCCCGGCGAAAGACAGCGCCTCGATCGCGCCGACGCTCAGCAGTGGGCACAGCGCAAAACCCATGTTGGCCGAGTTCCACATCTCCTGCACCGCGGCCGAGACGACCGCCGGCAGGCCCTGGCCGCCGTGGTCGGGATCGCCGGTCAGTGCGCTCCAGCCGCCCGCGATGAACTGCTGGTAGGCGTCGCGGAAGCCGCTCGGCGTGCGGACGGCGCCATCGAGCAGTCTGCTGCCTTCCGTGTCGCCGACTTTGTTCAGCGGCGCCAGCACGTCGCGGGCAAGCTTGCCCGCCTCATCCAGGATCGCGTCGACCAGGTCCCGGTCGACCTGCTCGCAGCCAGGCAGCGCCGCGATACGCTCCAGACCGATCAACTCGTGCAGCACGAAGCGCATATCGGCCAGTGGCGGTTGGTAGTCGCTCATGTGCAAACCCTATTCAATGGCCCCTACTGGATAGCACTGGCGGATTTTGCCATGTCGCGCAGCACGAATTTCTGGATCTTGCCGGTCGAGGTCTTCGGCAGCTCGCGGAAAATGAAGGTCTTGGGCACCTTGAAACGCGCCAGGTGCTCGCGACAGAACGCCAGCAGCTCTTCCGCGGTGACCGAGGCGCCCTCCTTCAACTCGACAAAGGCACACGGCACCTCGCCCCACTTTTCGTCCGGCTGCGCAACCACGGCCGCGCTCATCACCGCGGGATGCCGATACAGCGCGTCCTCCACTTCCAGCGAGGAAATGTTTTCCCCACCGGAGATGATGATGTCCTTGGAACGATCACGGATTTTCACGTAGCCATCCGGCTGCATCACCGCAAGGTCGCCGGTATGGAACCAACCGCCGGCGAATGCCCTGTCGGTAGCCCCCGGGTTCTTCAGATAACCCTTCATCGTAATGTTGCCGCGGAACATGATTTCGCCCATTGTCTCGCCGTCCCACGGCGCTGGCTGCATCGTTCCCGGATCCAACACCGTCATCGCTTCCTGCAACGGCGTGCGCACGCCCTGGCGGCCGTTGCGTTCGGCTCGGTTGGGCAACGGCATTGCGGTCCAGTCGGCGTGTTTGGCGCAGACCGAGGCCGGACCGTATGTCTCGGTCAAGCCGTAGACATGCGTCAGTTCGATGCCGATCCGCTCGGCGCCCTCGATGATCGCGGCCGGCGGCGCGGCGCCGGCCACCTGGCCGCGCACGGTGTGGTGGATGCCCTGGCGCAGTGTCTCCGGCGCGTTGATCAGCGTCGCGTAGACGATCGGCGCGCCGCACATGTGTGTGACTTTGTGCGTGCGGATCGCGTCGAACATCGCCTTCGCCTCGACCCGGCGCAGGCAGACATTGGTGCCGGCCCGCTCGGCGACCGACCAGGGGAAGCACCAGCCATTGCAGTGGAACATCGGCAACGTCCAGAGATAGACGGGATGCGACGCCATGTCCCAGTTCAGCACGTTGCTGACCGCGTTCAAATGCGCGCCGCGATGGTGATAGACCACGCCCTTCGGATCGCCGGTGGTGCCGGAAGTATAGCTCAGCGAGATCGCATCCCACTCATCCGGCGGGTTCGCCCAGGCGAAGTCCGGATCGCCCTCGGCCAGGAATGCCTCATAGGTGATCTCGCCGACCCGCTTGCCATCGGGGAACGCCGGATCGTCGATGTCGATCACCAGCGGGCGTTCATCGAGCAACGCCAGCGCCTTCTCGATCGTAGGCGCCAGCTCGCCGTCGGTGATCAGCGCCCGCGCGCCGCCATGACGCAGCATGAAGGCGATCGTCTCGGCGTCCAGCCGCGTGTTCAGCGTGTTCAGCACGGCGCCGGCCATCGGCACGCCGAAATGCGCTTCATAGATCGCCGGGATGTTCGGCGCCATCACCGCAACGGTATCGTTGCGTCCGATACCATGGCGCGTCAGTGCCGAGGCCAGCCGGCGACAGCGCGCATAGGTCTCCGCCCAGGTGGCGCGGTGCGCGCCATGCACGACAGCGAGTTGCGTCGGATAGACATAAGCGGCGCGCTCGAGGAAGGTCAGCGGCGTCAGCGGCGCGTAATTGGCCTGGTTCCTGTCCAGCCCTGTCAGGTAGGCGGGATTGCCGGTCATGGCGGGTTTCCTCCGGTGGGCCTCTGATCTTAGCGCAGAACGGCCCACCATAGCGCCTTGCCCGCGACGTTGCGCTACGTCATCCGCCGGACATGGCGCCGGACATGGCGCCGCGCAGGAACCGCCCTCCGGCCTCGATGGCGCGGCGGCCGGCGGCCAGTTCCGGGTGAAACATGTGCCAGACATGCACCATCTCCGGCCACACCTCGAGCGTGACCGGCACGTGCGCCGCCCCGGCCACGCCGGTCAGCCGGATCGCGTCGTCCAGCAGGGTCTCCACCGCACCGACCTGGATGAACAGCGGCGCCAGGGCGCGCAGGTCGGCATAGATCGGCGCGGCGAGCGGCGCGCGCGGATCGGCGCCGCCCAGGTAGTGCGCTGCCATCTCCAGCAGCGGTTCTTTCTGCACGGTCGGATCTTCCGCTGCCTTGCCGGTCATGCTGGCGCCGATCGCTTCCATGTCGACCCAGGGCGAGATGCACCATCCGCCGGCCGGCTGGGCCAGGCCGGCGTCGCGGATCGCCAGCAGCGCGGCGACCACCAGGCCCCCGCCGGCGCTGTCGCCAGCGATCGCGATGTGACCAGGCGCGATGCCGGCAGCGAGCAGATAGCGATAGCCCGCCAGCGCGTCGTCCACTGCGGCGGGGAAAGGATGTTCCGGGGCCAGCCGATAGTGCAGCGCCAGGCTGCGCGCGCCGGCGGCGCGGCCGACCTCGGAGGATAGATGGCGGTGGCTGTCGAGCGAGCCGATCACGTAACCGCCGCCGTGCAGATACAGAACGGCGCGCGAATGATCCGCGCCCGGTGCGGTGGTCCACTCGGCGGGCACGCCGTTCACGGTGATGGGTTCGACGACGATATCCGGGGCGGTCGGATACGCGGATGCAATTGCGTCGAATCCTTTGCGGCGCTCGCCGATATCGGTGGGGCGAACGCGCTGGGCCAGCTTCTCGCGCAGCGCGGCAATCTCTGGGTCATGCATGTTGGTTCCCTCCTGCGATGGGCTTTGCGCGGTAGCCTAGCCTGCCCGCGGTAGTCCCGCGAGTCTCAGTGCCCATATACGTAATCCGGCAGTGACAGGGTGATCCACGGCACGTAGGTGATGATGCCCAGCACGATCAGCAGGATCACCAGGAACGGCAGGATGCCGCGGATCACTTCGCCGATCGGCGCGTCGGAGATGGTGGACAACACGAACAGATTCAGCCCCACCGGCGGATGCACCAGCCCCACCTCCATGTTGTGGGTAAAGATGATGCCGAAATGCACCGGATCGACGCCGAGCGGCACCAGCACCGGCGCCAGGATCGGCATCACCAGCAGCAGCGTGCTGACCACCTCCAGGAAACAGCCGATCATCAGCAGCAGGATGTTGATCGCCAGCAGGAACTCCCAGGTGCTGAAGCCCTGCGCGACGGCGAACTGCACCAGCCTGGCGGGAAGGCCCGAGCCGGTCATCCAGTGGCCGAACACCAGCGCGGTGGCGATGATCAGCATGATCACGGCGGCACTGCACAGCGCCTCGGCGATCACCTCCAGAGTGCGGGTCCAAGGGAACCCCCGATAGACGATCAGGCTGACCAGCAGCGAGGTTACAGCGGCCAGCGCCGCCGCCTCCGTGACCGTGGTGAAGCCGCCATAGATCCCCAACAGCACGACGAACGGCACCGCCATCGCCGGCAGCGCCCGCGCGGTCACCAGCAGCCGCGTCGCGATGGGCAGCGCGGTTTCGGATGGAAAATTCTTGTACCACGCGTACCACAGCACCCAGACGAAGAACGCACCCGCCTGCAACAGCCCCGGCAGGATGCCGGCCAGGAATAGCCGCGGCACCGATTGTTCCGTAACGATGCCGTACAGGATGAGCGCCAGCGACGGCGGAATGACCACGCCGATCGTTCCGGATGCGCCGATCACGCCGAGTGAAAAGCCGCGCGGATAGCCCCGCGCCAGCATCGCCGGCAGCAGGATCGTGCCCATCGCCAGCGCGGTCGCCACCGATGAGCCGGAAATCGCGGCAAACATCGCGCAGGACACCACGGCCACCAGGCCGAGCGAGCCCTTCACGCCACCGAGCCACGCGGTGGACAGATCGACCAGCGCCTGCGCCACGCCGCCGCGCCGCATGAACGCCGCCGCCATGACGAACAGCGGCAACGCCATCAAGGTGGTGGAGTTGAGCTGGTCGATCATGTTCTGCGCCACGCCGATGATCGGCTGGCCGGACACGAAATAAAGCACCGCGGCGCAGGCGCCGAGCACCAGGAAGATCGGCATGCCGGCTGCCAAAAGGCCGAAGAACAGCAACAGGAATCCGACGGCCCACATGACTTGTGTGGTCTACTCGACGATCTGTTGCAGCAACTCGGGTGATGCCTCGTGCGCGATCGAGTGGCCCACCGACATCGTCGCCGGATCGAACAGGAAGACGTAGCGCAGCAGTCGTATAGCGTAACGAGTCAGCATCAGCAGGCCGCCGATCGGCAAGGCAGCGTAATAGATCCAGATCGGAAACTGCAGGTCGGACGAGCTGCGCTGATCCAGCAGCAGGGCGGTGTTCACCACCTGCCAGCCGTACCAGACCATGCCGAACGTGAACGCAATCGCCACCACGCAGTTGAACATCTCCACCCAGCGCTGCGCACCCGGCCGCAGCAGGCGCAGCACCAGGTCCGGGCGCACATGGCCATCCCGGCGCACCAGTTGGCTGGCGGCAATCATCACCGCCCAGACGGCGATGTAGACGATGACCTCCTCGGCCCAGGTGATCGCGCCGGCCGGATCGATGTAGCGGCCGAACACCTGCACCACGGCAATCAGCAACGCGGCCGCGCCGAGCACCCCCACAAGGGTGCGCTCGATGCGGTTCCACAGCCGGTCAATGCGCGCGAGCGTGCCGCGCGCATCCGGTGGATCAGACGCCGACATCCGCCATGACCAGCTTCACCAGCTCCGGCGAGATATGCGCGTCGGCCACCGCCTTGTCCTGCTCCTTCAGCATCTTGGCGTGCACCGCGTCCAGCTCCGCCTGCGGCACATCGATGACGGTGACGCCCTGCTTGACCAGTGCCGCGCGACCGTCTTCCTGCGCCTTCGCGGTGTTCTCGCGCCAGGTCGGCAGGTTGTCGGTCCAAAGTTTCATCACTGTTTCCTGCAGCTTCGGCCCCAGCTTGGTCCACAGGTCCTGGTTCACCAGCGGCACATAAAGGCCCATGCCCTGCCGATCCTGCAACGAATGGCGCAGGCCGGAATCGAACAGCTTGGAGCTGTTCACACTCTCGTTGGTGCTGATCAGCCCATCGAACGTGCCCTGCGACATCGCCAGCGGAACGTCGGGCCACGCGGTGACGTTGGGGATGCCGCCGAAGAAGCGGATGCGCCAGGAATTCAGCACGCCGCCGGGGCTGCGCAGCTTCATGCCGCTAAGGTCCGACAGCGAATTGAGCGGCTTGCGGGTGGAGAACCAGGCGTTAAACCCAAGATCGAACCAGCCGCCCAGCACCTCGACATGCAGCTTCTTGGCAATCTCGGCGTTGACGAACTCACCGCCCTTGCCGCTAGTCGCCTTGTGCACGAGAGCGACGTCGCGACCATAGAATGCGGGAAGCTGCGAAAAATCCGCATCCGGCACGAACCCGGTGATCGTCCAGGTGCCGGGGCACGCCATCTCCACCTGACCCTGCACCAGCGCCTTGACCACCTGGAGATCCGGAAACAACGAGCCGCTCTCAAACAGCCTGGTCTTCACCTGGCCGCCCGAAGCAGCCTCGATCTTGCTGAGAAAGTCACGGAAGGCGACATTGCGCGGATGCGAAGGAGCAGTGTCCAGCGAACAACGGATCTCAATAGGGGTGTCGCCCCGCGCATGGCGGAGAATGGCAAAACTCGTAACGGTGGCGACGGCCGCGCCCGCCAGGGCGCGACGCGAAATACGCTGCTCCATCAGACATCTCCCTTAGAAGTGCGCCGGTAAGCCGACCGGCGGCCAGGAGTGATGGCGGCACGTCAGCCGCGCGTCAATGTGCAAACGCCAGGGCAATCGCCTGAGCGAAGCAAGGCCGGGGCTTTACCCCGGACCCCACCAAGGGGCAAAGCCCCATGGCGGGTTTCAGGGCAGCGCCCTGACCTTGCTTGGCGCGGGCGATTGCCCTGGCGGTCACACCTCGGCGCAGCGGGTGACGCGGCGCAGTACGGCGGTCTGTCGTGAGAAGGCCAGCCAGAACTCGGCGTGGACTGGTGCTTCTTCCCGGTTGCCGTTCGCGACCGGTTCGCCGCGGCGCAGCAGCGCGAGCCGGGCGTCGATGCGTCCGCGCATGTTCTCCAGGAAGGCGTTGGAGGCGGCGAGGTATTGTTCCAGCATTTCGTTGGCCAGTTCGAGTTCTGCCAAAGCGCGTCCGTCGAATGAGAACGCCTTCATGGATCGGGCGCCGTTGCCGAGCGGGATATGCAGGCGATGCAGGTCCACCAGATGGTGGGCCAGCCGGCTGCATGCGTCGCGCATGCTGTCGTGGGCGTGAGTTTCCTGCAGCATGAGCTCAGACTGCCAGGGCAAGCGTAAACGTAACGCGAATGGCGGGTCAGGTTAGCCGGCGCGACTCGTACCGGAGCCAATCTATGGCAACGCCGGCCGCCATGCGTCAGGGAATCCGCGCAGGCGCGGCAGCAGGATCATGTCCCACGGACTTGGCATCGCACCGCACGGGACGTGCACCAGCGCCGGCTTGTTGAGTGCAAACGCCTTGTGCAGCGCGGCTTCCAGCACTTCCGGGGTGCTTGCTCGGAAGGCGGCGCTACCGAAACTTTCGGCGAAGGCAACGAAATCGGGATTGTGCAGGTCGCAGGCGATTAGCCGGTTGCCGTATTGCTGTTCCTGGATGCGCCGGACATTGCCGAAGGCGCCGTCATCGAACACCACGCCCACCACCGGCAGGTTATGGCGCATGGCGGTGGCCAGTTCCGCTGCCTGATACATGAACCCGCCGTCACCCATCACCGCGACCACCTTGCGGCCGGGTAGCGCCGCCTGGGCACCGAGCGCGGTACCGTACGCCCAGCCGAGATTGTCCTGGTAGCCGGGCGACAGATAGAGCCGCGGCGCCGCGACCGGCCAGGCTAGCCGGCTGACGAAGCCAAGCTGCGTGACGTCCTCGACGAAGATGCCATCCACCGGCAGCGCGGCGCGAATGGCGGCGAGAAAGTCGCACTGAGGTTGCAACCGCGCCAGGCGTTCCGCGAACCACGCGCGGGTGACGGCCAGCTCGGCGTCGCGCGGTGGCCGGGCGCGGTTGTGCGCGGGCAGCGCGGTAAGCAGCGCGCGCAGGATCGGATCGGCGTCACCGAGCAGCGCGCAGGTGGGTCGGCGAAACCGGTCGAAGGCGGTGGGGTCGGCGTCGATGCGCACGATCGGCAAGGCGTCGTCGACGCCCCAGTTGCTCTCCTGCCAGTAGAGCCGCGTGCCGATCGCCAGGACGGCATCGGCGGCCTTCCAGAAACGATGACCCTCGGTGAAGGACACCGCCAGCCGATGGGTCGTTGCGATCGTGCCACGGCCGCGACGAAAGGAGATAACCGGCGCTTCCAGTGCCTCGGCGATCGCCTGCACTGCCGGCCCGGCATCCAGCGCGCCGCCGCCGATGACGATCAGCGGGTGCTCGGCCGCGCCTAACACTTTCGCCGCGCGGATGATCAATTCGGGATCGATCGGATCGTCGGCCGACCGCGCGCCGCCGGCGGCTTGCGTGACCGATGTGGTTGCGCCGCCGGCCGGACCCCACGTATCGATCGCGCATTCCAGTGCCACCGGACCCTGCGGCGCGGTGCATGCGACGCGCAGCGCCGCGTCGATCAGCGCCGGCGCTTCCTGTGCGGCATTGATCCGCGCGGCGTGGCGAGTGAAATGGCGAACCAGGCCGAGCTGGTCGAACAACTCGTGCAGATGACCGTGGCCACGATCGATGGCGAACGATGGGATCTGGCCGACCAGCGCCAGCACCGGCGCGCCCATGCCAAAGGCGGTGAGCAAGGCGGCCGAGGCATTGAGCAGGCCGGGTCCGGGCACCATCGCGCAGGCCTGCGGATTGCCGGTGACCAGCGCCGCGCCGAGTGCCATGTATGCCGCGGTCTGCTCATGGCGTGGGTGGATCACGCGGATGCGGTCACCGGCACGCTGCGCCGCATCGAACAGATGGTCGTTGTGCACTCCGGGCAGCGCATACAGCGTATCGATGCCGTGGCGTAGCAGTCCGTCCACGACCGCCTCGGCGGTGGTCATGCGCGGCATCAGTACGTCTCCCGGACGAAGCGAAGCATGCGGCTGCGATGCGTGACGGCAAGCAGCCTGCCGTCGGGCTGCAAGGACAGGCAGGCGCGCTGGCGCCAGGGACCGTCGGTGCGGCTGGTCAGCGCGCGATTTGCGTCCAGTGGCAGCAGCTTGCGCGATGCGTGCAGCGGGCCGGTGCCGCTGATCATGCGCCATGCTTCGCCGTCGCGCGCGATGGTGAAGCGCGCGTCATGCGCGGCGCAGTGCCAGGTGCCCTGCCACGCGGCGTTGAGTGTGGCGTCGGGCGCGAGCGGGTGGAAGCGGTGCGCGACTTGGCCGATCTCCCCCTCGATCGCACCGGCTTCGGCACGCAGGCGGATCGGATAATGCGCCGATGAGTTGGCGGCCCATCCCGCGTCGTCCACGAACAGATCCGCCATCGCGCCGAGGAAAGTCAGCTTGCCGGCGTCGTGTTCGATCCAGTATGGTCCTGCATCGGTGATGAACAGGCCATTGGGCAGCAGATCCGCCGCCGGCGGCGGACGGGTTGCCCCGGTCAGCGCGGCCAGCACGTCAAGCGCGATGTCGGCGGCACCGGTGTCTTCGCGGTTTGACAGCACCACCACGCCGACCCGGTGTTCCGGCAGCAGGACGAACTCGTTCTTGTAGCCGGGCAGCGATCCGCCATGGCCGATCGCGATTTCGCCCGCCAGCAGCATGCGCGCGAGACCGAGGCCGTAGCCGGTGGGACGCCCGTCGGTCAGATGGCGGCGCGCGCCAAGCCGGGCGAGCAGCCCGTCCGCCGGCGCGCGGTTGCCGAGCAGCGCCTGCAGCCAGGTGACCAGGTCGCGCGCGGTGCCGGCCAGTCCACCGGAGGCGGAAAAGTTCAGCCCGTAACGGCCGCGGCGCCATCCGGCCGCGTCGCGCCAGTAGCCGGTGGCGAGGCCCGCCACCGGCTCGGTTTCATCCTCTGCCAGGTGAATCAACAGCGCGAGCGGGGCGAACAAATGCTGGTGCAGCGCTTCATTCACCGGGTGGGATTTCAGTGCCAACGCGGCCTCGATCAGGCGGTAGCCGGTGTTGGTGTAGGAGATCTCGCGGCCTGGCTGGTAGTTCAGCGCGTCGAGACGGCAGACGAAGCGCAGCAGCGCGTGCCGATCAATCCCAGCGGTCCAGGGCACACCGAGCAGCCATTGCGTTTCCATTACGTCCGGCAGGCCGCTGGTCATGTCGAGCGCGCGGCCAAGCGGCACCGCGGCAAGCGCCGGCGACAGGTCCGGCAGATGCGCCCCGAGCGCGTCATCCAGCGACAGCAGCCCGGCGTCGCACAGCCGCAGCACCAGCGCGCCAAGGAAATGCTTGCTAATCGAGGCGTAGCGGATCGTGGTGTCCGCGGTGAACGGCGCGCGGAGTTCCAGTGAAGCGAGGCCGCCGCAGGCCTCGGCGCGGATGTCGTCGGCGTCGAACAGCAGGATGGCGCCGCCAGGGCCACCCTCGGTCGTCCAGCGCGCCGCGATGGCGGAAGCGACCTCCGTGGCGCGGTGCCAGTCCATTGTCAGGATGCTTCCATGCAAGCCGCGTGAGCCGGTCGGGACCAACTTACACTTCTCCCGTTCTTCGCGGGAGAGTTCGCGGCGCGCAGCGGCGCGGGTGAGGGTCGACGCGCGAGCACCGCCCTTACCCGTCGCGCTTCGCGCGCCGACCTCTCCCGCGAAGAGCGGGCGAGGTAGACGTGTGGCAGACTGAACACGCTCTAGATCACCGTTTCGCCGCGCGCCCGCACGGCGGCCGCATCGCCGCGCAGCACCTTGAAGCGCGTCGCGGGGCCGTCGCGCCAGAAGCTAAGGTCGAAGGTGCGCTTGCCCAGGCGCAGCCCGTACAGCGTCACGTCCGGCAGCCAGTCCGGCAGCACCGGATCGACATGCAGCACGCCGCGCGGCGCGTCCGGCTCGATTCCGAGCAGTGCCTGCAACAGCATGAAGGCCGAGCCGGCGGCCCAGGCCTGCGGCACGTTTGCGCCGCGATACTGCACCGGGAATGCGGTCCCATCGCGCGCGATGCCGGCATAAAGCTCGGGCACCTGGCTGAGCAGGAAATGGCTCGCCGCGCCGGAGATATCGCGCGCGATATGGCCCACCGCGTCGGCAAAGCCGTAGCGTTTGCAGCCGGCGGCGATGATGGCGTTGTCGTGCGGCCACACGGCGCCGAGTTGGTAGGTGTACGGGTTGTACGATGGATGCAGCGCCGACAATGTGCGAATTCCCCAGCCGGAGCTCATGTCGGGTGCCAGCAGGCGGGCGACGACGCGCTCGGCGCGCTCCTTCGGAACAATACCTGAATATAGGCAGTGGCCGGGGTTCGATGCGACCGACCATATCGGGTGCTTCTCGCCGTCCAGCATGAAGGCGTAGAAGCCGCCTGCCTCGTCCCAGAAGTTTTCATTAAACTTATGGAACAATGCGGCGGCCTTGGCGCGCAGCGCGGCGGCCCGATCCGGCTGCGCCAGCGCGTCATAGATCTCCGCCATGCGTTGCCAGGCATCGTAGACATAGCCCTGCAACTCGCACAGCGCCTTCGGTCCCTTGACCAGGGAGCCGTCGGTATCGCGCGAGGAATCGCCGGCGTCCTTCCAGGCCATGTTCTCGTAGCCGACCGGCGATTGCGTCTGGAATTCCTGGAAGCCGTCGCCGTCGCGGTCACCCCAGTCATCGATCCAGCCCAGGCAGGCCTCGGCGGTCGCCAGATGCTTTTCCAGCAACGCGCAGTCGCCGGTGGCGCGCCAGGCGGCGTGCAGCACGATCAGATACAGCGGCGTGGCATCGGCGGTGCCGTAATACGGCGTGTGCGGGATCAGCTTGAAATGCGCCAGCTCGCCATACCGCATCTCGTGCAGGATCTTGCCGGGCTCGGCGTCACGCCAGTCGTCGCGTTCCGTTGCCTGAAGCTGGCCCAGCACTTCCAGCGCGCCGCGGGCGAAGCCGGGGTCGATCAGGATGGTCTGCAATGAGGCGATCAGGCTGTCGCGCCCGAACGGTGCCACGAACCAGGGCAGGCCCGCGGCGGGAAACAACACCGCGCCATCGGTGCCGGGCATCGTCAGGCGCAGCGCCGTCATGTCGTCCAGCGCCTGGTTGTAGAACCGGTAGAACTCCTCGTTGGAGGTGTGCAGGCGGGGCACGCTCCGCCGCCAGCTTTCCCCCGAATCGGCATGCGCGGAGCGACGCTCGTGATGGGCGCAGGCCAGCGGTGCCCTGAAGTGGCGCACGCCGTCGGTCAGGTCATACAGCAGACAGCAATGCCAGGTGGCACCAGGATCGAGGCCGATCTCGAAGCTGATGCGCCCGTTGGCGTAGACCGCGTGCGAATCGAGTTCGCGCGTGCGGACGCTGATGGCACGCATGAAGTCGCGATTGCGATAGACGGTGGACAGGCGCTGATGGGCCTCGGACCACGCCGTGGTGATATGGCCGCGGCGGACGATCTTGTTATCCTTCACCTCGAAGATGTCGGCGAAGTCGCAGCGGATCGCGATCTCCAGGTTGAAGCGGATCGGTTTCGGGCCGTGGTTGGTGAGGTCCAGGTCCTCATGCAGCCCGCCGTCGATCGCGCGGCTCAGCATGAAGCCCATGGTGCGGGCCGGGATGTCGCCGTCCTCGGTGCGGAAGGCGTTGTTGGTCAGGAACATCCGCGCGGTGTCGTAGGTGGAGGCGCCGCCGCTCAGCAGTTCCCAGGGCTGGCCGTTGGCATAGACCGACCAGGCGCTGATCACCCTGGTGTCGAAGAAATACAGCCCCTTGTCCGACGACCACACGATCTGGCCGTCGGGCTCGGTGAGCAGGATGATTTGCCCCTGATGGATGGCGACTTGGGGCGAGCCGACCTGGACCTTGAATGGCATGCGGCGTTCTAGGATTTCGCCACGATGGCGCCAACCCCCCCGCCCGAGGTACCATTCGAGAGGGCGCCGGGCGGAATGAGAATACTCATGGAGTAGACGGGCATGGCGTGGACGGGCGCGCAGTGGGCGGGCATGGAATGGACGGGTTACGTCGCGGCCGCCCTAGTGTTCCTGGCCTTCTATATGCGCACCATGCAGCCGCTGCGCCTGATGGCCATCGCCAGCAACGTGGCATTCCTGATCTACGCCATTCCGTTCCACCTCTGGCCGATCGTGATCCTGCACGGCCTGCTGCTGCCGCTCAACACGCTGCGCCTGATCCAGCTGCGGCGCTTGCTGGCGCATGTCCAATCGGCCCGCGCGCAGGATCTGGACGTGTTGCGGCTGGTGCCGCATCTCGCGCACGAGGATTATCCAGCCAGCACGGTTCTGTTCCGCGGCGGCGATCCGAGCGATGGCGCCTATTTTATCGGCAGCGGCGAGATCGAGATTCCCGAGCTTGGCATTCGCCGGCACGCGGGGCAGTTCTTCGGCGAGGTGGGCGTATTCTCCTCGGCGGGTGTCCGCACGGCCTCGGCGGTGTGTGTCTCGGCGGCGCGCCTGTACCGCATCAGCCATCATGACCTTGCCGTGGCGTTCCATCGGGACCCGGCACTGGCGTTCGCTGTGGTCCGGCTGATCGCCGACCGCATGGCGGAGAACTCCGCACATGCCATCCGCGCACTGGCGGCCGGCCAGACCGCCGCTCCAGCGGGAGTAGCCGCCGCACCTTGATGTGCTGCTGTCGTCTCAGGATAAGGGCGGCCAGACCTTGCCCACCCACCGGCCGCGCGCGAACGACGCCGGATGACCGCAACCTCGCCCTGGACCCTGGAGCATATCAGCCGGCACATCGAGACGGGCCTGCCGCTGGTGCCGCTGTTCAACCTGGAGCTGGTCGAGGCGATCGCAAAGCGCGGCCGGCTGCGGCTGAACGCCGGGGCGCACGTCACGCGCCCCGGTGGCAGCGTCGCCGGGGCGGTGCTGTTCGCGCTGGCCGATGTGGTGACCTATGCGCTGATCCTGGCGGCCCGGCACGACCCGGACGCGGTGACGGTCGATCTGACGATCAACTTCCTGCGCGCGGCACGGAACCTGCCGCTGCTGGCCGAGGCGGTGCCGCTGCGCGCCGGGCGGCGCCTGTTCACGGCCGAGGTACCGATCAGCGAGGCGGATGGCGCTGGTCCCGTGGTGGCACAGGCGACGACGACGTGGTCGCTGTCGCCCCGGCGGGATGCGGTGGATCCCGCCTGAGCGCGGCCGCGTATCACCCGTCGGCCGGCGCCTTGGTGTCGCCTTGTGCCTCGAACACGATATCCTGCGCGCCGGACCACAGCACCAGCTTGCCGAGGCTGGCCAGGTTCTCGTTGCCCTCGATGATGGTCAGGAAGTGGTTGCCGGCGAGCTGGCCGACCTTGCTGGCGAACCGGACGCCGCCATAGGCGAGCAGGATCTCTGTCTCACTAACGCCGCCTGGATACAGCAGAATCTGGCCGGGCGCGGGATAGCTGGTGTGGTTCTCCGGGGTCAGGCCGAGATCGAAGTCGCCGAGCGGGATCCAGCAGGCCTCGCCGCTCCAGCGAACATGGATGATGCGCTGGCGATACGGCAGCAGGGTGCGGAATTTGGCGCAGGTGCGCGGCGCATCGGCGTCTTCGAAGCGGGCGGTGAAGCTGTAGGGGCCGGCGGTGATGCGGAGGAGACTCATGCGGGGGGTCCGGAAGGGTTGGTGGCATCACCGAATCGTAGACCATCCGACGCAACAGTTTCCAACTGCCGCTGGCATACCGGTCGTTTGATGTGTATGTTATCGACAATCTCTACACATGGAGCGCAGAATGCGAACCAATATCGAGATCGATGACCAGTTGTTGGCCGAAGCCATGATTGCTGCCGGAGAGAAGACAAAACGTGCGACGGTCGAAGCGGCGTTGCGGACGTTGATCCGCCTGCGCGGCCAAAAGCGTGCCGGTATGGATATGGCCGGGCTGGGCTGGGAGGGCGACCTGGACGCGATGCGGGAAGGTCGCGCGCCCGATTGATCGTCGTCGACAGCTCGGTGTGGATCGCGAATCTGCGGAACACCGTCTCCGAGCCAGTGCGCGTGTTGCGGTCTCTGTTCGAAACGGAAGTACTCCTGGTCGGGGACATCGTCCTGCTGGAGGTGTTACAGGGCGCACGTGATGAAGCGCATGCTATTCGACTTGCCCGGGATCTGAATGCGTTTGATATCGTGCCGATGCTGGGCACGCGCGTCGCGGTGCAGGCAGCGCGCAACTATCGCATCCTGCGAAGTAAGGGCATCACGATCCGGAAGACTATCGACCTGATCATCGGCACGTTTTGCATCGAGCGCGACCACACGCTGCTGCACGACGACCGCGACTTCGAGCCGATGCGGTTGCATCTGGGCTTGCAGGTTCTGTAGCACCCACAATCGTCCCTGCCACGACCGCGCGGGACCCGGGCTGCCGAAGCAGCCTTTCGGCGGACGGCGGGCACCGGCTCGTGCGCCGCCTGCGGTCCGGAATTTGCTTGCAGATGCAACGAGGCGTTCGCCCGCCAGCTTCACCTGGATCAACGCGAACAGTGACGGGATCGACGATGGGCGGAAAGATGATGCACCTGGGCTGGTTCTGCAATTTCATGCCCGGCCAATGGGACCACCCGTTTGCCGCCGGCTGGCGGCCGTGGGACGGTAAATTCCACGTCGAGATCGCCCAGATGATGGAGCGCGCATGCTTCGACTATATCATGCTGGAAGACACGCTGATGGTCTCCGAGGCCTATGGCGGCAGCACGCAGGCTACCTTAAAGCACGCACTGCTGGCCCCCAAGCACGATCCGGCCCCGCTGGCGACGCTGATCGCCGCGGGGACCTCGCGCATGGGGGTCGTGGCGACGCTGTCGACGATGGCCTATCCGCCGTTCATGCTGGCGCGACTTTGCTCGACGCTTGATCACATCGCAGGCGGCCGGTTCGGCTGGAACATCGTCACGACAGGCGAAGAGACGGCGGCGCGGAATTTCGGTCTGGAGGGGCCTCCGGGGCGCGAGCAGCGCTACGAGATGGCCGACGAGTATGTCGATCTCGTGTGCAAGCTGTGGGATTCGTGGGATGCCGACGCGGTGGTGCAGGACCTGGCGACCCACACCTATGCCGATTACCGCAAGGTCCGGCCGATCGATTTCGAGGGCAAGTATTTCAAATGCCGCGGCCCGCTGAACACGGTGCCCTCACCGCAGAAGCGGCCGGCCTTCGTGCAGGCGGGCGGGTCGCCGCGTGGGCGGGCGTTTGCGGCGACGCATGCGGACTCGGTGATAGCGACGGCGCCGGGCATCGAGGGGATGAAGGAATATCGCGACGACGTGCGGCGCCACGCGGCGGCGGCCGGGCGAAACCCCGACGATGTGAAGGTGCTGTACCTGGTGTTTCCGGTGATCGCCGAGACCGACGAGGAGGCATTCGCCAAGCACGCGCGGATGGTGTCGACGCCGGCCTTCGTCGAGCGGGCGCTGGCCAACGCGTCGATCAACACCGACATCGATTTCTCGCAGTTCGATCTCGACAAGCCGTTGCCGGAGGTGTCGACCGGGGCGTCCCAGGGGGCGCTGGACGAGTTCGCCCAGCGCGGCAGCGGCAAGACGCTGCGCCAGTTGGCGATTGAGAAATATGACGGCGGCGGGCTGCGGCTGATCGGCTCGCCGGATCGGGTCGCGGCGCGAATGGACGAGGCGATGCAGGAGGTCGGCGGCGACGGCTTCCTGATCAGCACGCCGTATATGAAGGTGAACCGCCGCCAGGTGATCGAGGTGACCGAGGGGTTGGTCCCGGCGCTGCAGCGGCGGGGGCTGGCGCGGCGGGAGTACACCAGGACGACGCTGCGCGAGACACTGCGGGAGTTCTGAGGGGCGTGCGTGCCAGGTTAGGTGGGCGCAAGTGAGTCTCCCCCACCCTTTAGGGCTTGGGCCGCGAAGCGGACCGAGTTTGGGGGGAGGGGTTGATTACGGTCACGCCTCAAGCGACGTAACCAAACCGCCTCATCGCGATGCCGGCAATACACCGACACATAAGGTCGTCACCGCTCGAGAGATGCTTGCGCCAATCGCCCGGCAAACCCTGGCGCAGCAGCGATCCGCGATCCTCGACGCCCGGCGGTCGCCCCCCGGTCAGCCGCGTAAAGTCGCCGGCGGCGATGCAGTCATGGATCGTCGCTGCATGCGAGCTCACACGCAAAAAGCTCGAACGGCCGCCTCAGTTCGGCGTGCGGACCCGCGACAAGGTCCTCGTAACACACCATCGCGCAACGCGAGGGCTCGGCCTCGCCGAAGCGTTCCCATTTCCCGATCGAATAGCACCAGGCCTGTGCGACGTGCGGGACGAAAGTGCCCAGCGTGGGAAACCTGTCCTGTACTTCCTCGGGACTGACCCGCCGATTGTGATACCACGTGGAGACAGTGCAGTCGCGCGGGTCGCGCAGGATGTGGATGAACTTTGCCGCCGGGAAATGGTCCGCGAGATACCAGAGATTGGTAACATTGTCCGGCGTCTTCTCGCCCACCACCCGGACATCCCCTGCCTTGCCGGAGGCTGCCAAGAGCAGCAGGGCCGCCGACACGAACAGAAATCCGGTGGCCTTGTCGGCAAATTGCGGGAACTCGCCGAATTCCTGCAGCACGTCGCGGTTCTTGTGCCTGATGACCGTGTTGTACTCCTTCATCGCGCTTCCCAGCAACGGCGCCAGGGACGTCAGGAAGTGACCTTCCCCGGCGCAACTCACCTCCGGATGGGCGTTGAGCAGGATCTGGAGCCACGTGGTTCCGGACTCCGGATGCCCGCCGACGAAGAAAAGCTCCTTCGCACACATCTCGTCGTGGATGCGGTGCTGGCCCGCATAGCCGAACACGGCGGTGTTCGCCATATCGTCCAGCACGCGATATCGAACTTCGGGAGGCCGGCTTTCCGCCAGGCGGTCCTGCAAGTCAGGTGCGGACTCCGTCACAAGCCTATCGCGTAGATCCATGCCCCGACTCGCGTTGGTTGATCTCAGCGCTCCAGGGGATCTGGCAGTCTTGTAGGACTCCGCACCTCACCCAAGTGGATGACCGTGGCAGGCCGATTGCAAACGAACGCTAATTGCCATCCATACTAGGCCCTGTGGACAAACCTCGCCCAGATGCGGATGCATCCGAGCAAGACGAATCCCACGAAGCTGGTGGCGAGCTTGTCATATCGGGTGGCGATGCGGCGCTGCTCCTTGAGATGCCCAATGAAGCACTCAATCCGT
>DASRQX010000254.1:0-18862 GCA_035696165.1 Acetobacteraceae bacterium | reverse complement strand
CGGGCAGTTCAAACATCGTGCCGAGCAGGATCGACTCCATGATCGAGCGCAGGCCGCGCGCGCCGGTCTTGCGGGAGATCGCCCTGATCGCCACGGATCGTAGCGCATCTTCGGTAAAGGAAAGTTTCACTCCCTCCATTTCGAACAGCCTGCCGTATTGCTTGCTCAGGGCGTTCTTCGGTTTGGTCAGGATCTCCACCAGGGCATCCTCGTCGAGGTCCTCAAGTGTGGCGACCACCGGCAGACGACCGATGAACTCCGGGATCAGGCCGAATTTCAACAGGTCTTCCGGCTCGACCTCGCGCAGAATCGCACCCATCCGCCGTTCGTCGCCGCTGCGCACCTCGGCGCCGAAGCCGATGCCGGAGCCCTTGCCGCGGGCGGAGATGATTCGCTCGAGCCCGGAGAACGCGCCGCCGCAGATGAACAGGATGTTTGTCGTGTCGACCTGCAGGAATTCCTGCTGCGGATGCTTGCGCCCGCCTTGCGGCGGCACGGAGGCGACGGTGCCCTCCATGATCTTCAGCAGCGCCTGCTGCACGCCCTCGCCGGAAACGTCGCGGGTGATCGAGGGGTTGTCCGACTTGCGGCTGATCTTGTCGACCTCGTCGATGTAGACGATGCCGCGCTGCGCCCGCTCGACGTTGTAGTCGGCCGATTGTAGCAGCTTGAGGATGATGTTCTCGACATCCTCGCCCACGTAGCCGGCTTCGGTCAGCGTGGTGGCGTCCGCCATGGTGAAGGGCACGTCGAGGATGCGTGCCAGGGTCTGCGCCAGCAGCGTCTTGCCGGAGCCGGTTGGGCCGACCAGCAGGATGTTCGACTTGGCGATCTCGACGTCGTTGTTTTTCGCGCCGTGCGCCAGCCGCTTGTAGTGGTTGTGCACGGCGACCGAGAGGACCTTCTTGGCGTGATCCTGGCCGATCACGTAGTCGTCCAGCACCTTGCAGATCTCACGTGGCGTCGGCACGCCGTCACGTGACTTCACAAGGTGCGTCTTGTGCTCCTCACGGATGATGTCCATGCAGAGCTCGACGCATTCATCGCAGATGAAGACGGTCGGGCCGGCGATAAGCTTGCGCACCTCGTGCTGGGACTTGCCGCAGAACGAACAGTACAGGGTATTCTTCGAATCGCCGGGTTTGCTCATACGCGCTCCTGCCCGGAGTCCTGGGCACCGGGACCAGTCATGTTAGCGCCCCGGGGGCAACCGGGACAACCCCGAGTATCGTCGCCGGGCCAAGCCGCACCCAGACCATCCCGGCGCGATCGCGCGGGGAGGCGCATCGGCCCCTGGGTTGGGCGGAATCCGCCTATTTGTCCACGTCGGAGGGCACCGGCCGGCTGGCTACCACTTCGTCCACCAAACCGAAGTCCAGCGCTTCATCGGCGGACAGGTAGCTGTCGCGCTCCAGCTTGCGCTCGATCGCATCGATCGACTGGCCGGTATGGTGGACGTAGATCTCGTTCAGGCGCTTGCGCAGTGTCAGGATCTCGCGGGCCTGGATCTCGATGTCGGTGGCCTGCCCTTGGGCACCACCGGATGGCTGGTGCACCATGATGCGCGCGTTCGGCAGGGCGTAGCGCTTGCCCTTGGCGCCCGCGGCCAGCAGCAGGCTGCCCATCGAGGCAGCCATGCCGATGCACACCGTGCTGACCGGGCTGCGGATGTACTGCATGGTGTCATAGATCGCCAGGCCGGACGACACCACGCCGCCTGGACTGTTGATGTAGAAGGAGATGTCCTTGCTGGGGTTGTCCGATTCCAGATACAGCAACTGGGCGCAGATCAGCGACCCCACCTGGTCGTAGACCGGACCGGTCAGGAAGATGATCCGCTGCTTCAGCAGCAGGGAGTAGATGTCGTACGCCCGCTCGCCCCGGGAGGTCTGCTCCACCACCATGGGGACAAGGTTGTTGTCGTAGATCTCGATCGGGTCGCGGTCCCGTATCATGGTGTCACCTTCGAGTGGCGGAGGAGTGATACATCACAAGTCTTATACATAAGTTGACGGCGCGCCGGTTCCAGTCGCCCCGGTTCCAGTCGCGGGGGGCAATGCGCCGTGCGCGGTGTTGCAGGTTAGCACGGCGGGCGAAGTAAACGTCACGCGACGGCGGGGTCCTTTGCCAGGTCCTCGGGGCTCACTATCTGGTCTGTCGTCTTGGCGAGTTCGAGCACGAAGTCGATCACCTTGTCCTCGAAGATCGGCCCGCGCAGTGAGTCGGCCTGACGCGGGTTCTTGCGGAAGTACTCGATGACCGCGGTCTCCTGGCCGGGGTAGCGCGACGCCTCGATCTGTATCGCGCGCATCATTTCGTCCGGGCTGACGGTGACGTTGTTGGCCCGACCGATCTCGGCGAGCAGCAGGCCCAGCCGGACCCGGCGTTCGGCGATGGCGCGATATTCGGCCTTCAGCGTGTCCTCGTCCTTGCCCTTGTCGTCGTCGTCCTGGCGCCCCTCCTTGCGGTCGGCGTCGATGCGCTGCCAGATCTGGTCGAATTCGGTGTCCACCATGGACTGCGGGACGGCGAACGTGACCAGTTCGGCCAGCCGATCGAGCAGTTCGCGCTTCAGCCGCAGGCGGGCGAGCTGGTCGTATTCGGACTGGACCCGTCGCGTCAGGGTGCGCCGCAACTCGTCCACCGAGGCGATGCCCATCTTCTGCGCCAGCGCATCGTCGACCGGGGTCGGCACAAGGCGCTGGATTTTCTTGGCGGCAACCTCGAACTGTGCCGGTTTGCCGGCCAGGTGCGCGGCCATGTACGGATCGGGGAAGGTTACGTCGATGGTGCGCGTCTCGCCGGGGCGTACCCCTTCGAGCTGGTCGGTGAAGCCAGGGATGAAGCCGTCGCCGCCGACCTCGACCGCCGCGTCCTTGGCGCTGCTGCCGGTAAACTCCTCACCATCGATCCGGCCGATATAGTCGACCACCACGACCTCGCCCTTGGCGACCCCGCGATCACCTAGGTCCTCCGGCGCGATATCCTCGTAGGTGGGGTTGCGCTTGGCGATGTCCTGCAGGGCTTTGTCCACCGTCTCGTCGCCGGCCTCGGCCTTCAGGCGGGTCAGCATGATGGTGCCAAAATCCGGCAGCTCGATCTCGGGCAGCAGTTCGAGTTCGACACTGAATGTCAGGTCGCTGGCGGCACCCATACCAACATCCTTGCTGATCAGGTCCACCTTCGGCTGCACCGCCGGCCGCAACCCCCGCTCGGTCAGTACCTGCTGGGTCGCCCGGCTGACCGATTCCTCGAGCACCTCGGCGGTCACCGCCGTGCCGTAACGTTGGCGCACGACCGGCAGCGGCACCTTGCCGGGACGGAACCCCGGCAACCGCAGGGTGCGGCCGAGATCGGTCAGCCGCGCGGTGCGGCGCGTCTCGATATCGGCGGCCGGGACGACTATGGTGAAGCCGCGCTTCAACCCCTCCGAGAGGGTTTCAGTAACCTGCATAGGTCGGGAAGTCCTTGATCTTCAAAGATACATGCCATCAGAGGGTTGCTGCCCAGGAGACGGCATGTCCCGGGCGGTGGTGCGGGCGGAGGGACTTGAACCCCCACGGCTTGCGCCACCAGAACCTAAATCTGGCGTGTCTGCCAATTCCACCACGCCCGCGGTCGATCGCCGGCCGGGCATTCGCCCCCTCCGGGTTCGGCCGAGCGAGCCTGAACGGACGGCTTTAGCGCAGGCACCGTAGCGCGACAAGCGGCCATCCTGGATGCCGCCCATGTCCTGAGACCACGCCGATGTGCACTGTAACCCCTTTGACCCGCCCGCCATGGAGTGACAGTCTGAAGTAACGGGAGCCTACCGATGAGTAGCTTGCGCGCTTCGATTTAACGTGCGGCACCGTCGGTCAGGCGGGTCGCCGGAGGATATTCCATGGGCAGTCTCAGCAAGTCAGTCGCCAAATCCACCAGCCGGCCGAAGGCCAAACCCCGCCGCGCCGCCGCGCGCCCGGCCGCGGAGCCCACGAAGCCCGCCCGCCCGCCGCGCGACTACAGCGTAGCCGCGGTCGCCCGCACGCTTGACCTGTTGGAAGCGCTTGCCGTGGTCGGGCCGGCACCACTGGCCGCGGTGGCTGACGCCGCGCGATGCACCCGAACCGCCGGCTTCCGGTTGCTGCGGACGCTGCAGTCGCGCGGCTTCGCGATCCAGGACGAGGCACGCGGCGTCTGGCGGCTTGGCGCGCGATGGGCGGCGCTCGGCCAGGCCGCGGAGAACCAGGGCGCGCTGGCGGCGACCGCCCTGCCCTTCATGGGCGAACTCGCCAAGGCTTGCGGCGAGAATGTCTATCTGCATGTGCGTGACGGCCAGATGGGCGAGACTGTCGCGATCTTTCAGGCCGACCCGGGCTTGCGCGTCTACGGCGAGGTCGGCAAGCGCCGGCCATTGCACGCCGGGCCGTACCGACTGCTGCTGGCGCACGCGCCGGAGGCGGTGCAGACCCAAGTGCTGGCACAGAAGCTGCCGCGCTTCACGCCCGCCACACGGACCGACCCGATCTGGATCGCGGCTGACCTGCAGCGGATTCGTGCTCGCGGCTATTTGGTGACGGCTGATGAGATCGCCCCCGGCGCAGTGTCGGTGACGGTACCGGTGCGTGATGCCAGTGGGCAGGCGGTGGCGGCGCTGTGCATTTCCGCCGCGTCGCTGCGGATGCGCCCGCCGCGGCCGCGTGCGCTGGTGCCGATGGCGGCCGACGCGGCGGCGAAGCTGTCGCGCTGCCTCGGGCGACGCGACGATCCCGCCGACGCGGTCACGATACCGCAGACGACCAACCTGCCGGCCAGCAGTAGTGTGCAGGTGCGTCCGCCGAGGACCAACGGTCATTCGAACGGCCACGCCGCGGCTGCCTCCCACACCGGCACTCAGCTCGCGCTGACTTAGCCGGCCGCCGAACAAGCGAACGGCCCCTCCGAAGAGGGGCCGTTCAGCCAATCGGCAAGGAGGGTGGGCCGAGGGGGGGCGCTCAGCGAAAACGATCCACCTCTACACAGCCGACGGCATCTCGTTGCGAAATGTGAATTCGGCGCGGGCAGGCAGATCGTACGGTATCAGCACCGATGCGTAGCCGGGACGAACTAGCCAACATGTTTGCCCACATCTGACTGCACCCTGCGGTCTCGCTGGAGAACCATCTGTCGCGGCCGAATGGATTTTCTCAACGCCATTCGATGACTGGACAGTAATTCAGCGGCCAGTATTTCGAAATAGGAAGTCCTGTGGTGGTTTGTTCGTGAATGTTGCGGGATAGTCCGATGGAATTGTTCCGCCTAACATTCGCGAGGCCAGTGGGGGTGAGTCCACCAACAAAGGCGGGCAATTTCCCGGATATTCCTGTTTCGTTCAACTGGCGCCGCGACGCCGCCCGCGTGTGGCTTGGTCGTTCGGGAGAATGGTCACGCCAACGCGGCAGGTCAGGGTGTATGGCCCGATCCGCAACTCGCCGTTCGGCAGCATTACCGTCGGCGCGGCGACGCGTTGCCCGTCCAGAAACGTGCCGTTGGTGGATTGCAGGTCGATAACGGTCAGTCCCGCCTCGCCCGGCACCAGCCGGCAATGCATGCGCGAGACCTCATCGGCGGGCAGCACGACATCGCCACCGGGTGCCCGCCCGACCACCAGCGGTTCGGTGCCGATCGGCACCTCGCGCGGTGGCTCGCCGGCCCTGCTGACGATCAGCACACGGGTCGCCGTCGGGGCGGGCACCGGTACCAAGACGGGCTGGCGGACCGTCAGGGTCGCCTCGACGTCGTCGGCGCCGTCGAACGCGCGGACCAGCGCCGGCAGCGACGCCGCCAGCGCGGCCAGTTCCGGGTCGAATGCGGCGGTGACCGAGGCCGCCAGGGCGACGCGCAGCGCCCGCCCGGCCTGGCGCTCCAGCATACCGAGTTGCATCAGGTAGCCGATGTGGTCGCGCGTGGTTTGGAAGTTCTGCCGCCCCAGCCGCAGCAGTAGCGCCGCCATGTGGTCGGCCAGCAGCCCGTCGCCGTCGTCGGCATGGGGGGACACGCCGTAGGCATGTTCCAGACCCATCAGCAGCAACGTGCGGTGCGACAGCGACAGCAGGTGCCGCCTGGCATCAAGCCGGCGCGCCGGTGACAGGTTGAGTTGGTCGAAGACCGCCTCGAGCGCCGTGATCCAGCCCTGGTCGCAGCGCTCGACCGCACCGAGAACCGCCTGGCGAGTCGGCGGGTCCAGCGTCAGCGTCGAGCGCCGGCGGATGTTCGGGTCGACCTTCCGCGCTGCCTCCCGCAGGCGGGCGGCCAGGGCCAGCAGGTGCTCGTCGAAGCGCGCCAGCAGCGTATCGGTGGGGATGACGATCGTTCGCGCCGAGAGGGTGCGATCGGGCGGATCGATCTCGCACATGCCGAGCGCCTGGATGTCCTGCACCCGCTCGCGGACCGTCGCGTCATCCAGCAGAAACAATGGCTTGACGACGCCGGCCAACTCGGCGACCGGCACACCGCCGCGGCCGCTGCGCAGGCACAGATGGCAGGTCATATGCCACTGCCCGCGCCGGTACAGGTCCGGAAACTGGGTGTGCCAGATTTCCTGATAGTCGGACAGGAATCGGATCAGTTCGCGCCGTGCCTGCACCGGGAGCCCTCGACCGCGGTCATCACGTCAACGAGTCAAGCACGGACTGCGGCCGGGCTTCAACTTTCATCGCCCCAAAGGTTCGATTACCCCTTGTCGAAGATGAGCGCGGGGGCTCAATCATGCGGAATTCAATTCCCGAAGGCTGAAATCCCGGTCTGCGCACGGCCCAGGATCAGTGCGTGCACGTCGTGTGTGCCCTCGTAGGTGTTGACGGTTTCCAGGTTCATCACGTGGCGGATCACGTGGTACTCGTCGACGATGCCGTTGCCGCCGTGCATGTCGCGTGCGGCGCGGGCGATGTCCAGCGACTTGCCGCAGTTGTTGCGCTTCAGCAGGCTGATCATTTCCGGGGCGGCGTCGTGCGCATCCATAAGCCGGCCGAGTTGCAGCACGGCTTGCAGGCCGAGCGTGATCTCGGTCTGCATGTCGGCGAGCTTCTTTTGGATAAGCTGCGTCGCCGCCAGCGGGCGGCCGAACATCATGCGGTTCAGCGTGTAGTCACGCGCGGCGTGCCAGCAGAACTCCGCGGCGCCCAGTGCGCCCCAGGCGATGCCGTAGCGCGCGTTGTTCAGGCAGGAGAACGGCCCGCGCAGCCCCTTCACGTCAGGCAGCAGGTTCTCCGTGGGAACCAGGACATCCTGCATCATGATCATGCCGGTGGCCGAACTGCGCAGCGAGAACTTGCCTTCGATCTTCGGTGTGGTCAGGCCGGCCATGCCGCGCTCCAGCAGGAAGCCGCGGATTTCTCCCCCGTCATCCTTTGCCCAGACCAGCAGGACATCGGCGATCGGGGCGTTGGTGATCCAGGTCTTTGCCCCGTTCAGCACGAAGCCGCCATCGACCGCTTTCGCCCGCGTGCGCATCGAGGCGGGGTCGGAGCCGGCATCGGGTTCCGTCAGGCCGAAGCAGCCGACCATTTCGCCGGCGCGCAGGCGGGGCAGATATTTCTCCCGCTGCGCCGCGGAGCCGAAGGCGTGGATCGGGAACATCACCAGCGAGGACTGCACCGAGAAGGCGCTGCGGTAGCCGGAATCGACCCGCTCGACCTCGCGCGAGATCAGCCCGTAGCTAACGTAGTTGACGCCGGCGCAGCCGTAGCCTTCCAGGGTCGCGCCCAGGAAGCCCATCTCGCCCATCTCGTTCATGATTTCGCGGTCAAAGTGCTCGTGCCGGTTGGCTTGAAGCACGCGCGGGAAGAGCTTTTCCTGGCAGTAGGCGTTGGCGGCGTCGCGGATCGCCCGCTCATCCTCCGAGAGCTGGCTATCGAGGCGCAGCGCGTCATCCCATTGGAATGGAGTGAAGTGGCTTTTGCTTTGCGCGACCTTGCCGGGGGGATCCGCTATGGCGCTCATGCCTCAGTGTCTCCTTCGCGGCCCTCCACCGGCGCGACGCGCGGGCGTAGCAGCATGAAGGCAGGTACGTCGCTGCCGAACCCGCGTACCGCGGCGCCGCTGTCCTCGTAGCTGTTGTCCCCCCCGCGCCCATCTCGATCACGCCCGTCTCGATCACGCCCGTCTCGATCACGTCTGGGGTAGCGCTCCGTGGGCCGTGGCGCTGCCGATGCCGCAAGCGGTCGCGGGGGGGATGCCGCAAGCGGCGGCGGAAGCGGCGGCGTGGCGGCCTCCGCGTGCGGCTTCGAGCGCGGCCTGGTTTGCGCTCGCTCGCGCGGGGGGCGCTCGCGCGGGGGCGCCTTCGGAGCTGCGGCAGAGGGGGCCGGCGTCGGGGCATCGGGACCTGGCGACGGCTTTGCCCTGGGCCGATCCGAGGCGGCCCCCTTGGCGCCGCGCTTGGCACCTGACTTAGCCCCCCCTGGGGCAGCGGCACCACGGCCGCGGCGCTTGCGGCCATCCTCCTCGGCCCAATCGATGGGATCGAGGCCCTCGACGATCATCGGCGGGATGGCGTGACCGGTCAGCGCCTCGATAGCGCCGACCGCGAACCGGTCGGTCGGCGACGCGATGGTGAAGGCGTGGCCGGCCAGACCGGCGCGGCCGGTGCGGCCGATGCGGTGGACATAGTCCTCGGCATGGTGCGGCACGTCGAAGTTGAACACATGCGATAGCCCGCCGATGTCGAGCCCGCGCGCGGCCACGTCGCTGCATACCAGCAGGCGCAACTCGTTGGCCTTGAACTTCTCCAGCGTGGCGAACCGCACGGTCTGCGCCATGTCGCCATGCAGCGCGCCGACGTCGAACTTGTGCCTTGTCAGTGACTTGTGCAGCACATCCACGTCGCGCTTGCGGTTGCAGAAGATCAACGCGTTCTGCACGTTCTGCGTCCGGATCAGGCGGCGCAGCGCCTCGCGCTTGTCGTGCTCGGCGACCAGCGCCAGGCCCTCGACGATCGTTGTCGCCACCGAGGCCGGGCGGGAGACCGCAATTTCCTTGGGGTTTGTCAGGAACGCATCGCCGAGACGGCGGATCTCCGGCCCCATCGTGGCGGAGAAGAACAGCGTCTGCCGGGTGCGCGGCAGCATGGCGACAATCCGTTCGACATCCGGGATGAAGCCCATGTCGAGCATGCGGTCGGCTTCGTCGATCACCAGCAGGTGGGCGTCGGTGAGCAGGATGGAGCCGCGCTCGAACATGTCGATCAGCCGGCCGGGCGTGGCGATCAGCACATCGACGCCGCGCATCAACACGTCCTTTTGATCGGACATGCTCTCGCCGCCAATAATCAGCGCGTGCGTCAGCTTCAGGTATTTGCCGTACTGCACGAAATTCTCGGCGACCTGCAGGGCCAGCTCGCGCGTTGGCTCCAGGATCAAGCTGCGCGGCATGCGGGCGCGGGCGCGCGAGCCGGTGAGAATGTCGAGCATTGGCAGGGTGAACCCAGCGGTCTTGCCGGTGCCGGTCTGTGCGGTGCCCATCACGTCGCGACCCATCAGCACGAACGGGATTGCCTGCTCCTGGATCGGCGTGGGATGGCGATAGCCCATATCGGCGATGGCGCGCAGTACCGCCTCGGACAGCCCGAGATCGGCAAAAGTGGGGCGCGCATCTTCCGCGAGAGCCGGCGACTCCGGGTCGATGATCAGTGCGTCGTCGGTCGATTCCGCCGCGGCGGTCGTGGTCTCGGTCAAAATGTGGTCCGATCCGGATCTGGCGCAGTGTTGCCCGCGACGCGATGGCGGGTTCGGCTCATTGCGCGCACGCGCGGCATATCCGGGGGAAATGGCCGAAAGTCAAGCTGGCTCCCGGGTGGTCGGGTCTTCGCAGGAAGGACGGTGGGCCGCGGGGCTATGTCGCGGGACCCCGCCAGGAGCAGTGTCATGACCGTGCCTCTGTCAGCCGGTCGCCGCGGCGCCTGGCGCGGGTTGCTTCGCAACCCATCCCCGTCGATCATCCGTCGGTTGCAGCATCCTGTGCCGCCGGCGCGGAAGATGCCCGGCGCGGAACATGCGCGGCGTGGAACACGCCCGGCGCAGAACATGCATCGCGAGCTCCGGCGACAGGCGGAGTTTTGATCGCCGCTTTGGCGGCTGGTTGACGCCCGGCCGGGCGCATTTTGGCGGCAGGGCGAGAACGCGCCGCATCGGGAACGCGCAACGCCAGACATCCCCGTCATGCCGCCGCAACATGCCGGTTCGGTGATGTTTTCCAGCCAGCCGATTTTGGCCGCCGTGCCGTGTCGTTGCTGTGATGCGGCTCACCGACAAAGCCCGAACGTTCCGGCAAGATTTGGTCTCTCGTGGAGATAAGGAACCTGCAATGCAAACTAAAACCGGTGCTTACAGTACTTGCATCGCGCTGGTGCTGGCGGCGACTACGGCGATCATGTCGGTGCCGGGTCAAGCTGACGATACGTGCCAAAATCTGCGATTGCTGTGCCTGATCGTTGCGCCCGCGGCCGATGACGTGGCCAGGGCGATCAGCGATCATCCGCAAAATCTCTTGCCGCCCTGATGTTGCGTTAAGAACGCCGGCGTAACCGTCAATGCGGCGCATCACGGGCATGTGACGCAACTTTCCAAGTCGCCCAGTTGCCGGTCCGGGCCTCGTAACAATCCGCCACCCCGACGAAAGATCGGCGGCGGGCAGCACAGACAGAGGAAACCTGATCGTGAGCAACATCATGCTGCTGTTCGTCTGCCTGTGCCTCGGCGTCGTTCTGGGGCATCGGCGATGTCTGCCGCCCGATACCCCTGCCGTGCTCAACAGCTTCATTCTTTTCGTTTCGTTGCCCGCGCTGATCCTGTTGCAGGTGCATGACATTCATCTGCGGCCTGAGCTGCTCTACCCGGTCGCCATGCCATGGCTGCTGTTCGTGATCAGTTGCGGCTTCTTCTGGTCACTGGGCCGAGTGCTTCGGCTGCCCGAAACCACGACCGGCGGCTTGATGCTGGTGGGAGGGCTGGCGAACACCTCGTTCGTCGGCTTGCCGATGATCGAGGCGTTCTACGGACGCGGTGGCATGGCGACAGGCATTCTGATTGATCAGCTCGGCAGCTATATGGTCCTGAGCACGCTCGGGATCATGGTCGCCACGCTGTACTCGCGGCGGGTCTCGCGGTCCGGGTCGTTGTTTGGCCGGATCATCCGCTTCCCGCCGATCCTGGCGTTGAGCCTGGCGCTGGTGCTTACGCGGGTCGATTACCCCGCAATGGCAACGGACGTGCTGCGCTCGCTCGCCGGCACTCTCACGCCGCTGGCGTTGACTTCGGTCGGCCTGCAACTGCGCCTGGACAAGTTGCGCGGGAATCGCATGGCGCTGGCCGGCGGCCTGGCGTTCAAGCTGCTGATCGCCCCGGCCCTGCTGGGCGCGGTGTATGTCGGCTGGCTGCATGCGCATGGGGAGACCATCCGCATCACGCTGTTCGAGTCGGCAATGGGACCAATGATCGGCGGCGCGATCGTGGCGATGCAGAACGATCTCAATCCGCCGCTGATAACGCTGATGGTGGGTTTCGGCATCACGCTGTCGTTTCTGACGTTGCCGGGATGGTGGTATTTGCTGGGGACCGTGTGATGCCCGCGATATCAATGTTGTTGCGCGGCGTAAGCACAGGACCCCTGTTGTCGCGCGCGGTACGCGCGGGCCGCCCGCCGGTCGATGGTTTTGTTCTGGCGTTGCTTGGGGTCGTGCTGGCGGCCACCTTGCTGCCTTGCCGCGGCGCAGGCGCCCAGGTTTTCCATATGGCGGGAACACTGGCCATCGCCGCGCTGTTCTTCCTGCAAGGCGCCAGATTGTCACGCGACGCCGTTCTGCACGGCATGACGCATTGGCGCCTGCACGCGGCTATTGGCGCAACCACATTTGTGCTGTTTCCGCTGCTCGGCCTCAGCCTGCTGATGGCATTTCCCCACCAGCTGCCGCGCCCGCTCTGGCTGGGGGTGTTGTTCGTCTGCGCGCTGCCATCGACAGTGCAGTCATCGATTGCCCTGACCTCGATCGCGAAGGGCAATGTGCCGGGCGCGGTGTGCTCGGCGACGGCATCGAACATCGCCGGCATCGTGCTTGCGCCACTGCTGTTTGGTGCGATGTCGAATTTGCACGGCAGCGGCGTCGACCTGAAGGGCGTCTGGCAGGTGCTGTTGCAACTGCTTTTACCATTCACCGTCGGACATCTGTTGCGGCCACGGATCGGTCAATGGGCCAAACGCAATCGCGCGGTACTTTCCATCACGGACCGGGGTTCGATCCTGCTGGTCGTATACACCGCGTTCAGCGCGGCCGTCGTGCGCGGCATCTGGCAGCAGATACCGCCGATGACTCTGGGCGTGCTGGCGTTCCTGATGGTTTTTCTGCTTGGCCTCGTGTTGCTGATCACGCTGCTGGTCAGCCGGGCATTGGGGTTCGACCGGGGCGATGAGGCAGCGTTGGTCTTTTGTGGATCTCAGAAGTCTCTGGTCAGCGGCGTCCCGATCGCGAGCGCCCTGGTGTCCGGCGCGGCGATCGGGCCGATCCTGTTGCCGATCATGCTGTATTATCCCGCACAGATTCTTGTCTGTGCGTGGATGGCGCGCCGCTATGCGCGGGGTGAGGAGCGAAGCGGCTCCTTGGCCGTGCAGGCTATGGGAAAACTGTCCCGCAGTACGCGCGGGATTGAGTCTCCGGGCGGTTCGGTGCCGCGAAGTGGATCAATGCCGCGCAGTGGGGGATGAGGGTATCGCGGCCCCCGATCGCCCATCTTTGTGGCGGCGTGACGCGGGATCGGGGTGAACCGCGGCGGGCTACTTCGTTACCCATACGTTATACATCCGTGGGTTATAGAATGGGCGGTAATGTTCGACGTTCTCGCGGACGCCCTGCACTTTCGGCATGACGCCCATTGGGATCACCATCACGTCATCCAGCGCGATCTGCTGGGCCTTGGCGAAGGCCGCCTGGCGCTCCGCCAGCGTGGCGCCGTTCGAGACGATGTCGAACGCCTGCATGAAAGCCGGATCGGTCTTGCCGCCCGGGGGCGTGTAGACCGGATTGGGTTCAGCCATTGGGCGCAGCGTCTGCATGCCGCCCTGCGCGACATAGGTGATCCAGCCGGTGAAGAAGTAGTTCCAGTCGGGTGTGCCCTTCATGCTTTTCGCCAGTGCCGTCGGCCAGTCCAGCACCAGTAGTTCCGCATTGATCCCCACCGCCTTGAGCTGCTGGGAGAACACCAACCCGGAGTTGTACAGCGCCGGATAGTCCTTGTTGGTCAGCAGGACCACCTTCTCGCCGTGGTACCCCGCTTCCTTCAGCAGTGCCTTGGCTTTTTCGGGGTTGTGCTGATCCAGCAAGGACTTGCCGGCTTCGGTGTAGTAGTTGGTGCCGGGGTACTGGAAAGAGTAGTTGTGTTTGTAATTGCCGTCATTCGCGGCTTCCATCACCTCGTCGAAGTCGAGCGCGGCCAACACCGCCTGGCGGAATTTCACATTGTCGGTTGGCGGGGCCGACCAGTTGCCATAGGCGACGTTGAGCCAGAAGTTCTCCAGGCTGACCAGCTTGATGTCCTTGTTGGCGCCGATGCGCTTTTGCATGATGGTGGGCACATCCTCCACCGCCTGCAGCTCGCCGGTCTCCAGTCCGGCGACGCGCGCGCCGCCCTCGGGCACCATGCGGAACGTGATCGTGTCGAGGCAGGCCACCTTGTAGCCGCCGAAGCCGTCTTCGTCGGTGTAGCGGGTGTCCGGGGTATAGCCGTCGAACCGCTTCAGCTTGACGTAGCTGTCGGCGACGAACTGCACCATCTGAAACGGCCCGGTGCCAACCGATGGCAGTTGTTGCGGTGGCGCGTCCTTGTTTTCTTCCGGGAAGATGACGATCGGCACGGTGATCGATGACATGCTCTCGATGAAGGTGGGGCGCGGCTCCTTGAGGGTGATGACGAAGGTGGACGGATCGGGCGTGTCGAAATGATCGACGGGCGCCAGGATCGAGCGATCGATGCCGACGCGGGCGTAGCGCTCGAACGACCCGCGCACGTCGGCCGAGGTCATCAGCTTGCCGTTGTGGAAATGCACGCCCTGGCGCAGCCTGAAGGTGAAGACGCGATTGTCGGGGCTGGTGTCCACCGACGCGGCGAGCTGTAGTAGCGGCTTCATGTTGTCGTCGCGCGTTACCAGGGTTTCGTAGGTGTTCATCGCGATATCGCGGACCGAAGCGGCGCTGTTCGCCTGCATGTCCAGCCCGGCGACGTTGGCTTCCAGGCCGTAGGTGAAATCGCCGCCGATGCGGCCGCATTTGAAGGGCTCTGCCGCGGTGGCGGAAAAAGCGATGGCGCCGAATGGGACAATGGCCGCCCCCGTCAGCAGCAGGGCACGGATGAAACGATAGCCGATCGGCATTGCAAGCTCTCCTCGGACCCGGACGGGTGGATGATGGAGGCCGCGGCGCCGATCGGTCAACGTGGATGTGTTTGCGGCGGTGGTTGGGCGTTCCGATCGGGGGGCACCCATGGGCATGGCACTGTCGCCGCCGCTTTCGCACTACATCTGCCCGGCTCGGCAGGTATCCGACTGGGTAGGTGGCGTGCCAAGGCGTCGGAGACCCGGCAATACCGTGCTGCAACCGGAAAAAAAATACGTAAGCGAGAGCCGCAACAGGTTTAAGCTAACCCCTACGTGAACCGCGACGGCGTATGATATTTGGCCACAATCGAGACGCAGAGTGTCGCCCATGATCCACCCCAAGCTGCTTCCTGTTCTCCGTCGGCTGGCGCGCCCTGGCGTACTTGCCGCCGTTGCGTGCGCGGCCATGGCTGGCGTCGCCGTAACAACGCCGGCCGCCGCGTGGTGGGCTGGCGGGTTTCGCGGTGGCGGGGTCTTCATCGGCGTTCCGCCGATTGTCGTCGCCCCACCGTATTATCCGCCGGCGTACTACCCGCCGCCGGCCTATTATGGCGGGCCACCGCCGGTGGCATATGCACCACCGCCACAGTCGCCACAGACACAGTCGCCGCAAGGCGCTGGACAATCGTGTTACGCGGGCCCCTATGTCTGCCCGATGGACCATCCGGTGGCTTCGAGTAGCGGGTGCTACTGCCTGGGCAACGACCGCACGCAGGTCTGGGGTCGGGCGAGCTAGCTACTCGGCCACCGCCGCCCCCGCGATCGGCTTCCGCCCGCCGACGAACCGTTCCAGCATCAAATACACCACCGGCGTGGTGTACAGCGTCAGCATCTGCGAAACGACCAGCCCGCCGATGATCGCGATGCCCAACGGGCGGCGCAGTTCCGCGCCGGTGCCGAAGGCCAGCGCCAGCGGCACCGCACCAAACAGCGCGGCCAGCGTGGTCATCATGATCGGGCGGAAGCGGGCCAGGCAAGCCTCGTGGATCGCGGCAAACGGCGACAGCCCGCGCGTGCGCTCTGCCTCCAACGCGAAGTCGATCATCATGATGGCGTTCTTCTTGACGATGCCCATCAGCAGGATGATGCCGATCATTCCCATTACGGACAGGTCATACCCGCCAAGGCGCAACGCCAGCAGCGCGCCGATGCCGGCCGAGGGCAGCGTGGACAGGATCGTGATGGGGTGGATCAGGCTCTCGTACAACACCCCCAGCACGATGTAGATGGCGATCACCGCCGCGGCGATCAGCAGCGGCTGCGTCGCCAGCGAGCGCTGCAGCCATTGCGCATTGCCGGCGAACTCGGTGCGCACCTCGGGCGGCATCAACAGATCGCGCGCCGCCTGGTTCACGGTATCGATCGCGTCACCCAGTGCCTTGCCGGCGGGCAGGTTGAAGCTAAGCGTGGCAGCGGCGAATTGGCCCTGGTGGTGCACCGCCAGCGCCGCGGTGCCGCGCTCGAACCGCGCCACCGCCGAAAGCGGGACCTGCGTGCCGTTGGCGGCGCCGACATGGATGTGGTCCAGCAGCGACGGATCGGTTTGCAGCTTCGGATCGATCTCCAGCACCACCTTGTACTGGTTGCGCTGGGTGTAGATGGTGGAGACCTGGCGCTGCGCGTAGGCGTTGTTCAGCGCGTTGTCGACCGCCACCGTGCTGACGCCCAGCCGCGCCGCTGCGTCACGGTCGATCACCACATTCAGTTGCGGCCCGGCACGATCTTGGTCGGAGCCGACGTCGACGATGCCGGGCGTTGCCTTCAGCCGCTCCTCCATCGCCGTGGTCCATTGGCGCAGCAACGCAAGGTCCTGGCTGATCATGGCGAACTGGTATTGCGAGCCGCCCGCCCGGCCGCCACCTCGGAGATCCTGTGCGGACATCAGGAAGGTCTGCATGCCGCTGACCTGCTTCAGCGGCTCGCGGAGGCGGGCGATCACGTCCTCGGATGACAGGCCGCGCTCGGCCAGCGGTTTCAGATCGATGGTGAACCAGCCGCGGTTCATCGACATCCAGCCGCTGGCGACACCAATGGTGGAGGCGACAGAGGCGACCGCGGGATCGGCCAGCAGCACATCAACCACGGCGCGCTGGCGCTCGTCCATCGTCTTGAACGACACGTCCGGCGAGGCCTGCGTGGAACCGAGCAGGATGCCGGTGTCCTGCAGCGGCAGCAGGCCCTTGGGGATCGTGGTGTAGAGCCGCACCGTCAGCGCAACGGTCGACAGCATGACCAGCAGCATGAAGCCGCGATTCGCCAGCGCCCAGCCGAGCGTGCGTGCGTAGCAGCGTTGGGTGGCGTGAAAGCCCCGCTCGGTTGCGGCATCGAGCCGGCCCAGCCAACCACGCAACGGCGCGGTGCGCGGGGGCGCCCAGCGGCCGCAGATCATTGGCGTGAGCGTCAGCGAAACCAGTGCGGAAATCGCGATCGCCATGGTCATCGTCATGGCGAATTCGTGGAACAGCCGGCCGAGGATACCGCCCATGAAGATCAGCGGAATGAACACCGCCACCAGGGACACGCTGATCGAGACAACGGTAAAGCCGATCTGGCGCGAACCGAGCAGCGCGGCGCGCAGCGGCGGCATCCCTTGTTCGGTGTAGCGGGTGATGTTCTCGATCATGACGATGGCGTCGTCGACCACGAAGCCGACGGAGATCGTCAGCGCCATTAGGGAAAAATTGTCGAGCGTGTAGCCGCACGCCCACATGCCGGCGAGCGTGCCGCACAACGACAGCGGCACGGTGACCGCGGCGGCGACGGTGGGGATCAGCTGGCGCATGAACAGCAGCACGACCAGCAGCACCAGGGCGATGGTGATCAGCATGGTGATCTGCACGTCCGCCACGCTGGCACGGATCGTCGTGGTGCGATCGGAGATGACGGTCAGCTTGATCTCCGGCGGCAGCCAGCTCGTCAGCAGCGGCAGCTCGTCCTTGATGCGATTGACCGTTTCGATGACGTTGGCACCGGCAACCTTGGTGATGATCAGGAACACCGCGGCCTGGCGGCCGTTCCAGCCGGCCAGGCGGGTGTTGGCCACACCGTCGATCACGCTGGCGACATCGGACAGGCGCAACACGCGCCCGTTGCCGGACTTGACGATCAGCGGCGCGTAGTCCGCGGCCTGGGAGATCTCGCCGTTGACGGTGATGGTCTCCGCGCGATCCGGCCCCTGGAAACCGCCGGTGGGTTCCAGCACGTTGGCGCCCCGAACGGCACTGTAGACGTTCTGGCCGGCGACACCCGCCGCGGCCAGTCGTTCCGGGTCCAGCCGGATGCGCACGGCGGGCTTTTCCGATCCGCTGACGGTTACCTGGGCGACCCCCTCGATCTGCGACAGGCGTTGCGCGAGCACGGTGTCGGCGGCGTCGTAGATCTGCGCGATGGACAGCGTGTCCGAGGTCAGCGCCAGCGACAAGATCGGCGCGTCGGCCGGGTTGAACTTGCGGTAGTAGGGCGGGGTCGGCAGGTCCTCGGGCAGGTCGGTGGCGGCGGCGTTGATCGCCGCCTGCACGTCGCGCGCGGCACCGTCGATGTCGCGATCGATATCGAACTGGATGACGATCGAGCTGAAGCCGATGGATGAGGTCGAGGTGATCTCGGTGACGCCGGGGATCTCGCCGAGGCGGCGCTCGAGCGGGGCGGCGACGGAGTTGGCCATCGTTTCGGGATCGGCGCCTGGGCGGCCGGCGAAGACGACGATGGTGGGGATGTCGATCGAGGGCATCGCCGAGGCCGGCAGGAAGCGGTAGGCGACCAGGCCGGATAACAGGAGCGCCATCGAGAGCAGGATGGTGGCGATCGGGCGGGCGATGAAGGGAGCGGAGAAGCCCATGTCGGGGTTATCGCGGCGTCGGCGCGCGCGCAGCCGCGTCATGCCGGCGAAGGCCGGGATCCACGACTTGCCTGGCCCACGAAGGCAAGTCGTGGATACCGCCCTTCGCCGGCATGACGGGGAGAGCGAGCGGTGCGCTCCATTGGATGCGGAGGTCGCGCATGCCGCTCATTCCGCCACCGCCGCCGCGGCACGCGCGCCGCCTAGCCTCGCGCGCAGGCGTTCGAACGCCAGGTAGATCGACGGCGTGGTGTAGAGCGTCAGCCACTGGCTCAGCAGCAAGCCGCCGATGATGGTGACGCCGAGCGGCACGCGCAGTTCCGATCCCGCGCCGTGTTGCAGCACCAGCGGCAATGCACCGAGCAGCGCCGCCATCGTCGTCATCATGATGGGGCGGAAGCGCAACAGGCAGGCTTCCTCGATCGCCATCTCGGGCGGGATGCCGCGGGTGCGCTCGGCGTCGATCGCGAAGTCGATCATCATGATCGCGTTCTTCTTCACGATGCCCATCAGCAGCACGATGCCGACCAGCGCGACCAGCGACAGATCCTCGCCGCACAGCATCAACGCCAGCAACGCGCCGATACCGGCGGAGGGCAATGTCGACAGGATGGTGATCGGATGGATGAAGCTCTCGTACAGCACGCC
>DASRQX010000253.1:0-2874 GCA_035696165.1 Acetobacteraceae bacterium | reverse complement strand
GAGCGGGCGATAGCCCGTCGCGGCGGCAAAGATGGTGTCGCCATCCATCGGCGCGTGGGCCGGCAGCACGGCGCGCGCCAGTCCGTCATGCGCCATGATCGCCAGCCGGTGCGCCTGCGCCTTGGTCAGCGTGGCGTCGGTGGCAACCAGCCCGATGGTGGTGCTGGTCGCGGTCGCATCGATCCCCGGCCCGCCCTTCAGCCGCAGCGTCGTATCGATCCTGGCCGGCCAGCCGAGGCCGCCGAACTCGGCATCCCGCTCATACGGCGCCGCCCAGAACCAGGGGCCGCTGCCGATCAGCGGCGAGCCGACCGCGTTGACAATCGCGATCGCGCCAACGGTGTGGCCGGCATCGGTCCGCGCGCTGGCGGAGCCCAGTCCGCCCTTCACCGTGGCGGTCGTCGCGCCAGTGCCACCACCGACGCTGCCGAGCGCGAGGTCGGCGGCAGGGGCGGTGTCGCCGCCGGCAGCCCGGGCCGCCGCATAGCCAAGCTCGCGATACGGCGAAAACCGGCCCCAGTCCTTGTTGCCGCCGTTCAGCAGGTCGAAGATGATCGCCTGCGGAACGATCGGGATGCGGGCATCGCGCACCGCGTAGCCGCGGCCCATCTCGCGCAACGCCGCCTGCACGCCGCCCGCCGCGTCCAGGCCGAACGCGGACCCGCCGGACAGCACGATCGCGTCCACTGCCTCCACCGTCATCTCCGGGGCGAGCAGGCCGGTATCGCGCCCACCCGGCGCGCCGCCCAGGACGCACACGGCCGCGGTGGCGGGACGGTCGAACACGATTGCGGTGACGCCGGAGCCGAGCGCAACGTCAGTGGCATGGCCGACCGCAACGCCGGCCACATCGGTCAACAGGTTCCGCACGCCTCAGTACCGCACGCCTCAGTAATATAGCACATGCAGTCCGATCGCGAGCACGGCCACCACCGCGACCGCCAACAGCCAGGCGAACAGGCGTGGCGCGGTGCGCTGGCGCGAGCGGCCCCAGCCGCCGGGATGCTCATGCAGATCGTGGTCGTCCCTGGCGCGGGGTAGCATCGCTGCACCGCCTGTCCGTTGCGGACGGTTAAACGCTCCTCCCGAGGGCGCCCAAGGCACCCTCGGCGCCAGAGCATTGGCGCAGGAGCGACCTATTTGCAAGCCATTCTAGGCCATTCTAAGCCATCCTCCCTCTCCCCTTGAGGGAGAGTGTCGGTAGCACACGATATGTCCGGTTTAGGTAGCACACGATCTGTCCGGTTACTCCTGGCCTCTTTGGAGGTGCGGGATGCGCCTGACGGAAGCTCGACAGGGTGTTCGTATGCTGAAGTTCAGGGACGTATTTGGCCGCTGGGACGCGGCGGAGCTGAACCAGGTGGAGGCGGCGGAGTTGCTGGGCGTCGGCGAACGGACCTTCCGGCGTTGGTGCCGTCGCTACGAAGAAGACGGCGAGGCCGGCCTTCTGGACCGTCGGATCGGCAAGGCGTCGGGTCGGCGGGTGCCAGTTGATCGGTGCGAGGAGGTCGAGCGCTTGTATCGGATGCGCTATCAGGGCTTCACCGCGCGGCATTTCCACGAACATCTGGTGGGCGACCACCGTTTCGCCTGGAGCTACAGCTGGACGAAGGCCTTCCTGCAAAGCCGGAATTTGCTGCCGAAAGCGGAGCGTCGCGGCGCCCACCGGCGCAAGCGGCCTCGTCGTCCGCTGCCGGGAATGATGCTGCATCAGGACGCGTCGCGCCACGCGTGGCTGGTCGAGGGCCCGCCGCTCGATCTGGTGGTCACGATGGACGATGCCACGAGCGAGATCTACTCAGCGTTTCTGGTCGAGGAAGAAGGCACTGCGTCAACGTTCCGAGCGCTGCTGGAGGTGTTCGGACGACACGGCCTGCCGCTGAGCCTGTATACGGATCGCGGCAGTCATTACTTTCACACCGCCGAAGGCGGCGGCAAGGTGGATCGCGGCCAGCCGACCCAGGTCGGGCGCGCGCTGGCACATCTGGGCGTCGAGCACATCGCGGCGTATTCGCCCCAGGCGCGCGGCCGCTCGGAGCGTTTGTTCCAGACCTTGCAGGATCGCGTGCCGAAGGAACTGGCGCTGGCGGGCATCACGACGATGGCTGAAGCCGACGCCTGGCTGCGCGAGACATATATATCGGCGCACAACGCGCGGTTCGCGATCAAGGCCGAGCAGGAGGGCAGCGCGTTTGTCGCGGTGCCCGGGTTGGATCTGGCGGAGGTGCTGTGCGTTCAGGAAGAACGCGTCGTCGGCAATGACAACTGCGTATCGTTCCTCAACCGCAAGCTACAGATACCGGCGAGCCCGCTGCGGCCGCACTTCGTCAGGGCGACGCTGAAAGTGCATCAGTATCCCGACGGCGGGCTGGCGATCTTCCATGGCCGTCGTTGCCTCGGACGCTACGACAGCAAAGGCGTTCCAATCGGCGAACCTCGTGCGCAGGGCCAGGAGAGCAAGGATGCCGGCCCGTCCCGCCACCAGGCTCGCGCCGTGCTCGGGGCTGTCAAGGACGCTGCGCGCCGCGATGCGGTGACCTCGCCTGTGGCGAGGCCATCCCTGACAGCCCCTCCGCGCGTCGCGCGCCCACGCGGCAGGTCGGCTCCGGGAAATGGTCCTGGCAGTCTCACCAGGAAATGGCCGACGGAGACACCGCTCCTCCGCCGGACAAAGCAAGAACGAGCGGCCACATGATGTGTCACCTAAACCGGCCAGGTTAATTTGCTCTCGACAGTGGTAAACTCGACCCTCCGTGTGATGGAAGAACGCCCACCGTTCCGGGTCTGCGGGGCGCTCGCCAACCGGTCAGCATGATCGACGTTTTCTGGTTCGGCTGGGGTGCCGTTTTCTCGTCCCGGCCTGAACATTGCCAG
>DASRQX010000252.1:0-28894 GCA_035696165.1 Acetobacteraceae bacterium | reverse complement strand
CCGGGGTTGGGGCGGGCACGCTGGCGGCTGGAGCTGCTGCGTTGCCGCGGCGGCGAACCCGCAACCTGGATCGTGGAGGCATGCGATGCGACGGGTCATCTCGCTCTGGTTGCCGAGCTTCCCGACCGATCGGCTGCGCCGTTGCCAGGCCGCCAGGGAATCGGCCGCCGGGCAATCGGCTGGCACGCCGCCGGCTGACATTCCACCCCCAGGCATTCCGCCCGCCGGCGTTCCATCCCCCCGCATTCCACCCGCTGGCATTCCACCCGCTGGCGCGCCATTTGTGACCTCGGCGCATGATGGGCACCGCCGTGTCATTGCGGCAGCCGACGCGGCGGCGCGCGCGCTGGGCCTGCGCCCCGGCCTGCCGTTGGCGCAGGCGTTAGCGCGCATCCCCGGGCTGGCGGTGATGGAGGCCGAGCCGGACGCGGACGCGGCGGCGCTCGGCCGGCTCGCCGCCTGGTGCCTGCGCTATGCACCGCTGACCGCGCCCGATCCGCCCGACGGGGTGTGGATCGACGCCACCGGCGCCACGCATTTGGTTGGCGGGGAGGCGGCGTTGCTGGCTGACCTGGTAGAGCGGTTGCAACAGGCTGGATTTGCCGCGCGCGCGGCGATTGCTGATACGCTGGGCGCCGCGCATGCCGTGGCGCGGTACGGCGAGAAAGTTAGAAAAATTCTCCCCCTCCCCTTGAGGGCTTGGGCCGCAAAGCGGACCGAGGCTGGGGGGAGGGGTCGGCGCCAAGCTCACACCAAAGGTCCGTGCCCCGCGACCCCTCCTCCCAACCTCGGTCCGCTTTGCGGCCCAAGCCCTCAAGGGGAGGGGGAGAAATGTCTTGCCATCGTGCCACCCGGGGCCACCGCAACCGCGCTGACCCCACTGCCCATCCGCGCGCTCCGCCTGCCCGACGACACCGTAACCACCCTGCAGCGCCTCGGCCTGACACAGATCGGCCAGCTCATGGCCGCCCCCCGCGCACCACTGACCCGCCGCTTCGGCACCGCCCTGCTGCGCCGGCTGGACCAGGCGCTGGGCCGGGTATTTGAACCAATCGTTCCCCTCGACCCGCCGGAGCTGATCAGCCGCCGCCTGCCCTTCGTCGAGCCGCTGTTCACCGCCGAGGCGTTCGCCACCGTCATCGCCCGGCTGACGCGCTCGGTCTGCCGCCGGCTGGAACACGCCGGCCTGGGCGCCCGCCGGCTGGACCTGCTGTTCGAGCGCCTCGACGGCAGCGTGCAGGCGATCCGCGTCGGCACCGCGCGGCCGGCACGCGACCCCGCGCATCTCGCCCGGCTGCTCGACGAACGGCTGGAGACGGTGGATCCCGGCCCGGGCGTCGAGGCGATGCGGCTGACGCTGCCGCTGGTCGAGCCGTTCGCGCAGACTCAGACAGCCATGAGCCAGGCGGGGACGTTGCTCGAAGACGAGGCGCCCCCCGATCTTTCGGTGCTGCTGGACCGGCTGGTCAACCGGCTGGGCGCCGAGCGCGTCTATCGCGTCGCGCCGGTGGAGTCCGACGTGCCGGAGCGCTCCGTACGGCGCATCCCCCCGCTCGCCCCACCCACGCGCCGGACCTGGCAAGCCGACCTGCCGCGCCCGGCGCGCCTGCTGTCCCCGCCGCAGCCGGTGCGGGCGCTGGCACCGCTGCCCGACCACCCCCCGGTCGCCTTCACCTGGCGGCGCAAACGCTTCCGCGTGCGCCGCGCCGACGGGCCGGAGCGCATCCATGGCGAGTGGTGGCGGCGCGATGCGGAGACCCTTGCGATGCGCGACTACTTCCAGGTCGAGGACGAAGACGGCCGCCGCTTCTGGCTGTTCCGCCGCGGCGACGGCGTCGATGCGGAGACCGGCGACCTGAGCTGGTTCCTGCACGGGATTTTCTAGGTCTGCGTCATCCTTGCGTGGCGTGGCGTTCTGGCTACGATTACTTCGCGTAGCGCTTACAGCGTCCTTTCTGTGACTCCGTATTGTTCGTCGTTGTTTATGTTTTTGCTAGTGCCGCGGCACGCAGGTTTTGACCGCTTGCTTCTGCTTTGAGTCCAGTGTTGGGACTGGTCCGCGCGTCCGACATTGCAACCCGTCAATACTTCCGTACTCGGCTGTTGGCGGCACCGCGAAGCAAGAAAGAATTTTAGCGCAGATGAAGAAGACGATGCACGCAAAACACGCAGATGGCGACAGCTTGAATGACCCTTCGGGGAACGCGATCAACTTCGCGTTCACCGTGCACAATGCGCTTCGCGCCAGCGTACACGACTCGAAATCAAACGCGTAACCCCAAGGCCGTGCGTACCACTCCGAATCATCTGCGCTAAGTGTTTTGCGCGCATCGTCGTCTTCATCTGCGCTAAAATTCTTTCTTGCTTCGCGGTGCCACGGGGTTTGCATCGGGGATCGCGGACTTACACCATCGCAGCTACCCCCTCCGCAGCCTGGTGCGGCTCAATCGGTCGGATCATCACGCTGGGGTACTGGACCACTTGATTGATGCCACGAGATTGGTGTTGGCGGCGGCCCGGCTGACGCATCGCACCGAACACAACCAGCCTCCGGTGTTAGATATAATACTGGACTTATTTTCCTATGTGTGCTACGCGAGCGGTTCCGGCGCGAGGCGGCGGGTGCGCTCCGTTGCCGGTGAAGCCCGGGCTGCGGCGGATCTACAAGTACAAGCCGGACGATTACGCGCGGACATGGGTGCCCGATGAGCGGGCGGCGCGGAAATGCCCGGGGTGGGCGAACATGACCAAGCCGGAGCGGCGGGAGTTCTTTGGGTACACGTATACCGGGCCGGTGGCGCCGTTGGAGATGCTGACGCCGGCGTCTCGCGCTGCTGCCGCGACTGGGGAGGAGTGAGCGGGGGGCGAGGATCTCGCCTGCGCCGGGGCGGGCTCCTTGGCAACTGCGCGCGGGCCGCGCGAAGCGCCATCGTCCGCGGTGCGGGGGGCAGGCAAGTATTGGAACCGCAAATAACGCAAAAACCGCAAATGGTCCGAGCGGACCTGGGGCTACAGGGGCGACCGTGCGGCGCGGTCTATTTGCGGTTTTGCGTTTTTTGCGGATCTCCTTCTTCTTGCTCACTCTCGGCGCACAGAAGGGCAGGATGGCGCTTCGCGCGGAGTGCCGGGCACCGGCGGAGTTCCGCGTCGGCTGTGGTGCGGTCCAAGGGCGGCGAGCGGCCGACTTGGGGGTTGGTTGTGACGGGTAGGGGCCGGTTGGCGGCGGTGGGCGCGGTTGTCGCGAAATGCGCAACGACCGTGCGAGGGTCTGCCAGGGGCAGCATCCCGGCGGTCGGGATGGGTCGCGGTGGCATTCGCGGGGCGACGAGCGCAGTTTTCGCGAAATGCGAAACGACCCTGCGAGGGTCTGCCAGAGGCTGCATCCCGGCGGTCGGGATGGGTCGGGGTGGCATCGGCGAGGGTGGCGGGCGTGTTTTCGCGAAATGCGCAACGACCCTCCCGCCGGGGCAGACGCCTGCCGCTGGGATCGCTCTGGGCAGGTGCGCCGCCCAGGGGCAGGACGGGCGTAGGTCGTTGGGGGACGCGGTTTTGCCAAATTGCGCAACGACCCTCTCGCCGGGGCAAGCTATTGCCGCTGGGCTCGCTCCGGGCGGGGTCACCGCCCTGGGGGAAGGACGGGCGCAGGTCGTGGGGGACGTGATTTTTGCGAAATTGCGCGACGACCCTCCCGCCGGGGCAGGCGCCAGCCGTTGGGCTCGCTCCGGGCGGGGTCACCGCCCCGGGGTAGGAGGGGCGCAGGTCGGGGGGGGGACGTGGTTTTGTGAAATTGCGCAACGACCCTCCCGCCGGGGCAGGCGCCTGCTGCTGGGCTCGCTCCCGCCGGTTGCGCCGCACAGGGGAAGGACCGGCGCAGGTCGTGGGGCGACGTGATTTTTGCGAAATCGCGCAACGACCCTGGCCTCCGCCGGGGCAGGCTCCTACCGCCGGGTTCGGCACGGACGGGAGCGCAATCCGGGGAAGTACGGGCACAGGTCGTGGGGGACGTGATTTTCGCGAAATCGCGCAACGACCCCCGAGTCAAGTGCCCGAAGGGTGCGCGATGCAACAGCCTGCCACTGGTCACCGACTGATGTTCTGGGCGCCGGCGCGACTGGCCGACAGGCGGCTGTGCCGCGCTGGCGAGGCAGGTGTCCGTCCGGACCTTCCACGCCGCAGCCGTTCCGCAGTCCACCACCCCGCTACCCACCCGTCACCAACTGCGCCACCCCCAGCACCCGCGCCAGCGTCCCCGAATCCGCCTGCCCGGTCACCGCCTCCGGTCGCCAGTGCCGCGGGAATGCGCGCAGCACGCTGGACAGCGCCGGATCGAGCGCGCCCTCCCGCACCACCCGATAGCCAATATCCGCCAGCGCCGCGCGTACCCCCCGCAAGCCCGCCGCGTCGCGCACCACACCGCCCGCGCCAAGGTCCGGCACCCCCTCCGGCCACACCCCGACGCCATTCTTCGCCAAATCCTCCCAGGCGAATTTTTCCCCCGGATCCTCCTTCCGATCCGGCGCCACGTCGCTATGCGCGACGATATTGCGTGCCGGGATCGAGTGCCGCGACAGGATCGACAAAAACAAGTCGCACACCACCGCCAATTGAAGCAGCGGAAAATCCCGATAGCCAAACTCATGCCCGGGATTGACGATCTCGATGCCGTTCGAGCGCCCGTTCAGCTCGGAATGCCCACGCCAGCACGACACGCCGGCGTGGTACGCCCGCCGCTCCTCCGCCACCAGGCGCAGCACAAAGCCATCCTCGTCCACCACGTACTGCGAGGACACCTTCGCCGCCGGATCGCGCAATCGCTCAATCGCTTCCCTGGCGCTGTGCATACCCGTGTAGTGCAGGATCAGCATATCGATCGGTACGTCCGCCGGCCGGTCGTCCTGGTTCGGACTCGGCAACTCGGGGATCGCGAGCGTCACAGACCCCGCTCGCGCTTAATCTGGTCCCACGCGGCATTGATCCGCGCCACCTTGTCGCTGGCCCGCGCGATGAACTCCTTCGGCACGCCCCGCGCAGCCAGGCTGTCCGGATGATTCTCCCGCATCAACTGCTTCCACGCCGCATGCAGATCCTCCCCGTTGGTGGAGCGCGGCACGCCCAGCACGGCATAGGGATCCGGAGTATCGCTCGTTGGCGCCCGCGGCATCGCGCCGCGCGCGCGGTCCCACGCAACCTGGTCGAGCCGGAAGCCGCGATGCACCCGCGACAGGAACGCGTGTTCAGCCTGGTTCAGCGGGCCGTCGGCGAGCGCAACCGCGTACAGCGCGCCGAGCACATCCTCCAGCATGCCGCGATTGTCCGCGAACGCCTCGCCAAGCTGGTCGGCGTAGGCCTCGAACCCGTCGGTGCTGTCTCGCGCCTGGTCGAACAACCGGCCGATATCGCGCACCGATTCGGGCGGAATGCGGAACTGCCGCTTGAACGCGTCGATCTCGGCGCGCGACACCGGGCCATCGCATTTGGCCAGCTTGGCAGACAGCACGACCGCGGTGATGGCGAAGAGCTGGTCCTTGCGCCCGAGCAGGGCCGCGACGCGCGCCGGGCTCCACATTGCGATGCGCGGCTCGGCGCCGAACGGCAGGCGGACATTTGGGATGGCGCCGGAGTCCGCGGCATGGCCAAGCGCGGCCCCGACCACGGCCCCGAATGGCCCGCCCACCGCGAACCCGGTCACCCCGCCGATGATCTTACCCCAGTAACCCATGCGGCGGGCTTACCACGCAGAAGTTGCCAAGGACACAACGGCCGAAGACGAGACTCTCCCCCTCCCCTTGAGGGCTTGGTCCGCTTCGCGGCCCAAGCCCTCAAGGGGAGGGGGAGAGTCGTCCCCCCGCCCCTCACCCAACCAGCAGCTTCGGGTCCGCCAAACTGGTGTCCTGCCCCTTCACCGGGTCGGCGATCGCCGCCTCTAGGCTTGTCGCACCCTTCCATTCCTGCGGCGGACGGACGCGCTCGTCGCTGCCGACCTGGTCGATGCCCCAATATACCTCCAGCCGATGCCCGTCCGGGTCGCGGAACTCAACGGCAAGCTGCACGCCGGCGCGGCGGCGGCCGTCAAAGTCGATCGGCACGTCGTGCTTGCGCAGGTGATCGCGGAACCGCACCAGCTCGTCCAGCGTCGACAGCTCGAACGCCACGTGGTTCATGCCGCGGCCCGGCTCCGGGCTTCCGCTCGCCTTGAACAGCGCGATTCCGTGATGGTCGGCACTGACGCGCAGGAACACCGCGCCGCCCGGCAGCATGTCATCGCCGGCGTAGATGTCGGAAATCTTGAAGCCCAACATCTCGGTGTAGAATTTCGTCGACCGCTCGATGTCGTGCACATGCAGCACGACATGGCCGATCTTGTTGATGCGGAACGGCAAGCCACGCGGCCGTCCCATGCGTCTGACCCGTTCTGCGTCCATGAGCCACCTCGGATGTTGCTGTCTGGATGGGCGCTGTGCCCTATCCTCCCGCCGGTTAAGCTAGCCTCCCGGACGACGGGGGCAAAGCGGTAGTGTCTCGGTTTGAAAACGGCATACGCTTGTCGGACCGGGCCCCTGGGGGAACGCCGCAGATGGACAAGCCGCCAACCGGCAAAGAGACGGTGCGGCTCGAACGCACGGGCGATGTCGGCCTCATCCTGGTCGATCACCCGCCGGTGAACGCGCTGTCGCAGGCCGTGCGCAAAGGCCTGATCGCCGCCCTGGCGCGCGTGATGCAGGACGCCACCCTGCGCGCCGCGGTGATCGCCTGCGATGGGCGCACCTTCATCGCCGGCGCCGATATCCGGGGTTCGACCACACCTCGGCCGGTGGCCCAGCCACGGTAACGACGCAGGATATCGTCCGCGCGCTGGACGCCAGCTCGAAGCCTGTGGTGGCGGCGATCCACGGCACCGCGCTGGGCGGCGGGTCCGAGGTCGCGCTCGCCGGCCATTCCCGCATCATCGCGCCGGACGCAGTCATCGGGCCGCCGGAAGTACGGATCGGCATCGTGCCCGGCGCCGGCGGCACCCAGCGCCTGCCGCGCCTGGTCGGCCCGCTGGTGGCGTTGGAGATCATCACCTCGGGCCGCCACGTTCCCGCCGACGAAGCCATGGCCCTCGGCCTGGTCGACGAGGTCGCCACTGGCCCTGGCGCGCCGGCCGCGCAAGATCGCGGTGGTGGCCCGCGTCTACGATGGTTTCATCGGCCACCACGTCTTCTACCACCTGTCCCGCTCTTCGCGGGCTTGGGCCGCGAAGAGCGGACCAAGGCATGCCCCCGGGCACTTGACCCGGGGGTCGAGGCGCAAAGCGACGAGGGTGAGGGTCCTGCTGCACGCACCACCCTGACCCGGCTCCGAAAATCTCCGACCCAACCGATCCGCCGCCCCTTCCCGCATCCCCAACAATCAAAGCTTCGTCGAACAACGGGCAAGCAACTTCCAAGTCCCATGCTGTTTCTGCCACACCATCAGAATCCCGAGATTGACCTGGTTCTTCTTGTCCCCGGTCTGGTTCTCACCAACAAACTTGAAACGCACGATCGCGGCGTCACCAACCACGCGAACCGTGGTGTCATTGTACGCAAGCGACAGCCATTTCGTCTTCCCATTGGTGGCATTGGCAATGAAAGTCGCTTTGTCCTCGATATGGCCATCAGAGTGGCTGTAGCTCAACTCCGGCGCGCTAAGCTGGTCGAGCGCCTTCGCATCAGCCGCCATCAGGGCAGCGCGATGCGCTTCGGTCTTCTGTGTGACGGTCGCCTCGTCGGACGTCGATGCGAACGCCGATGGGGCCAATGCCGGTGCGGCGGCCAACACACCAAACGCAAGTGCCGGCAAGGCCAGATGACGACGATCGACGTTCATGGGTTTCCTCCGTTTTTTCGTTCGGTTTCAGCGCTTGTAGTCAGACTCCTATGGATACCCCGGTCAAGCCTTGCCCCCGGGAGTTTACCCCGGCGCACAAGCATGACGAACAGCGCTCGTATCCCGGAACAATCCGTCCGCGCGTCAACGCCCGCCAATCGATGCCGCCGCGCGCCCGCCGATCGAGGTCGCCAGCATCAGCAGATACCCGTCCGGATCCTGCACAAAAACCTCGCGCTGACCGCTCTCCTGCTCCCCGGTGTGCCGCCACACCTCGCGCGGCCCGAGATAGATCGGCCAGCCCTCGGCGTTCAGCCCGGCAAGTATCGGCTCGATCGTATGGACATAGACCTGGAACATCGCGCGCTGTCCCAGCGGCTGCTGCATTGGTCCGGTCTCGAACCGTCCATGCCGCTGGCACAGCATCACCTGAGCGCCATCCGCGTGTTCCAGCTAGACGAAACGCTCCGCCGACCGCTGATAGGCCACCGCAAACCCCAGAATATCGCGCCAGAATCGCAAGCTCGTTGCAAGATCCGTGACGTGCTGTTCCGGCACCATCCTGGCCCAGCCGTGCCGTGGCACCGCACCGAATGTGTCAACCAATTTGTGATCTCCCGCGCATCCGCCGTTGGTTTGACCACGCATTGGCGATGCCCGATAGGAAGCGCCGGTCGGCCACGCGGGCCGGGAACAGGAGGTTACGGATGGCGTCTCGGGACGGTGCGATCGCGCGCGCGCATGCATTCTTCGATGAGGGCGGGTTTCGCGATCGCCTGACGGAGTTGGTGGCCATTCCCAGCACCTCGCAAGACCCCGGCCACGAGGCCGACGTCGATCGCTACCTGCGCGCCGCGATCCAGCCCTGGCTGGAATGGCTGGGCTTCTCCGTGGCGGTCCACGCCAATCCGCGCGACGGCTTCGGCCCGATCCTGACCGCCGAGCGGATCGAGCACCCGTCGCTGCCCACCGTGCTCACCTACGGTCACGGCGACACGGTGCGCGGGCTGGACGAACAGTGGCGCGCCGGCCTGAACCCCTGGGTGCTGACGGTGGAAGACGACCGCTGGTACGGCCGAGGCACCGCCGACAACAAGGGCCAGCACGCGTTGAACCTGTCGGCGCTGGAGGCGGTGCTGGCAGAGCGCGGCGGCAAGCTGGGCTTCAACCTGCGCATGGTGCTGGAAACCTGCGAAGAACGCGGCTCCATCGGCCTGCGTGAGTTCGTCGCCGCGCACGCCGATGCGCTGCGCGCCGATGTCCTGATCGCCAGCGACGGACCACGGGTAACGCCCGAAATGCCAACGATCGCCACCGGCACACGCGGCACGTTTCATTTCGATCTTGTGGTGAACCTGCGGCCCGGCGGCGTGCACTCCGGGCACTGGGGCGGCCTGACCACCGACCCCGCGGTGGTGCTGACCCACGCATTGGGCGCGATCATCGACCGCCGCGGCAAGATCCTGGTGCGCGATTGGCTGCCAGGGAATGGCGTGCCAGCCAGCGTGCGCGCCGTGCTGGACGGCTGCCCGGTCGGCGGCGGCGGCGAGGCGGCCTCGATCGATCCCGCGTGGGGCGAGCCCGGCCTGACCCCAGCGGAAAAGATCTACGGCTGGAACAGCTTCATCGTGCTGGCGATGCTGTCGGGAAGGCCAGAAAACCCGGTCAACGCCGTGGCGCCGAACGCCCGCGCGCACTGCCAGATCCGCTACACGGTAGATAGCGATCCCGCAACGTTCGTTGAATCGTTGCGCAAGCACCTGGACGCCGAAGGTTTCGGCAGCGTGCGGATCGAGAACGCCGGCATCCGCATGCCGGCGAGCCGCACCGATCCGGCGCATCCCTGGGTCCGTTGGACCGTCTCGAGCATGGAACGATCACTCGGCAAGCGGGTGCAGGTGATTCCGAATTCCTCGGGCGGCCTTCCGGGTGACGTGTTCGTCGATCATCTGGAGGTGCCGCTCGTATGGATTCCGCACAGTTACAACGGCTGCAAGCAGCACGGCCCGGACGAGCACTATCTGATCGCCCCGGCACGCGAGGGCATCGCCGCGTTCGCAGGGATCTGGTGGGATCTAGGCGAAGGCGGAACGCCGTAGTGGCCAGATCAAGCCATGAGACCTCAACGCCACCTGCAATGTTCTGCAAACATCCCGGCCCACAACGTCCCTCACCCCATCCCCAACTCCAACTCCGCCGCGAAATGACACCGCGCAAAATGCCCCGGCGTCACCTCCTGCAACACCGGCGCCTCGCGCCTGCACCGATCCTCGGCAAACACGCAGCGCGGATGGAAATAACACCCGGGAGGCGGCGCCGCGGGACTCGGGACCTCCCCACGCAGAATCCCATCATCGCAGGAAACCCGCGGATCGGGCACCGGCACCGCGCGCATCAGGGCGGCCGTATAAGGATGCCGCGGACGCCGGAATATCTCCCCCGTGGGCGCCAGTTCCACCAATTGCCCGACATACATCACTGCGACACGGTCGCTGATGTGGCGCACCACCGACAAATCATGCGCCACGAACAGGAACGTCAGCCGCAGCCGCGATTGCAACTCCAGCAGCAGGTTCAGCACCTGTGCCTGCACCGAAACATCCAGCGCGGACACCGGCTCATCCGCCACCACCAGCCGAGGCCCGGTCGCCAGCGCGCGCGCGATCCCAATGCGTTGCCGCTGCCCACCGCTGAACGCGTGCGGGAAACGATGCATGAACTCCGGCCGCAATCCCACCAGCCGCAGCAGGTCGGCCACGCGGTCCATCCGCTCCCGCCGGTTGCGCACACCGTTCACCAGCAACGGCTCGCCGACATTGTCGAACAATGTCATGCGCGGATTGAGCGACCCGAACGGATCCTGAAAGATCATCTGGATGTCTTTGCGCAGCGGCGCCAGTTCCCCAGCCGACATCGGTGCCAGATCGACCACCGCGTCGCTGCCGGTTCGATACAATATCTGTCCGCCGGTCGGTTCGATCGCGCGCAGAATACACCGAGCCGTCGTCGTCTTGCCGCAACCGCTCTCGCCCACCAGTCCGAGCGTTTCGCCTTCCTGCACCGTGAAGCTCACGTCATCGACCGCGCGCACATGGCCCGTGACACGATGCAGCAATCCCTTCGCAATCGGAAAGAATTTCCGCAGTCCGCGCACGTCCAGCAGCGGCGCGGTCATGCCGGTTCGGCCAGGTCGCTGTGCAGGAAACAACTCACCGCGCGCCGAGGCCCGAGCGAATGCAGCGCCGGAACCGCCATGGCACAGCGCTCGCGCATGATGTCTTCGCAACGCGGATGGAACGGGCAGCCAGCGGGCCGGTTGAACGGATGCGGCAACGCCCCGGCGATCACCGGCAGCGCCGCGCGGACCTCGGTCTGCAGGCTAGGGATCGAGCGCAGCAACGCCTTGGTGTACGGGTGCATCGGCGAATGAAAGATCTCATCCACCGGCCCCTCTTCCATGACGCGGCCGAGATACATCACCACCACATAGTGCGCCATCTGCGCGATCACGCCGAGATCGTGCGTGATGAAGATGATCGCAGTTTGGTACTTGCGTTGCAGCTCGCGCAGCAGCGCAAGGATCTGCGCCTGCGTCGTCACATCGATCGCCGTGGTCGGTTCGTCGGCGATCAGCAGGCGCGGCTTGCACGAAAGCGCCATCGCGATCATCGCGCGCTGCCGCAGCCCGCCGGACAACTGCCACGAATACGCATCGATCCGCTGCTCGGCCATCGAGATGCCGACATCGCGGAACAGCTCCACCGTCATCGCACGAGCCTGTTCGCGGCCGATCGGGCGGCCGTCCCGGCGTTCGTGCAGCAGGATCGCCTCGATGATCTGCGCCCCCACCGTGTGCACCGGACTGAACGCCGCCATCGGCTCCTGCGGGATCAGCGCGATCTCAGCGCCACGCAGCGCACGCATCAGCCGGCCACGCGGCGGCAAACGAGCCAGGTCGATCGGCGTCGCGCCCTGGCGATACAGGATCTCGCCGCTCGTGATGCGTCCCGGCGCATCGATCAGTTGCAACACCGCACGCATCGTTACGCTCTTGCCGCAGCCGCTCTCGCCGACGATGCCGACGACCTGGCTGGGGAACACGTCGAAGCTCACGCCATCGACCGCGCGCACCGTGCCCTCGTCCATGCGGAACGACACGCGCAAGTCGCGCACCCGCAGCAGCGGTTTAGTGGCTGTAGGGATCGGAGGCATCGCGCAGCCCGTCGCCTACCAGGTTGAACGCCAGCACTGCGACGATGACAATCAGCCCCGGTATCAGCAGCCATGGCGCCAGCGCCAGCGTCTGGATGTTCTGCGCCTCCTGCAACAACACGCCCCAGCTTATTGCCGGTGGGCGAATACCGAGGCCGAGGAAGGACAGCGACGTTTCGTTGATGATCATGACAGGGATGGCAAGCGAGCTGGTAGCGATGATGTGGCTCATGAAGGTCGGCACCATGTGACGCAGGATGATGCGCATCCGGCTGCATCCGGCCAGCCGCGCGGCCAGCACGAAGTCTTCCTCGCGCAGCGCCAGGAAGCGGCCGCGCACTTCGCGCGCCAAAGTCGTCCAGCCGATCAATGACAGGATCACGGTAATCGCGAAGAACACCTGGATCGGCGTCCAGTCGCGCGGTAGCGCCGCCGACAGGGCAAGCCAGATCGGAATGGTCGGCACCGATTGCAGTAGCTCGATCAGCCGCTGAATCACCAGATCGATAGCGCCACCAAAATACCCGGAAATGCCGCCAAGCACGACGCCGAAAATCACGCTGAGCGTTACCGCAACAAGGCCAACCGTCATCGAGGTCTGTGTGCCGCGCATGATGCGCGACCACTGGTCACGCCCAAGCCGATCGGATCCAAGCAGGAATATGCGTTGTCCAGGATCGGCGGCACCGATCACATGAATGTTGGTCCCGAACAAACCCAGCACCCGATACGGTTCGCCGGCGGTGAAGAACTGGACGCGCACCTTGCGTTGCGGGTCGGTGGTCCATTCCATCCGCAGCGTCACCGGATTGCGCTTGCCGGCGATGCCCGGAACCCAGGGGTTCCAGCCGTCATCAAAGAAATGCAGCGTCTGCACCGGAATGAACGCCTGCCGCGCATCGGTTCGTTCCGGGTTCTGCGTACTGAAGAACTCCGGGCACAGCACAACGAGATACATGCAGATCAGGATGCCTGCGCTGACCAGTGCCAGATGGTGCCTGCGGAACCGCCACCACACCAGCTTCCAATTGGACGCAACGGCGACCCGGTCCTCGACCGCCGCACCGACGGCAACCTGCACGTCCGACATGCCGCTACGTCTCCATCCGGATGCGCGGGTCCATCATCACCAGCGCGATATCCGACAGCAGCGTGCCGACGATCGTCAGGAACGAGTAGATCAGCAGGATCCCACCGGCCAGGTACATATCCTGGTTGACCAGCGCACGCAGCAGCAGCGGACCGATATTCGGCAGGTTCATCACTGTAGCAACGATCAGGCTGCCGGAGAACAGTTGCGGCAAATACCACCCGATCGTGCTGATCAGCGGATTGAGCGCCAACCGCACCGGATAGCGCCACACCAGCCGCCACTCGCGCATGCCCTTCGCCCGCGCCGTGACAACGTACGGCTTGTTCAGTTCATCCAGCAGGTTCGCCCGCATGATACGCGTCAGCCGCGCGGTGCCGGCGATGGCCAGTACCACGGCCGGCAGCCAGATGTGCTCCAGCAGATCGACCACGCGCGCCATGCTCCAAGGCGCATCGGCAAACGCCGAGGAGAACAGCCCGGTGATACTTATGCCGAAATAAGCGAATGCGATCCACATCAGGATCAGCGCCAGCATGAAATTCGGTGTGGCGACACCCACGTAGTTGATCACTGTTAGCACGTGGTCGATCGCCGAGCGTTGATGCGTCGCGGAATAGATCCCTGCCGGCACCGCGATCAGCCAGGTAAGCACGAACGCCATTGCCGCCAGCGCCATCGTCAGCCCAAGCTGCTCCTTGATCAGGTCCGCATTCGGCCGCTGATACTCCAGCGACAGGCCGAAATTGCCGTGCAGCAGATCGCGCACCCAGTAGAGGTACTGGATGATGAATGGCTGATCCAGGCCATACTCGTGGCGCAGCGCGTTGATCTGGTCAATGCTGATCGAGGTGCCGGTCGCCGACAGTGTGGCCACGTACGCCGTCAGGAAATCTCCAGGCGGCGCATGGATAATTGCGAATATCACGAATGAGTAGACCAGCAGCAGGAAGGGCAGAAGCAGCAGGCGCTGAACGATGTAACGGGTCATACCAAGCGTCCGAATGATCGACTCTTCGGCGATCCCCGCGTCATGCCGGCGAATGCCGGCATCCACGACTTGCCTTCGCGCAGCTGGCAAAGTTGTGGATGCCGGCCGGAGCCCGTCCCTTTCGGAGGCGGGGGGCCGGCATGACGTGGGCGCGGCGCCGATGCGTCAATCTTTGCATCGATTGGCATCACTTGGCGAAAAAGAACTGCTCGGTGCGCGCATTGCCGGGGGTGCGCAATGGCCAGTCATTGCCGATCGTCGTCGGCACATTGTGCATCTTGGTGTTGACCACCACGACGCCTTGGACCATCGGCGTCAGCCCAACCGTACCGATCTCGAACACATTGTCCGCCCAGATGCGGAACAATTCCTGCGCCGCCTGCACCTGGCCATCGTGCCCAACAGTGCGCGCCGTATCGATAAGCTGCATGATGCGCTTGAGCGGCTCCGTCGGTTCCACGCCCTCCTTGCCGTTCGAGGTCAGCCATTTATAATACAGCGGTCCCAGCGTCAGCGTCTGACCCGGTGCATTGCGCGGATCGAGCTTGGAGCCGCCGGTGAACGGGAACGCCGTCGTGTCCTCATTCCAGATCTCGGTCATCAACTCATTGGCGGCACGCATGTTGAAACCCAGCGCGCGCTCGCGAATTTGCACTACGGCCTTCACGCCAACCGCCTCCCAGTCGCGCGCAACAAGCTGCCCCACATCGGGCCATGCGCCGAACGCGGGCACAACGTTGATCTCGATCATCAACGGCTTGCCATTGGCCATCAGCCGCACGCCCTGCGCGTCGCGCTTTGCCAACCCAAGCTCATCGAGCATCTTGTTCGCCACGTCCGGTTTGAACTCGGTATATTTTGTGGCCCATTCCTTGCCCGGGAAATACGGATGCCATGGCGCCGGCACCGCCTGCCGCGCCTCACCCAGGCCCAGGAACACCGACTCCTTGATCTCGTCGCGATTGATTGCGTAGGACAGCGCAATGCGGAAATCCTTGGACGCCAGCAGCTTGCCGAGCACAGGATCAGCCGTGTAGGTCATATTGAACGCGACCACCGCATCCGAACCACCGAATGTCGGCCATATCAGAACGCGATACTTGCCGTTCTTTTCCTGCTCCTTTAGCACGGGATAGTTGGTCATTTGGATATGCCGCGCCTGCATGTCGAAATCGCCGGCAATGGCGGCCAGATTTAGCGCCTGCTGGTCAGCGAAATAGGTGAAGCGCACCTCGTCGATATACGGAAGCTGGTTGCCCGCCGTATCGACGCCGATATAATAAGGATTGCGCCGCAGGGTGAATACCGGGTCGCTCACCCGCGTGACCGGCATCCACGCCGCCATGGTCGGGCGTTCCGGATTCTGGTACGGCACGGCCTTGGTGAAAAAAAGTTGGTTCCAGGACTTGAAGCTCGCAGCCTGCGCAAGGCGATCGACATCCGCTTTGGGAGTGTAGGCGGGATGGAACTGCTTCAGATAGTGCGCCGGCAGGAACATGGCGTAGCTCTGGTCGGGACCGTCCTGGTTGGCAACTTCCGACAGGAACAACGTGGCTGGCCGGTCGTAGGTGAACCGCACCGTGTAGTCGTCGACTTTCTCCACCTTCATGGCCGTTCCGTCAGCATTCTGGGTCCAGGTCGGCAACGCTGGCGTCAGATCCTTGTTCAGCAGAACATCCTTATACCAGAAGACGATGTCATCCGCGGTGAACGGCGCGCCATCCGACCAGCGGGCGCCCTTCCGCAGCAGGATTGTCCAGACCTTGAAATCGGCCGAAGCCTTCGCGCCGAGGGCAATCTTGGGTTCAATCTCCGTACCGTCGGGCGTGAAACGAAACAGCCCATCGTACACCACGCGGACATAGTTGTTGGCGTCGGCCGGCCCAAGGAAAGCGCGCCGCCACAGGCCGCCATACTCGCCGATCTTCTCGACAACAGGCACCACCAGCGGCTCCTCGGGCAACCGCTGCTCGACCGGCGGCAACTTGCCGGTCTTCACCTGTTCCGCCAGCGCCGGGGCCTCGTGATACTTGCCGCCCTGTGCCGCGGCTGGCTCCAATTGCGTCAGCGTCAATAGCCAGAAGGCAGACAGCGCTATCGCGAGTTTCCTAAGCATGGCCGATCCCCCGGTGCGGTGCGTTTCTGATGGATGCTGCCGTAAACGGGATGTTCGGCCAGCCGATCAGCGGCGTCAACGGCACCCGCGATTGGCAGATGCGCACGCCATCGGCCGCACGCCTTCGTCAACGCATGACCTGCCGGCCCTCGCGCACACCACCTGGATCAGGCTACCCTGCAACCCGACGTTCACCACACGGAGGCGACATGCCGTATCGATTGAACGACGCCAGTTCGATGGCCGCCCCGGCCGCACCGCGTCAGGTGCGGCTGGCCGACTACGCGCCGCCCGCCTACCTGGTGGACACCGTCGATCTGACGTTCGAGTTGGACGAGGCCGCGACCAAGGTCACCGCCCGAATGGCGATGCGGCGCAATCCGGCATCGACCGATCGCACCGCACCGCTGCAACTGGATGGCGAACGCTTGACGCTGACCCGTCTGACATGCAACGACGAAACCCTCAGCGCCAATCAGTACCATCTGGATGAACGCGCGCTGATCATTCCGGATGCGCCGGACACCTGCACGCTGGCGATCGAGACCCGAACCGCGCCCAAGGACAACACCGAACTGACCGGCCTGTACGTATCAAATCATAGCTACTTCACCCAATGCGAGGCCGAGGGATTCCGCCGCATCACCTTCTTCCCCGACCGCCCCGACGTGATGGCACGCTTCACCGTCACCATCATCGCCGACCGGGCGCACTGTCCGGTGATGCTGTCGAACGGCAATCCGGGGACAGTGCGGGACCTGAGCGATGGCAGGCACCAGATCATCTGGACCGATCCGCACCCCAAGCCAAGCTACCTGTTCGCACTGGTCGCCGGCGACCTGGTCTCGGTGCGCGACGATTTCACCACACGTTCCGGCCGCCACGTCGATCTCGGCATCTGGGTGCGCCGCGGCGACGAAGAACGTTGCGCTCATGCGATGCGCTCCCTGAAGACCTCGATGACCTGGGACGAAGACGTGTTCGGTCTCGAGTACGACCTGGACGTGTTCAACATCGCCGCCGTGTCCGACTTCAACATGGGTGCCATGGAGAACAAAGGGCTGAATGTATTCAATACCAAATACGTGCTGGCGAAGCCGGCAACCGCGACCGACGGTGACTACCAGGGGATCGAGTCGGTCATCGCGCACGAGTATTTCCACAACTGGACCGGCAACCGCGTAACCTGCCGAGACTGGTTCCAGCTTTCCCTGAAGGAGGGGCTGACGGTTTTCCGCGATCAGGAATTCTCCGCCGACCAGGGCAGCCGCGCAGTGAAACGGATCGGCGACGTGCGGGCGCTGCGCGCGGCGCAGTTCCGCGAGGATGCCGGGCCTCTGGCGCATCCAGTGCAGCCGGCCAGCTACATCGCCATCGACAATTTCTACACTGCCACAGTCTACAACAAGGGCGCTGAGGTCATTCGCATGATGCACACGTTGCTGGGCAAGGCAGCGTTTCGTCGTGGCATGGATCTGTATTTCGCCCGGCACGACAACCAGGCCGTGACGATCGATGATTTCGCACAGGCGATGCAGGACGCGTCAGGGATCGATCTGACGCGCTTCAGGCTGTGGTACCATCAGGCAGGCACGCCGGAAGTCGCTGTCGCCGACAACTACGATGCCGCGGCACGACGCTACACGCTGAAGGTGACGCAATACACCCCGGCGACACCCGGCCAGCCCGACAAGCAACCCTTGGTCATTCCACTGGCGATGGGACTGCTCGACCCCGCCGGGGCAGCGTTGCCGACCCGACTGGAAGGTGAATCCGTCGCGCAAGAAGGCACGCGTTTGCTGCTGGTAACCGAAGCCGAGCAGCACTTCACCTTCATCGACGTGCCGACCCAGCCGACCCCGTCGTTGCTGCGCGGGTTCTCGGCCCCGGTGCGATTGTCCGGCCTGACACCGGAACGTTTGCGCTTCCTAGCCGCCCACGACACCGATCCGTTCGTGCGCTGGGAGTCCGCGCAGCAATACGCGACGGGGCTGCTGCTCGATCTCGTCGCCGCGTTTTGCCGCGGCGAGACGCCCACGGTCGAGCCGGCACTGATCGAGGCGATGGCAGCAACCCTGGCATTGAGCGACGTAGACCCCGCCTTTGCCGCGGAAGCACTCAGCCTGCCGAGCGAAACCTTCCTTGCCGATCAGATGAAGGTGGCTGATGTCGACGCCATCCACGCCGTGCGCGAGCACGTGCGCACGGCGATCGGCGCCGAACTGCGAGACGCGCTGCACGCCACCTACCAGCGGCTGACCGACACCGGTCCCTACCAGATCGATGGCGTCTCGATCGGCCGCCGTGCGCTGCGCAACACGTGCCTGGGCTATCTGGCGATCGATCCGGATGGCGTCCGACTGGCCAAGGCACAGTTCGATGCCGGACGGAACATGACGGACGTTCTGGCCGCACTCGCCGTGTTGGCCAACATCGACTGCCCGGAGCGCGAGGCCGCCCTAACCGCGTTCCACACTGCCTGGCATGACGACGCTCTCGTGCTGGACAAATGGTTTGCGATTCAGGCGATCTCGAAGCTGCCTGGCACGCTGGATGCGGTCCGCGCGCTGGCGCGACACCCCGACTACGATCTGCGCAACCCGAACCGCATCCGCGCGCTAGTCGGCAGCTTCGCCGGCGGCAACCCGGTGCGATTCCACGACGCGTCCGGTGGTGGCTATAGATTCCTAACCGACACGATAATCGCATTAGACCCGACAAACGGCCAGGTGGCGGCGCGAATGGTATCCCCGCTTGGCCAGTGGCGCCGGGTCGACACCCCGCGTCAGGCGCTGATGAAGGCACAACTGCAACGCATCCTGGACGCACCAAACCTGACCAGCAACACCTTCGAAATGGCATCGAAGAGCCTGGCATAGCCACCCGTACACCGTCCCGGGAGCCTGGCATAGCCACCCGTACACCGTCCCGGCTTTGCGGGCTTGGGCCGCGAAGAGCGGACCAAGGTCGAGACGCGAAGCGTCGAGGGTAACGGCCGTACCGCCCCGCGCCCCAACCACCAACCCGCATATTGGCCACTCACCGACCCCGCCCCACCAGCGAAGACCGACTTGAGGCCGATCACCACCCGGCCCATCATCGCCGCCACACGCCACGGAGACCACCATGCTCAACTTCGGCACATCGATGTTCTTCACCGACTATTCCATGGCCCCGGGTGAGCTCGGCCAAGCCCTGGAAGAACGCGGCTTCGAATCGGTCTGGGCGCCGGAACACTCGCACATCCCGCTTTCCCGCAAGACGCCATTCCCCGGCGGCGGCGACGTGCCGAAGCGCTACTACGACGCGATGGACCCATTCGTCACGCTGACTGTCGCGGCGATGGCCACCAAGACACTCAAGGTGGGCACCGGCATCTGCCTGGTGGCGCAACGCGACCCGATCCAGACCGCCAAGCTGGTGGCCTCGATCGATCAGGTCTCCGGCGGTCGTTTCCTGTTCGGCATCGGCAACGGCTGGAACCAGGACGAGATGGAAAACCACGGCACCGTCTTCGCCACACGCCACAAACTGGCCCGCGAAAATGTCGAGGCAATGAAGGCAATCTGGACCCAGACCAAAGCTGAATACCACGGCGAATTCGTGAATTTCGACCCGATGATGTCCTGGCCAAAGCCGGTGCAAAAGCCGCATCCGCCGGTCATCGTCGGCGGCGCCTTCCCCTATTCCGCCCGGCGCGCGGTTCGTTATGGTGACGGCTGGATCCCGCAAGCCGCGCGCGGCGGCTACAGCGAAATCGGCGACATGATCCCGCAATTTCGCCAGATGGCCACGGAAGCCGGACGCGATCCCAATTCGATCGAGATCACCGTCTGGTTCCCCAGGCAGGACCCTGACCTGATGAAACGCTACGCAGACCTTGGCGTCGCGCGCGTGGTGTTCAACCTCGAGTCCGACAAGGCGGACAAGGTGCTGCCGGTGATCGACAGCCTCGCCGGATTGATGCGGAAAGTGAACGTGTGATCCGCGGCGCATGCCGGGCTGTACGCGAAGCCAGGACTGTCCCCTGCACCACCAAACGCGGCGTTTTGTGTCTTACCGCTGTGGTGGCGGCGTCGTCGCGTCGACAGTAGGTATCACATATCTGGTGGTCATCGGCGCAGGTGTCACGTACATGGTTGTCGTGGCCGTCTGCGGTTGCACCACGTACGTGACCGCGGGTGCCGGGGCTACATAGGTCGTGGTCACCACTGGAGAGAGACTGCCAGCCGGTGCGGGTGTGATGGATGTCGCAGTCACCTGTGACCCGGCGGGGACTTGCACCGGAACGCACCCGGCCAAACCGAGCAGCGCAGCCGGCAACAACATTGAATAACGCATGGGTGCTTCCTTCCAGTTGGCCGAGGCACATCTCCTACGGTGATGACACTGGGACGGGCACGGCCTATCCGTCGCGTTCAACAATCCGGTCGGCTGGCAGCGGGCACGACGCTCGGCAACACAGGCCCCCATCCTATTCTGGTGTTGAAATCAGCTTCGGCGGTTGACCCGGAACGATCGCGCTCGTGGCATTGCCGTTGTCAATGGACATGCCCTGACTGCCGGCGCCTGAAATAGGGATAGGTGCCATCGGGCCTGCATTCCCGGTGGAAACCGGTAGGTTCTGATTGCCCGCGTCAGGAACAGTGGTGTGGGCCGCCGAGGCGACGTTGCCGATCGCCGCCGCCGACCCGCTTAACGTCATGATCGGCTCCTCCACGCGCGGTTGCTGCGGTGCGGTTGGGCCAGTCGCGAGCAAGGTTTGCGCCAAGGCAATACCTGTCGTCATCGCAAGCGCCGTGGTGGCCGCCAGCCAAAATCTGAGCATGTCGTATCCTCGAAGGCCGGTTCAGCAAACGAATTCCGTTTGCTCTGCCCTCCGATGTGGGTAACACGACGGTGAGGTAGCAGGCTCGGAAACTACTCATATAATCCGGCAGGGCGCCGTTTGTTGCATTCCGCAGCCCAAATTTCCGTGATCGTCTGCACGCATGCCGCTCGCTGCCATCCGTTCTCGCGATATTTAGCTATCTACCGAGTGGCACACGATTCAGGCCGGATGGTCAGGTAGGTGCTCGTTCGGCAGCCGCGAGAGAATCGCCAGCCTTCAACAGAACACGTTGCAGAAGCGGAGAAGTATTGGAATTGTTGTAACCAACAGCCAGCGCGATCGTCGGTGCCCGACCGTGCAATTTCCGGCTCACGACAGAAGGCGGCAGCAGCTTTTGCATGTATGCGGGGACAAAGCTGAGCCCGCCGGTCGACAGCACCAACGAGATCACCATCGGCAGGGTTTCCGCTTCGTGCGCGGTTACGAGATGGACCCCTGACGCGGCGAGATAGTCGTCGATGACACGCCGCAACGCGGGGGAATAGGATTTGGGAAAGTTGATGAAGGGCTCGCCCACGATCTCATCGAGGCGGATCGACCTGCGCGCTGCCAGCCGGTGGTCCGCCGGCAGCAGCGCAAACAGCGCTTCATTGGTGACAATCCTGAACTCCAGCCCGTGCGCCTCATAGTTCGGGCGCAGAAACGCAACGTCGATCTTCCCATTCAGCAGACCCTGCGTAAGCTCCGGAGACGAAGCGCTGTGGATGATGAGTTCAGTGCATTGCAGCGCATCGCTCAGGGCTTCCAGGACCTTTGGCAGCCAGTCCATTTCGTAACCGGTCAGGAAACCGACGACGAAAGGTGTCTTGGCCGGCCGCGCGGCCCGCCTCGCGGCTTCGCTCGCCGCTTCGACCTGCAGCAAGATCACGCGGGCATGATCGAGGAACACGCGTCCCGCGGGCGTCAGCTCCAACCCGCGCGGCCCGCGAATGATCAACGGCGCGCCCAACTCGGTCTCCAGATCGCGGATTTGCCGGCTCAGGGATGGCTGCGCCGTATGCAGCCGGTTTTCAGCCGCCTGCGTGAAGCTACCTTCCTCGGCGACCGCGACGAAATAGCGCAGGTGGCGCAGCTCCATGAGCACCATGCCTCCAAGGTATGGCGCGCAGCTTACAAAGTCTTTTTCTTCCTCGCCAGCACAACCTAGATCGCAGTCCGCAACGGCGCTTTGACGCGCCACGCCGGTCAGGCCCACCACGATGGTGCGATGCCCCGGCACTATCGAGGACAAACCACCATGAGCAACCAGGTCGTTCTCATCACTGGTGCGCTGGCCGGCATCGGCCGCTCCACCGCCCTGGCTTTCGCCCGCGCGGGCGCCCACGTCGTCGTCTCCGGCCGTCGCGACGAAGCCGGCCAGGCGTTGGCCGCCGAACTCAACGCGCTCAGCGGGTCCGCCGACTACATCCGCGCGGACGTCCGCCAGGACGACGACGTGCGCAGCCTGATCGATCAGACCGTCGCGCGCTTCGGCCGGCTGGACGTCGCCGTCAACAATGCCGGCACCGAAGGCAAGCCGGGCCCGGTGACCGAGCAGACCGCGGAAAGCTACGCGGCCACCTTCGACACGAACGTGCTCGGCACCGTGCTGAGCCTGAAGCACGAGATGCGCGTGATGCAGGCGCAAGGGCACGGCAGCATCATCAACCTGTCATCCACGATGGGCCACAAGGGTGCGCCGGGCGCCTCCATCTACACGGCCAGCAAGCACGCCGTCGAAGGGCTGACCAAGGCGGCGGCACTCGAAGGCGCCGCATTCGGCGTACGCGTCAACGCGGTGGCCCCCGGTCCGGTCGAAACCGAAATGTTGAACCGCTTCACCGGCAATGCCGACAGGAAGGCCGGATTGATCGCGGGCGTGCCCCTCAAGCGCCCCGGGGCGCCGGAGGAAATCGCGCGGGCCATCGTCTTTCTCGCCTCCGATCATGCGTCGTTCGTCACCGGCCAGATCATTTCGGTAGACGGCGGCAAATCCGCCCAGTGAAACAGGACGGCGAAACGAACGACCCTCCCCCGTCATGGCCACGCTATCCGCAACCGAGGCGCGCGATACCGGCGCGCTCGACCCGAATCGCTGGGCCGCGCTCGCCGTGCTGTTGACCGGTGCCTTTCTGGCACCGGCCGACTTCTTCATCGTCAATGTCGCCCTGCCGTCGATCACGACCGGCTTGGGAGCCAGGGCCGCGGATGTGCAACTGGTCATTTCCGGCTACGCCGTCGTGTTTGGGGAATTCCTCATCACCGGCGGGCGGCTCGGCGACATGTTCGGTCGCAAGTCCATCTTCCTGGCCGGCCTCACGGGCTTCGCGTTGGCCTCGGCCTTTTGTGGCCTGGCCTGGTCGCCACTGACGCTGATATTGGCGCGGCTGCTGCAAGCGCTCACCGCCGCTGCCATGGCGCCGCAGGCGCTGGCCTCAATCCACGCCTTGTTTCCCGCACGCGAGCGCGGCACGGCGCTGGGACTCTACGGCGTCACGATCGGTCTCGCATCGGCGGTCGGTCAATTGCTGGGCGGCGTATTGGTCGATGCCAACATTGCCGGACTGGGCTGGCGATTGATCTTCCTGATCAACCTGCCGATCGCGGTCATCACGTTCATCGCGGCCATTCCCCTGCTGCGCGAGACTCGCCGCGCGGCCCACGCACGCCTAGACGCCGGCGGCGGCGTATGGTCCAGCGTGGCGCTTGCGTCGTTCGTGGTGCCGCTGATCGAGGGGCGCGAGCGCGGCTGGCCCTGGTGGTCGATTGTCATGCTGCTGACCACGCCGATCTTCGTCGAACTGTTCCGCCGCTACGAAACCCGCCTTGCCAGGCATGGCGGCGATCCGCTGGTCGCATTCGAGATTTTCCGCTCGCCAGGCCTGCTGCGCGGTCTCGGCGCCATCATGATGCTGTACGCCATCGCAACGTTCTTCCTGGTCTATGCGGTCTATCTTCAGACCGCGCTCGGCTGCACTGCGCTGCAGGCGGGGCTGGCCATTCTGCCCTTCTCGGCCGGCTTCCTGACCGGCTCGACCGCCAGTCCCTTCGTCGGCCGCTGGACGGGACCGGCGGCCCCATCGCTCGGCTTTGTGCTGTCCGCTGGCGGTGCCATCACGACCGCGGTCGTCAGCACGCAATCTGCTGCCGGAACATTGCCGCCGTTACCGCTGCTGGGGCTTGCGCTGCTGGCCATCGGGCTCGGCATAGGCATGTCCATCCCGACCATGGTGCGGGTGATCGTCGAGCGGGTCGAACCCAATCGCGCGGGACTGGTCGGCGGGATGGTCAGCTCGACGCTGCAGGTGAGTTCGGCGATAGGCATCGCCGTCCTGGGCGGCCTCTTCTACGACGTTCTGGGAACCCATACCGATCCGGCAACGGTGACGCGTGCCTTCACGATCACCCTGCTGGCAATTGCCGCCTGCCACATCGCCGGTGCCGTCCTGGCCGCCGGCCTTGGCCAACGGCGTCCGCTTCGCTATCAGCGCACGGCCTGACCCAGCGTCACGACAGCGCTGGCCGGCGACGCCGCAATCGACTCCCCCCAATCTTGCTCAATTCAGAAAGATCTTCCCGGGGTTCAAAATCCCCCGCGGATCCAGCGTCGTCTTGATCGAGCGCATCACCGCCAGCGCCTCCGCTCCATGCTCCTGCTCCAGGAACTCGCGCTTGCCGATCCCCACTCCGTGCTCGCCGCTGCACGACCCACCCAACGCCAGCGCGCGAGCAACGATCTTCTTGTCCAGCTCCCAGGCCCGCGCCAGCCCATCCGGCTCCGGCGGCACCAGGATCACCGTATGAAAATTCCCGTCCCCGACATGCCCGACGATCGGCGCGGTCAGGCCGGAGTCGGCGATATCCTCCTTCGTCCCTAGGATCGCCTCATCAAGTCGCGAAATCGGAACGATCGCGTCCGTCGCGATCCCCTGATGCCCCGGCTTCAGCGCCAGGCACGCCCACAGCGCGTCATGCCTTGCCTGCCACAGCTTGTTGCGCTCCGCCGCATCGGTCGCCCACCGGAAGCCGCGCCCGCCATAGCCGGCCGCGACCTCCTCGGCCTGCTGCGCCTGCTCGGCAACCGAAGCGGTGGTGCCATGAAATTCGAAGAACAGCGTGGGCAGTGGCTCCAGCCCCTCCAGTTTCGAATAGGCAACGCAAGCCGCCATCTGCACCTCATCCAGCAGTTCCATGCGCGCCACCGGAATGCCGATTTGCAGGACGGCGATCACCGTCTCCACCGCGTCCTTCAGCGTCGCGAATTGGCAGGTGGCCGACGACATCGCCTCCGGAATCCCATGCAGCCGCAACTGGATCTCGGTGATCACGCCGAGCGTGCCCTCCGACCCCACGAACAGCCGCGTCAGGTCATAGCCGGCGGCCGATTTGCGCACCCGCCCGCCGGTGCGGATCACCCGCCCATCGGCCAGCGCCACGGTCAGCCCCAGCACGTTCTCGCGGATCGTGCCGTAGCGCACCGCATTGGTGCCGGACGCGCGCGTCGCGCACATCCCGCCCAAGGTGCAAAGCGACGTGCCCGGATCGACCGGAAAGAACAGGCCCGCATCGCGCAGATGCGTGTTGAGCTGGTCGCGCGTGACCCCGGCCTCCACCCGGCAATCCATATCCGCCTGGCTGACCTGCAGGATCCGCGTCATCCGCGACAGATCGAGCGTGATGCCGCCACGCACCGGCGTTACATGCCCCTCCAGCGAGGTGCCCGCGCCCCACGCCACGACCGGCACGCCCGCGGCATGGCACAGCGCCAGCAACCGCGACGCGTCTTCCGTGGTCTCGACGAACGCCACGGCATCGGGCAGCACCGGCGGCTGGGTGTCCTGGCCGTGCGAGTGATGCTCGCGCAGGGTGGCGTTCGTGGTGATGCGCTCGCCCAGGAACTCGCGGGCGGACGCAACGACAGTGTCGACAGGGCGGGACATCGCTTCGTCCTCCGGTGGGCCATCGCGTCCCACATGCGCGAAATTGGCGGATTTGGCCACCGGGCAGGTCAATCGCATGTGGAATTTGCCGCCGCGACGATCTGCTTATGGCACCGCCAGTGAACCACCAAGAGGCCAACCCGCCAAGCACCCCCCGGTCATGCCGGCGAAGGGTCGATCACTCGGGCGGCTGGCATCAGTCGAGCTGACAGACATAGAGTTACACGGAGGGGGCATAGGGTTCCACCGAGAAGCATCAGCAGAATTGATTGCGCTTCGCGCGAAGCCAGCCAGTGTATGCGCGTGAAGCGCCCTTACTGACTGCTCAGTAAAACCACGTGTTCACTCGGTGCAACTGAGTGTCCGAATTATTTAACTGCTTGCCGCGCCGTTCGTGTTTACATCTCCGTGCTCCGTCCAAACATTCACGCTGGCTTGAGAGCTTCAGTCGATCCGCGCCAACACCTGCTCCAGGGCGGAAAAGAACCTCGGCCACCCGCCCTTGGCGCCCTGGTAGGCCTGTTGCTGATCCGGCCGGAAACCCGACTGCTCCATGCGGAGGTGGGTCCCCGTGCTCGTCGCAGTGAGAGTCCAGGTGACGACACTCCCGAGACCAAAGGCATCCCACGTGTAAGACAGCGTTCTGTTCGGCTCGACTGTCTGGACCTGGCAGTCAACAGCGCCCCAGTCCGCGCGAAGATTGAAACTGTGGCCCACGACAGGCTTGAAGTCGTTCTTCATGAGCCACTCCTCGATCAGGTGTGGTTGGGTCAGCGCGCGCCAGATCTTCTCCGGCGGAAAAGGCAGCTCCCGTTCGACAACGACGGAGAGCGTTTCGGTCGCGGTATCGGTCATTGATCCATCCTTTCGAGTAGATCTTCGAGGTGGTCGAACCGGTTCGTGAAACCGGCTGAATGACCCGTTCCTCAAGCGTTCTTTGGTCTCTTCTGGGTGCGGACGGGGCCAGCGGCGGCGCGCACCGACGTGTTCAGTGCCACGGCGGCGCGAATGAGCTCCTGCAACGCCTTTGCATCAATCTCGTCGCCCTCATGGAAATCGATTGCGCGCCTGGTGTTGCCTTCGAGGCTGGAATTGAAGAGGCCTGAGGGGTCCCCCAACGAGGCGCCCTTGGCGAAGGTCAGCTTCACGACACTCTTGTACGTCTCACCGGTGCAGACCATTCCGTCGTGCGACCACACCGGAACCCCTCTCCACTTCCACTCCTCGACCACTTCGGGGTCGGCCTGCTTGATGAGTATTCGGACCCGAGCGAGCGTCTCGCCCCGCCAATCACTCAGTTCCTTGATCCTCGCATCTATCAGCGCAGAGGGAGAGTCTACTCCTTTGCCTTCGTTCGAGCCGCTGCCCACCTTCTGCATGGTTGTTGTCGCTTGCTTCATGGTTGTTGTCGCTCGCCCGCCGCCCACATTCGTTCGCTCGGCAATGGGCTGGCTTGCTTCTTTGCAACCTTCGCCGACGTCTTGAACGGCCTCTCGGCAACGAAGCAGAGCGTTTCGGTCACAGTATTGGTCATTGGTCCATCCTTTTGAGCAGGTCTTCAAGGTGCTCGAACCGGCCTTGCCAGAAGGCCGCCATTTGGCTTGTCCAGTCGACCAGCGGGGCCAACGCGCCGAGCTGCGCGCTATAGTGCGTCTGGCGACCTTCGTGGCGATCGCGTACCAGCCCGGCCTGCTTCAAGATCCCGAGATGCTTTGAGACGGCCGGTTGCGAGACCCCGGCCTGCGCCGTCAGGGCCCCGACCGTCTGGTCTCCGTCGCGACACAGCCGCTCGAAGATGGCCCGTCGCGTCGGATCGGCGAGCGTTCTGAAAAGGATTTCGTGGGGCTGTGGCATCACAATTGATAACTCGTTGGCTATCGATCAAACCTATAACCGGATAGATATATGAGTCAAGCGCGCGAAATGGTCCCCGGTCCGCGACTTGACGCCCTGGCGCTCTGGCGGTTCCACTGACCGCTCGCGCCACGACCACGGACAACGTACGCCCAGCAGCATGTCGAAATGCGGCTGCCCCGGGGTCACACGGACGTCGCGATTGCGCACGAGGCGGCTGGTCGGTAAATCAGTCGCTCCCCTACGCGGGTGTAGCTCAACGGTAGAGCCCCAGCCTTCCAAGCTGGTGGTGCGGGTTCGATTCCCGTCACCCGCTCCACTAAAGATCCCCCTCTAAACCTCTGATAACACTCACATATCCCCTACCGCAGATTGACGTTCTAAAATAAACGCTGTGTTATTTCTGACCAACTTCTGACCGGGGATTTGGGGTGTTTTGGGGGTGCGTGGGGACAGTTTGGTCAGATGGTGGTCAGATGGGCGATGCCGCAGACGCAAAAAAGAGCGCCCCGAAGAGCACCCTGTTGCGTTTAGAAGTCGTAAAGCTGGATCAGGCGGCGATGGTCGCCGGTGCGGCAGATCTGACGAGATCCTTCAGCCCCTCGCTCCACGCCTTGTCGAACGGAGGGACGGTCGAGAATGTCTTCCGCAGCCCATCGACCCAGGTTCGCTCAGAGCGGCTCAGGGGCGTCCCTACGAGCTCTTCAATGGCGACCAGCGCGCCTGGCATGTAGACAGCCAACCAGTCCCGCAAAAAGTCTGCCGGTTCGAGATCCAACGCCCGCGCCATCGCCGGCACCTTCTCCAAGGGAACCCTCGTGGTGCCCTTTTTGAAGATCGTTATCAGATTTGGGTTCTCGTATCCGAGCTCCTCTGCGATCTGGAACTGGGTCTTGGGGGAGGCGTTGATAGCCTTCTCAAGCCGAGCCACGAACCGATCTTTCTTCACATCTCTAGCCATTGATCCCTC
>DASRQX010000251.1:0-23070 GCA_035696165.1 Acetobacteraceae bacterium | reverse complement strand
GCATAGCAAACCCCGGGTAGCGTCCCGGTGATCACCATGCGGTCGTCGCACGACAGCACACCAGAAATCCGATCGTCGTAGCGATCCATCAGAGATTGGCTCATGCCGTACCCCCGCCAGCTCACACTCCGGCGGAGGAGGATACACCAGACTTATTGGTTCCGGCTCCGGCGGCTTAGGGTTTCGTGCACACTGGCGGTCCAAATTCCCGTTCTCCTCGGAGCATGAACCGATGTCCGATATCACCGCCATTGACCCGATTGCGCTCGGCCCTGCGCCTCTGCCGGGTGCAACCATTCCGCCGGCCACCGTGCCGACAAGCCAGCCGCAGGCAACCGCCGGCAACGCCGACCAGCCGGCGGTCGTCGTCGATCTCAGCGCCACGGCGACCACGTCATTGCACATTGCCTCGACGGCGCTCGCGCCGGACCCCGCTCAGGTCGACTACGCCCTGTCCTGGGCGACCGGCGTCAACGGATTGGCCGCGACTGCCGCGCGCGCCAAAGCGGCTGATGTGGCGGCAACGGCCGCCTGCTGGAACGAGGCTGACGTCGCGGCCGAGTTTGGAACCGCCACCGCCGAGCGCGGAACCGGCCGAGGTCATCGGCGCGGCCGTCGGCGGTCCGTCACAGGCGCTCTACTACGCGGCGAACCTCGGCATCCCGATCCTGGATTCCGTCAGCCCCGACGCCATCAAAAACCGCGCTTCGGCCGGAACCATCAGTGCCGGCGCCTTCTCTTTCACCCATGACGGATCGGCCTACGCGGTCACGCCCGGAGCCGATGGCTCGATAAGCGGCACCAAGGACGGGCGGCCATGGCGGACCTGGCAGTTCGCCAGCCCGGCCGACGCGCCCAGCGCCGGCACGGGCCAAGCCCCCGCTTCGCAGACCCTCACATCGCTCATCGCGCAACGAAATGCGTCCGCCGACAAGTCGTTGGCCGAGATCGCCGTCTCAGCCTAGCCCGATCGCGCTGCTCGCCCGGCGTGACCCCGCCGCCTGGACCAGAACGCTGGCGTATCGCGCTCGCGCCTAGCTTCCCTTTGACGCGGCGGCAGTTGGGGGCGCAACGCCGATCATGCTCGAGACGACGGTCTATCTCGATGCCCTCAAGGCGCCGGGCCTGCCGACGTCGATCGCGACGTTGGTGGCACGGAACGTCGTGCTGCACAGTGCCATCGCGTGCGCCGAGTTGGCCGTTAGTATAGGCCACCTCGATCCCGCGCATCCCGCGACGGCCGCGCACCGTGTGCCACTGATAGAGACCCTGTCGCGCATGGCACCGACCCGGATCATCGCCCCTGGCGCGGACGCCTGGACCGAGGCCGCGCTCATTGCCGGCATCCTCGAACTCATCCAGGGCTATCCGCGGGGAAAGCCGCAGAGAGGTCCTCAATGACGCCTTGATGCTGCTGACCGCCATGGAGGCGGGAGCGACGCTGATCAGCCGCAACGTCCGGCACATGGATCTGCTGCTGCGATTTCGCCCGGATGCACGGGGGTTGCTGTATGATCGGCCGGACCAAGCCCCATGGTGACAATCACCGGGGTGCGTCCCGCGGCCGCCGGCCCGCTTCGGGGCGGGGCCGAGCGCCTGGCGTCGGGTCTTGGAGACCCGCTCGTGACTGAACGCGCCCCTGCGGTGCCCCGTCCAAGGGCGGACCATTGCGATGGGAAGCGGCTGCCCCTGCCCCCGACATCACGTTATCCTGTGCGGGTCTTTTCGGTTTCATCGCACGTTCCAAATTGTAATTGAGCAACCCACGATTGGGCCACGTGATAGCGGGCGAGTCGGCCGCCGTCTGAGCGCCTCACGCCCGGGAACTCGGGAGAGACGACATTGATTCCCAAGACTTATCGGCTTTTGCGCCTCGCTTGTCCGGTCGCCGTGTTGACGCTGGCTTCCTTGGCGCCGTCCCCGGCACGAGCGGACTTCTTCGATGGTCTGCGTCAAACCTTCACGACCGGCATCCCGCATTTCTTCCAGGACGACATCCCCTGCGCCTTCGGCGGGCAGCCGACGAGCGGCACCAAGACCTCGTGCCATTCGTCCGATGAGCCGGCGAGGCAGGCCACTGACAAATATCAGCCACCTCCACCACCGCCTCCCAGCCAATCCCCCCCTAGCCAATAGGGCGTAGGGGGGCGGACAGTCGTCGGCGTTGCCGCAGGCTTCACCTGCTGGGCATCTAACGTGAGCCCACAGCGATCCAGACGGCGTTGCAGACAGTTTTGATTTGCTGCCGCCGATCCGCGCTGGATGCCGCGGGTGAAGCGGCCGCTTTGGCGGTCCACGAGACACCCAGCCGCTCATGTACAGCCGCGCGCGTATGAACGGCCGGCGCCGGGCTGGAATCCGCCCGGCCGCATTTGCATGGACGCCGTCCTTCTCGAGAGCGCCCGTCGTGGGGGCATTGACGCGGCTGCCCGTTACAGCCGCCTGATTATTGCCGCCATGACCGCCGTCGGCGCCGATCCACGTTCCATGATCCGCGTCGGGTTGGTGAGGAACCGCCGACGCATCGTCAGGATGATACTGGGGCCAATCCACAGGGTAGTGTAGAATTCCGATATGAACCGAGACGCCGTCATCGCCACGCTTCGCGCGTACGAACCGGAGCTGAAGGCTGCCGGTGTCATACGGCTGTCGCTGTTCGGCTCCACGGCACGAGACAGGGCGGGCGAGGAGTCCGATATCGACCTGCTGGCGGCGTTCGACGAGGCCCGGCCTCTGTCCCTGCTGGACGTGATCAGGATCGAAAACCAGCTCGCCGATCTGCTCGGCCAGCCTGTCGATCTGATCGAAGAGGGCACCCTCAAGCCACGCGTGCGGCAAAACGTGGATCGCGAGGCAGTGTGTGCCTTCTAGCGATCCGGTTCAGCGCTTCACGGATATCATCGATAATATCGAGCGGGTCGAGCAATTAACCAAAGACTTGGACGCGAAGTCATTTGCCGCGAACGACCAAATCGTCTTCGCTGTCAAATATCCGCTGATCATCATCAGCGAAGCAACCCTCAAGCTCGGTGACACCGCCCCCAATCTTCGCCCCCAGATTCCGTGGCGGGAAATCCGCGGGGCTTGGCAACCGGCTAAGGCATGAGTACCACACTGTTGATCTGGCCCGAATCTGGCTGCTGGTCGAACGCGACCTTCCCCCGTTGAAGGCGGCCTGTCAGGACGCTCGGAAGGCGTTATCCCGCGACGGGTCCGCCGGCTGATCGGCCAACGCGGGTCTCGACTTTGCCAGCCCAATCTTGCACCAGTCGGCCGACTCGTCTAAAATATAGGCATGAACCAAATTCCCCTCAAAGAAGCCATCTCGGTCGGCGCGTATGAGGCCAAGGTCAAGTTGTCGGAACTGCTCGACAAGGTCGAGCACGGCGAGCAGGTCGTGATCACGCGCCACGGCAAGCCAATCGCGCGGTTGGTGCCCGAGGGTGGCCACGACGTTGCCAAGGCGATGGCGGCGGTCGAAGGCCTGCTTGCCATCGGGAAGGAATTGGCGGCGCAGGGCGTGCGTGTCACACAGGACGACATCCGTGCTATGCGGGATGAGGGGCGGCCATAGGCGCTGCCCCGGTGGTCGCGCTTGTCCTGGATGCCTCGGTCGCGATATCCGCGGTTCTCGATGAAGACCACGCGGAGCGGGCGCGCACGATCCTTCGACGCGTTGCGGAAGCCGGTGCGCTGGTGCCTAATCTCTGGCATCTGGAAGTTGGGCAAACGCTGTTGGTTGCCGAGCGGCAGCGCCGGATCGATGCGCTGCAGCGTCAGAAAGCCCAGGTGCTGCTGCTCGATCTGCCAATCACGGTTGATGCCGAGACATGGACCAGAGCGATGCGGGACACGGCAACGCTCGCCACGGATCAGCGTCTGTCGCTATACGATGCGGCCTATCTCGAACTGAGCCGTCGCTGCGAACTGCCTTTGGCAACGTTCGACGAAAATCTTCGTCGCGCAGCAACGGCGATTGGTGTTGTCTTGCTGTAGTGCTGATCCGCTAGGCACCTGGCGCTGACCGGAATCCAAGGCGGACGCCAAGGCCGGGCCGGCTCCGGGATCTGGTGCAGACACCAAAAATCGAGCAGAAATACCGAAGCTTTTGACGGGAACTGTCGTCAAACGCACTATCGTTTTGACGGGTAATTATTAGTCCTCCTCTTCGCCCACAATCTCTTTGCTAACGATGAATGGATCGAGATCCGGAGCGTATTTCGGATCGCTCTGGGGCATGTTTTTGACCATTGCAAGTGTCATTTCCATAGACGCTATATCCGGAGTTTGTCGCTGGTCGAACGGGATGAGCAGGCGCGGAGGGACGTCTTCGATTCCAACCGGAGTACCCCAGGTTTGAGTGTTAACATTTTTAATGTGGAACCGATATGGCCCGGGACCAAGTGCCACCACTTGCCGAAGATAGTCATACATACCTTGTGAGGCGCCGATCTCCGCAACCTGGGTCATCCACTGCACAGAGAACGCTGCACGAATGTCGATTCCACTGGCCCAAACATTGAATCCGCGAATATCTAGGCCGATCGACTCCCGAAACCTGAATGCGATGAAAAAGGACCGCGAACGGGTCGCAGGAGCTGCAATCTCCAATAACTTCCCGGCCACCCGGGCCTCCACCGACTTGCCGTGATAGGTCCACTCCTGCTTATAGTGAGGCCGAGCAAGCCCACCTTTGACATCGTTAGGCAGGTCCTGGTCCGGATGGTGAAACGTGGCTGCGTGGTGCAGGAATTCGACGATCCGTGTGTAGATCTGCTCGCAAACCACAACTCGGATTCTCTTCTCACCTTCAATTAAGGCCGCCAACGCCGGAAGCCCCATGCGCGCGGCTTTACGAAGGGCATCGGACGTAAATCCCGAGTTGCTGCAGATCATTGCAACCGACGCACCAATATCTCGCCGTTTGGAGTCGAGCGCGTCGATGAATGCGATACCGGTGGGCCTGTTCCAAATCTTGGCGTTCTATGACGACCAGTGGAGCGGAGTCGGCGTCGCTCGGGCGAACAACCACGTCAAGGTCGCGACGACCGTCCGGCCCATTTGTCTAAACTCCCACCTCAACCTCAGCGGATTAGACTATGCTCTTCGCGACTAATGCGACAGCATTCTGATATTCGTCGCCAGGCTTTGGGACCCGTGGAATTGCTGAACGCTTCTTCTTTTTCGCTGAACGCGTACGGCTTTTCGGTGCCACGACACGGTCTCCCATTTTGCCAACGCCCGTGCTCCACTCGCGTCTCGATTGCATGTTTGGTCCCGGCCGATCCTTCAGCGATGCGTTGGGCGACACTTGTTTACCGCCGTCCTGAGCAGGTCCGCGCCATTTTCCTCGGTCGACGGACACCCGGAGTCGGGAAGAGGCAACCTCAGGTCATGGATGTTGGCCCCGGGCCGGAAGGTGACGATTGGACTCACCCATACCCCACCCCGCCCGTTGCACCCCCGCCAACCCCATGCTAGACGCCCGCCCGCCGGTCCGGACGCCGGCTTCCCTTCGGCCGCGATCACGCGTGCGCATCGAACAGGACCCCACCAGTGGCTTCAGGCGGCACAGTCATCTCCTCCGGCGGCGGCCTTGAAGACCGCTACGCCGCCGCCCTCTACTCGCACGCGGAAGACCTCCGCGCGCTCGACACCGTCGTCGAACAGATGGAAACCCTCGGCCGCCTGATCGACACGTCGGCCGACTTCCGCCGCCTGCTCGCCTCCCCGCTGATCGACATCCAGACCGCCCGCCGCGCCGCCCTCGCTGTCCTGCAATCGGAAGGCTTCGGCAAGCCCGTCCGCGACCTTGTCGGCGTCGTCGTCTCCAACCGCCGCCTGCGCGCGCTGCGCGCCATCGTCGCCGCCTTCGCCGCCCTGGTCGCCGAAAAGCGCGGCGTCATCACCGCCCACGTCGCCTCCGCCCATCCGCTCACCGACCTGCAGCGCCAACAGCTCCACGCCCGCCTGATCGAGGCCGGCTACGGCAATGTCAACATCGCCTCAACGCTGCAACCCGACCTGCTCGGCGGCCTCGTCGTCCGCGTCGGCGCCCGCCTGTATGACACCTCACTCAAATCCCGCCTGCAGCGCCTGCAGTACGCCATGAAGGGAGCCGCCTGATATGGAGATCCGCCCAGCCGAGATCTCGGAGATCCTGAAGCAGCAGATCGCCGCGTTCGACACCGAGGCCAACGTCGCCGAGACCGGCCAGGTGCTGTCCGTCGGCGACGGCATTGCCCGCGTCTTCGGCCTGCAGAACTGCATGTCCGGCGAGATGGTGGAATTCCCCGGCGCCGGCATCCGCGGCATGGCGCTGAACCTCGAAACCGACAACGTCGGCGTGGTGATCTTCGGCGACGACCGCCAGATCCGCGAAGGCGACACCGTCAACCGCACCGGCTCGATCGTGGACGTGCCGGTGGGCGACGGGCTGCTCGGCCGCGTCGTGGACGGGCTAGGCACGCCGATCGACGGCAAGGGCCCGCTGACCAACGTCACGCGCAGCCGCGTCGAGGTGAAGGCCCCTGGCATCATCCCGCGCAAATCGGTGCACGAGCCGATGCAGACCGGCCTCAAGGCGATCGACGCGCTGATCCCGGTCGGCCGCGGCCAGCGCGAACTGATCATCGGTGACCGCCAGACCGGCAAGACCGCGGTGATCATCGACACGATCATCAACCAGAAGGGCATCAACGCCGGCGACGACGAGAAGAAGAAGCTCTATTGCATCTACGTCGCGATCGGCCAGAAGCGCTCCACCGTTGCCCAGTTGGTGCAGACGCTGGAGGAAAACGGCGCGCTGCAATACTCGATCATCGTCGCCGCCACCGCCTCCGACCCGGCGCCGATGCAGTTCCTGGCGCCCTACACCGGCTGCACGATGGGCGAGTTCTTCCGCGACAACGGCCGCCACGCGGTGATCTTCTACGACGACCTGTCGAAGCAGGCCGTCTCCTACCGCCAGATGTCGCTACTGCTCCGCCGCCCGCCGGGCCGCGAGGCCTACCCCGGCGACGTATTCTACCTGCACTCCCGCCTGCTGGAACGCGCCGCGAAAATGAGCGATGATTTCGGCGCTGGCTCGCTGACCGCGTTGCCGGTGATCGAAACACAGGCCGGCGACGTTTCCGCCTACATCCCGACCAACGTGATCTCGATCACCGACGGGCAGATCTTCCTGGAAACCGAGCTATTCTTCCGCGGCATCCGCCCGGCGGTGAATGTCGGCATCTCGGTGTCTCGCGTGGGGTCCGCCGCCCAGATCAAGGCAATGAAGCAGGTCGCCGGCCGCATCAAGCTGGAGCTGGCGCAATACCGGGAAATGGCGGCCTTCGCCCAGTTCGCCTCCGACCTCGACGCCTCCACCCAGGCGCTGCTCGCCCGCGGCGCGCGGCTCACGGAACTGCTGAAACAGCCGCAATACCGCCCGGTGCCGGTGGACGAGCAGGTGGTAGCCATCTTCGCCGGTGTGCGCGGCTACCTGGACAAGATCGAGGTCGGCCGCATCGGCGCCTTCGAATCACAGCTTCTGGGCGAACTCAAGTCGCGCGAGCCGGCGATCCTGACATCGATCCGCACTGACCTCGAGATCAAGCCGGACACCGAGAAGAAGCTGACCGCCTTCCTAGATGCCTTCACCAAGACCTTCGCATGATGGCAGAGCGACACTTCGTACACCTCTCTCGCTCGTCGCGGGAGAGGTCGCGTCGCGTGAGCGGCGCGGGTGAAGGAGCAACCGGTACTGGGTCAACACCCTCACCCGCCGCGCTCCGCACACCGAGCTTGGTCCGCTCGTCGCGGCCCAAGCCCGCAAGCGCGGGCGAGGTGTAGTCATGCCCAGCCTTAAAGCCCTCCGCACGCGCATCAACAGCGTGAAATCCACCCAGAAGATCACCGCGGCCATGAAGATGGTTGCGGCGTCCAAACTGCGCCGCGCACAACTCCAGGCCGAGGCCGCGCGCCCCTACGCGCTCCGCATGGAACGCATGCTGGGTGCCCTGGCAGCCTCGGTCGCCGACTCCCCCAACGCCCCTTCGCTCCTGGTCGGCACCGGCAAGGACCAAACCCACCTGTTGGTCGCGGTCACCGCCGACCGAGGCCTGGCTGGCGCGTTCAACACCAATATCGGCCGCGCCACCCGCGCCCTGGCCCGCCGGCTGGAGACCCAGGGCAAGACCGTCAAAATCCTCGCGGTCGGGCGCAAGGGGCGCGACTTCCTGCGCCGCGAGCTGGCCAGTCGGATCACCGGCGATGTCACGTTCGCCGGCAAGAAGCGCATCGATTTCACCGACGCCGAGGACATCGCCCAGCGCGTCACCGCCATGCTGGCGGCCGGCGAGATCGATGTCTGCACGCTGATCTACAACCGCTTCCAGTCGGTGATCTCGCAGGTCGTCACCGAGCAGCGGCTCATCCCCGCCCCTCCACCAGCGGGCCAGGAAGAAGCCACCGCCGCGCTGGGAGGCGCCACCTACGAGTTCGAGCCGGACGAGGAAACAATCCTCGCCCGCCTGCTGCCGCGGAACCTCGCCATCCAGGTCTATCGCGCTCTACTGGAAAGTGCCGCGGGCGAACACGGCGCCCGCATGGCCGCGATGGACAACGCCACGCGCAACGCCGGCGACATGATCAAGCGCCTGACGCTCAACTACAACCGGGCGCGCCAGGCGAACATCACCCGCGAACTGATCGAGATCATCTCCGGCGCCGAAGCCGTCTGACCCTCACCCGCCGCGCTTGCGCGCGGCGACCTCTCCCGCAAGCGGGAGAGGTGTAATTGCGAAGGAACACCGAGCATGGCCAGCAACATCGTCGGACGGGTCACCCAGGTCATGGGCGCCGTGGTCGACGTACAATTCGACGGCGAGCTGCCATTCATCCAGAACGCGCTGCACACCAAGCTGGACAACCGCACGCTGGTGCTGGAAGTCGCCCAGGAACTCGGCGAGCGCACCGTGCGCTGCATCGCCATGGACAGCAGCGACGGCCTCGTGCGCGGGCAGGAAGTGGTGGACACCGGCGGGCCGATCACCGTGCCGGTCGGGCCGGAAACCCTCGGCCGCATCCTGAACGTGATCGGCGACCCGATCGACGAGCGCGGCCCGGTGCACGCCAAGATGCGCTACCCGATCCACCGCCCGGCCCCGACCTTCGAGGAGCAGGCGACCTCGGCCGAGGTCCTGGTGACCGGCATCAAGGTGGTGGACCTGCTGGCGCCCTACCTGAAGGGCGGCAAGGTCGGGTTGTTCGGCGGCGCCGGCGTCGGCAAGACCGTGCTGATCCAGGAGCTGATCAACAACATCGCCAAGGCGCATGGCGGCGTGTCGGTGTTCGCCGGCGTGGGCGAGCGCACCCGCGAGGGCAACGACCTGTACCACGAGATGATCGACGCCGGCGTCATCAAGCTGGGCGAAAACGGCTCCACCGAGGGATCGAAGGTGGCGCTGATGTACGGCCAGATGAACGAGCCGCCGGGCGCCCGCGCCCGCGTCGGCCTGTCTGGCCTGACGTTGGCGGAATACTTCCGCGACGAGGAGGGCCAGGACGTGCTGTTCTTCGTCGACAACATCTTCCGCTTCACCCAGGCCGGCGCCGAGGTCTCCGCGCTGCTCGGCCGCATCCCCTCCGCGGTGGGTTACCAGCCGACGCTGGCTACCGACATGGGCGCGTTGCAGGAGCGCATCACGTCGACCAAGAAGGGCTCGATCACCTCGGTGCAGGCGATTTACGTGCCGGCCGACGACCTGACCGACCCGGCACCAGCCACGTCCTTCGCCCACCTTGATGCAACCACCGTGCTGTCGCGGCAGATCGCCGAGCTGGGCATTTATCCGGCGGTGGACCCGCTGGACTCGACCTCGCGCTCGTTGGACCCGCGCATCGTCGGCGAGGAGCACTACCAGGTCGCCCGCGAGACCCAGCGCATCCTGCAAACCTACAAATCGTTGCAGGACATCATCGCCATTCTGGGCATGGACGAACTGTCCGAGGACGACAAGCTCGTGGTAGCGCGCGCGCGAAAAATCCAGCGCTTCCTGTCGCAACCGTTCCATGTCGCCGAGGTGTTTACTGGCTTCCCCGGCGTATTCGTGCCGGTTGCCGACACCATCCGCAGCTTCAAGGCGATCTGCGCCGGCGAGTACGACCACCTGCCGGAATCCGCCTTCTACATGGTCGGCACCATCGAAGAAGCCGTGAAGAAGGGCGAAAGCCTGGCCGCCGCGGCCTGATCTTTCTGTGTCATGGCCGGGCTTGTCCCGGCCATCCACGGCTTTCCTTCGCGGGTCAGCAAAGCCGTGGATGGTCCGCCTGCGCGGACCATGACACAATCGAAACACCGACCAGGGATTTGCCCCCATGCCAGTCGCGTTGGAGATCGTCAGCCCCGAGAAACTCCTCCTGTCCCGCCCCGTGGACATGGTGGTGATCCCGGCCAGCGAGGGCGACATCGGCGTACTCCCCGGGCACTCACCGATGATCGTCATGCTGCGTGGCGGCACCATCACGTTGTATGAGGGCGAGACCATCACCGACCGCCTGTTCGTCGGCGGCGGCTTCGCCGAGATCACGCCGGAGCGCTGCACCGTGCTGGCGACCGAGGTGGAGCCGGTGACCGAGCTCAACCGCGCCGAGGGCGAGAGGCGCCTTGCCGAGGCCGAAGCCGAGTTGGCGGCGGTAGAGCCCACTGACATTGTCGCCGAAGAAATGGCGCTGGAACGCGTCCAGACCGCGCGAGCGTTGATCGAGACCATCCAAGACCTGATCGGCGGCGGGCATTAGCCGAGCAGACTGGCATCGCGCTATCCCAGGCCCGCGTAGATCTCCGCAAGGTCGATCGCGATGCCGGGCCGGTCGAGACTGATCGATCCCACATTGACAATAGGCGATACGATTTCCGCGCCATTCCGCTGGTGACGGATGATCTCGCGACGGCGGGCACTGACGATCAGGCAGTGCTGGATGGAGGCGACGCGGAAGTAGTCCGCCAGCTTGTCGCTGGTGTCGACCGCCTGCGTCGTCGGTGACAACACCTCGACCACGACAATCGGATTTGCCGCGGCCACCGCGTCGGGCGGCGCCGGTGGGCCGCAATTCACCACGGCGTCCGGCTCGTAATCGGTATTCTCTTCGACCTCGATGGCGACGCCATCACCCAGCGCCTCGCAGTCGAGACCGGAGGCTGCGATGGCGCGATCCAGCGCGGCCCAGATTCGATTCTTGATCCGGACATGCTGAATCCGCTCCGCCGACATCGCGACCGGCTGGCCGTCGATGCGTTCGTAGCGGCCGGTCTGTTCCGCCGCCCACCGACGGAACTCTTCACGGCTCAGGCGTTGCGGCATCGCGCGCTCCTCTGCGGCGCATCGTATCACGTCGCGGAACCGTCGACACCAAGATCGGCCGATTGGTCCGCAGGCGCCGGTCCCGACCAAACCCAGCACCCCCCGGTTGCCGCCCCACCCAACCCGGCGCTAGCGTCCCACCCAACCAGCGGGAGCAACCACCGTGCTCATACTCGGCTACAAGGCCTCCGCCGAACAATTCGGCCCCAGGCAACTCCTGACCTTCTCCGCCCTCGCGGAGCGGGCAGGCTTCGACTCCGTCTTCATCAGCGACCACTTCCAGCCCTGGAAACACACCGACGGCCACGCCCCCTCCGCGCTGGCCTGGCTCGGCGCCCTGGGAGCCTCCACCAGCCGCATCATCATGGGCACCTCCGTGCTCACGCCCACCTTCCGCTACCACCCCGCGGTCGTCGCCCAGGTCTTCGGCACCCTCGGCGCGATGTTCCCCAACCGCGTCGTCTTGGGCGTCGGCACCGGCGAATCCCTCAACGAGGTCCCGTCCACCGGCATGGCGTGGCCGGAGATGAAGGAACGCTTCGCCCGCCTGCGCGAGGCCATCACGCTGATCCGCAAACTCTGGACCGAGGACCGCGTCACCTTTGAGGGCCAGTACTACAAAACCGACAAGGCAACGATCTACGACAAGCCCGCCATGCCGGTGCCGATCTACGTCGCCGCCGCCGGTCCCCAGGTGGCCAAATACGCCGGCCGTTCCGCCGACGGCTTCATCTGCACCTCAGGCAAGAACTGGAAGCTCTACACCGAAACCCTGCTGCCCAACGTCGCGGAAGGCATCGCGCTCGCCGGCAAATCCGACGCCAACTACGATCGCATGATCGAAATGAAAGTCTCCTTCGACACCGACCGCCAGCGCGCCCTGGAAGACACCCGCCACTGGGCCGCCCTGGCGCTGACGCCGGAGGAGAAAATGTCAGTCGAGGACCCCAGCGAAATGGAGCGCCTCGCCGACGCCCTGCCGATCGAACGCACCGCCAGCCGCTGGATCGTCTCCACCGATCCTGACGAGCACATCGAAAAGATCCGCCCCTACGTCGAACTCGGCTTCCGCCACCTGGTGTTCCACGCCCCCGGTCCGGACCAGGAACGCTTCCTCAAACTCTACGGCGAGGCCGTCCTGCCCAAACTCCGCCGCGCCTTCGCGCAATACTAGCGGCCGCAAGCCCCGACTCTCCACTCGTCATGGCCGGCGAAGCATGCCCCGGCGGAGGAGTGGGCCGGCCATCCACGACTTTTGGATCGCCAGCGATTCCTTCGCCACGCTCGGCAATCCCCACCCTTGACCGCGGCGCAAGTCCGGGATTTGTCCCGCAAGTGTCGTAACCGCGCAGGATCGAGGCCGCCGCCGATGTCCACCCCGGACCAACTGCAACTGCTCGCCCTGCCCGGCCTGCCGATGGTCCGCTCCGGCGACGACCTGGCCGACCTGATCGTCGCGTCCCTCGCCCTCGCCGGCCGAACGCTGGCCGACCGCGACGTGCTGGTGGTCGCGCAAAAAATCGTCTCCAAGGCCGAGAACCGCATCGTCGATCTCGCCACCGTCATCCCTGGCTCCCGCGCGGTCGCGCTGGGCGCCGAGGTCGGCAAGGACCCGCGCCTGGTCGAGGTCATCCTGTCCGAATCCACCCGCGTCGTCCGCAGCCGCCCGAACCTGATCATCGTGCAGCATCGTCTCGGCTTCGTCATGGCCAACGCGGGGGTCGACCAGTCGAACGTCGCCCCCGCCGACGGCATCCACCGCGTGCTGCTGCTGCCGGAGAACCCCGACGCCAGCGCCGAGCGCCTGCGCGCGCGCCTGTCCGCCCACTACGGCGCGCGCATCGGCGTCATCATCAGCGACAGCTTCGGCCGCGCATGGCGCCGCGGCACCTGCGGCATCGCGATCGGTGCCGCCGGCCTACCCGGCCTGATCGACCTGCGCGGCTCCCCCGACCTGTTCGGCCGCATGCTGGAGGTCAGCATCATCGGCTTCGCCGACGAGATCGCCGCCGCCGCCTCCTTGCTGCAAGGCCAGGCCGCCGAGGCCCGCCCCGTCGTCCTGGTCCACGGCCTGACCTGGACCGCGCCCGACAGCCCCGCCGCCGAACTGATCCGCCCGCCGGCCGAGGATTTGTTTCGGTGACAGTTCTCGCCCTGTCCGGCGGCATCGGCGGCGCCAAGCTGGCACTCGGCCTCAGCCGCGTGCTGCCGCCGGGCGAGCTGACGATCATTGCCAACACTGGCGACGATTTCACCCATCTCGGCCTGTCGATCTCCCCCGACATCGACACGCTTGTCTACACACTCGCCGACCTGGCCAATCACGAACTCGGCTGGGGTCGCCGCGACGAGACCTGGAGTTTCATGGAAACCGTCGCCACACTCGGCGGCGCAACGTGGTTCCGCCTCGGCGACCGCGACCTGGCAATGCACGTGGAACGAACTCACCGCCTGCGCGCCGGAGAGACCCTGACCGAGATCACCGGCGACATCAGCCGCCGCCTCGGCATCGGCCCGCGCATCCTGCCGATGACCGACGGCCGCATGCGCACCCGCATCCGCGCCGACAGCGGCTGGCTGGATTTCCAGGACTACTTCGTCCGCCTGCGCTGCGAACCGGTGGTGCAGGAACTGGTCTTCGAGGGCGACGGACAACCGCAGCCAGCGTTTCTGTCGGCACTGGCCGATCCCGCGCTGACCGCGGTGGTGATCTGCCCGTCCAATCCGTTCGTCAGCGTCGAGCCGATCCTGTCCCTGCCAGGCGTGCGTGATGCGCTGAACGCCTGCCGCGCGCCGATCGTTGCGGTCTCGCCGATCATCGCCGGCCGCGCCGTCAAGGGCCCCACCGCCAAGATGATGGCGGAACTCGGTCTGAACCCGTCCGCCCGCGCCGTCGCCGAGTGGTACGGCGATCTGCTCGACGTCTACATCGTCGACCACGCCGACGCCGCGCAGATGGACGGCCTCCGCCCAAGCATCATCGCGACAAAGACACTGATGCTGACACTGGAAGATCGCGAATCGCTGGCCCGAGTGGTGCTGGACGCAGCGGTGTCATTAGGCACACCGAAATGATCAGAAATTCTCTCCTTCTCCCCCTCCCCTTGAGGGCTTTCGCCGCGAAGCGGACGAAGGCTGGGGGGAGGGGGCGGCGCGCCACAAACGTCAACGCGACCCCAACGCAGTGCCAACCCCCACACGTTCCACCCCCAACATGACCCCCACCCCCGATATCTGGGCCGCGCTCCCGGCCAAGGAGTTCGCCAACGCCAAGCAGCGCCTGTCCCCCCTGCTCACTCCCCCCCAACGAGAATCGCTCGCCGCCATCATGCTGGAAGACGTGCTGACCGCCCTGGCCGGCGCCAACCTCGCCGGCATCCTGGTCAATACGCTCGACCCACTGGCGAGCGAACTCGCCCGCCACTATGGCGCCCGCGTCATCACCGACGACGCCCGGTCCGGCCACACCGGCGCTGTCGCCGCCATTTGCCGCACCCTGACCAACGAAGGTCACGCCGGCATGCTCGTCCTGCCCGGCGACATCCCCCGCGTCACCGCCGCCGAGATCAACACGCTGATAGCCGCCCACCGTCCCGCCCCATCCTTCGCCATATCCCCAGCGCACGATGAGCAAGGCTCCAACGGCGTGCTCTGCCTGCCGCCCGAAGTGATACCATTACGTTTCGGCGACAACAGCTACTTCCCGCACCTCGACTCCGCGCGCCGTCACGGTATCGAACCAACCATCGTTCCGCTTCCCGGGTTTGCGCTGGACATCGACCATCCCGACGACCTGCGCGCGTTCCTGTGCGCCGAGCCATCGATGCCGACACGGACCCTGAGCTTCCTCGACCAGCTCGGCCTGCGCTGACCTGAAAGGAAACGCAGTCCCCGCCTCCGCAATTTCGGATGTCCGGCCACTGGACCGGGACGACATCAGCGCCTACCGCGAATTCGCCCAGGCGACGGGCGCTACCCACACACCCCAGTCATGCCGGCGAAGGCCGGCATCCACGACTTGCCTTCGTGCAGCAAGTAATACCGAGAGACGAAATGATTGACCCACGACGTGGCCCTCCCGTGTCATGGCCGGCGAAGGCCGGCCACCCACGACTTTCCTGATGGCAGCTGCAAAAGTCGTAGCTACCAACCTCTGTCAGCACAACGCGAACGCAGCGCCACCAGGTCAATCCCTCCGCCGGTCAGGACAATCGCGTCACCGATCGGCTCCCGTCCCAACCTACTCCGCCATCACCTTCCGCGGCGGTGTTTGCACGACCGGCGCCAACTCCGGCGCCCCGAACGACGCCGCCCGCCGGTCATTCCCCACCGCGCCATACGCCGTCGTGCGCTGCCGCGGCACCCGCCCGATCGAACTGATCAACGCCTCCATCGCCTCAGGCGGAAACTCCTGCCCATGTTGCGTGCCCGCCGCGCGCGAGATGCTCTCGTTCATCAGCGTCCCGCCCAGATCATTCGCGCCCGCATTCAAACACAGCGCCGCACCCTCCGGCCCCATCTTCACCCACGATGTTTGGATGTTCGTGATCAACGGATGCAGAACCAGCCGCGCCACCGCATGCATCAGCACCGCCTCGCGCACCGTCGGTCCCTTGCGCGCCATCCCGCGCAGATACATCGGCGCTTCCATGTGCACGAACGGCAACGGAACAAATTCCGTAATCCCGCCGGTCTCCTGCTGCAGATCGCGCAGCACCAGCAAATGCCGAGCCCAGGAGATCGGCCGCTCGACATGTCCATACATGATCGTGGACGTCGTCCGCAGCCCCAGCCCGTGCGCGGCGCGCAGCACATCCACCCACTGCGCGGTGTTCACCTTGTCCGGGCAAATTACCGCCCGCACTTCGTCGTCCAGGATCTCCGCCGCCGTGCCCGGCAAGGTTCCCAACCCGGCGTCCTTCAACTCAGCCAGGAACGACGACAGGCTGCGCCCCAGCGTCGCCGCGCCCTGCGTCACCTCCAGCGGCGAGAATGCGTGCACATGCATCCCCGGCACCGCCTGCTTGATCGCGCGACAGATGCCCAGATAGGTCTCGCCGGTGTAGTCCGGATGGATGCCACCCTGCAGGCACACTTCCGTGGCACCCCGTTCCCACGCCTCTTCCGTACGGCGAACGATCTCCTCCAGCGCCAGGTCGTACGGCGTGCCGCGCAGCGCGTCGTGCGTCTTGCCCTTGGAAAATGCACAGAACTTGCAGCGATAGTAACAGATATTGGTGTAGTTGATGTTTCGGTTGACGACGTAACGAACCACCTCGCCGCTCACTGCCTGGCGCAGTTCGTCCGCCGCCGTCAGCACGCGCTGATAGTCCAGGTCGCGCGTGCCAAACAGCCGCACGATCTCCGCCTCTTCCAGCCGCCGTCCGCCCATCGCCTTGGCGATAACCGCTTCCACCTGCGGATCGACCTCCGACAGCAGCGGCGCCGCCTGCCGCGGGATCGTCGTCAGCCCCGGCGCCCAGTCGTCGTCGCGCGCCCACCCGTCCGCGTCGATCGCACGCCGCACCCGCGTGGCGATCGGCGACGCCAGCCACCGCTCCGCCGCATGTGCATAGGTCGGATACACCGGCAGCCGAGGCACCAGGACCTTGCCGAAGCTCGCCGTCCGTTCCGCCAGCGTGGCGATCGCCGGCCATGGCGCCTCCGGGTTCACATGATCGGGGGTAACCGGCGACACGCCACCCCAGTCATCGATCCCCGCGCCGATCAGTTTCTCGTAGACCCCAGGCGACAGGTTCGGCGGCGCCTGCACATGCACGTCCGCGGGCAGGATCAGCCGAGCCGCGGCGATACTCCACAGCAAATCCTCCAGATCCGGCTCCGGCGCGCTCGCCTGCTTGGTCTTCGGCTTGGCGCGGAAGTTCTGCACGATCACTTCCTGGATGTGACCGTGCGCGCGATGCAGTTCCGCGATCGCCGCCAGCGAGTCCAATCGTTCCGCCCGCGTCTCGCCAATGCCGATCAGGATGCCGGTGGTGAACGGCACCGCCAACTCGCCGGCCTGGCGCATCATTTCCAGCCGCACCGCGGGCAGCTTGTCGGGCGAGCCATAGTGTACGCCACCCGGTTCGCACAGGCGAGCACTGCTCGATTCCAGCATGATGCCCATGCTGGCCGACACTTTTCGAAGTGCCGCGATTTCCTCCCGCGTCATCACGCCGGGGTTCAGATGCGGCAGCAACCCGGTTTCTTCCAGCACCAGAGCGCACATTTCGCGCAGGTATTCGATCGTCGTCGCGTGCCCGCGCGCGGCCAGCGCCTCACGCGCAGCGCCATAGCGCAGCTCCGGCTTGTCCCCCAGCGTGAACAGCGCCTCGGCGCAGCCCGCCGCGGCGCCGGCGCGCGCGATGGCCAGCACGTCTTCCGGCGACAGGTACGCCGGCCGTCCCGCGCGCGGTCGTTCCGCGAAGGTACAGTAATGGCATACGTCACGACACAGCTTCGTCAGCGGAATGAACACTTTTCGCGAGTAGGAGATCAGCCGCCCGTACGTCGCATCGCGTCGAGCCGCAGCCGCTGTCATCAGCTCCGGCAGTGCCGCGTGGGAGATCCAGGCGATCAGGTCGTCATCGTGTGTCATGACGTGCGTACCACCGCTTCGCTCACCCGTTGCATCACGTCCAGTGTCTCCGTGATGGTCGGGCGTTGAAGATAAAAGATGACGTGCCGCGCCCCGGCCTCGGCCAGCGCCGCCGCGTCCTCCTGCCAGTCCGCCGCTGACCCGGTAAACAACTGCCGCTCCCTGTCCGCCCCGGTCTGCGCGGTTTCGTTCGGCGGCAGGAACCAAAGATAGCCGACATCCACCGACGCCGGATCGCGGCCCGCCTTTTCCACCACTCGGCGCATTCCGTCGACGCCGCTTTTCAGCCGCTCCGGCGTGTTCAACCTGATCTGCTGGTTGTTCGATACCGGATACCAGCCGTCCCCAAACTGCGCGACCCGGCGCAGCGCCGGCGGGCTTTCCCCGCCCACCCAGATCGGCGGATGCGGCTTCGATGCCGGCTTCGGCTCGAATACCATGTTTTCGAACTTCGTGTATGTGCCATCAAGCGTCGGACGCGGCTCGGTCCACAGCGTCTTCCACGCACGCAAATACTCATCCGTCACTGCGCCCCGCTCGGCATAGGGCGGCGTCCCCAGCGCCTCGAACTCCTCGCGCATCCAGCCTGATCCCACCCCGGCGATCACCCGCCCGCCCGACAGCACATCGGCCGTCAGGAACAGTTTCGCCGCCAGCACCGCAGGGCGATATGGGACGACTGCGACCGAGGTCAACAGCTTGATGCGCTGCGTGCATGCCGCCAGGAACGCCAGCGTCGCGATCGCGTCGAAGCATTCCCCGGTCGGTGCCCCCGGCCAGACGCCATCCGCCGTATACGCATAGCGCACACTGCTCTGCACCGGCACCACAAGATGGTCCGCGACGCCCAGATACGCGTAGTCCAACGCTTCGGCCCGCTGTGCCAGCGCGATGATGTTGTCGCGTTGGGCCAGGCAGCCGCGCGTCCCGAAGTGGATCCCGTAGTCCATGTGCTTCCCCCGCTCCGGCGCCATCTTGCATCGCTAGCCTAGACATCGTGTGCTATCGACGAACCAAGCACAATTCAAGCCGGAGGAACAAATGCAGATCGGATGCAGTGCCCCCACAAGCGGCCCCCTGATCGCGCCCGACTGCCTCGTGCGCATCGCCACCGAGGCCGAGGCGCTCGGCTTCGACTACGTCACCGTCAGCGATCACGTGATGATCCCCACCAGCATCGCGTCGCGCTATCCGTATTCGGATTCCGGCGAGTTCCCCTCCGGCGCCGCGGCGCCACGACTGGAGCAGTTGACCACCGCCGCCTTTATCGCCGCCGCGACCTCGAAGCTGCGCATCGTTACGTCGGTGATGGTGGTGCCGCATCGTCCCGCTGTGCTGACCGCGAAGATTCTCGCAACGATTGACTATTTGTCGAAAGGCCGCCTGACGCTGGGTATCGGCGCCGGCTGGTGCGAGGAGGAATTCATCGCCATAGGCGCGCCGCCTTTCGCCGAACGCGGCGCCGTCACCGACGAATGGATGGCCGTCTGCAAGGAGCTGTGGACTGCCGAGCAACCGAAGTTCAACGGCAAATACGTGAAGTTCTCCGACGTGCTGTTTCCGCCGAAACCGGTTCAGGCTGCGATCCCGATCTGGATCGGCGGCGAAAGCGGCCCCGCGATGCGCCGCACGGCGGCTTACGGCGATGCCTGGTATCCGATCGGCACCAACCCGCAATTCCCGATGGACACGCTGAGCCGCTACAAGGCCGGCGTCGCCAAGCTGCGCGGCATGACGGAGAAGGCCGGACGCCCCGCCTCGGCCGTTGGCCTTGCCTACCGCGTCTCGTCCAATCCGGAAGCGCAACCGAAAGGCACCGTGAACGGCGAGCGCAAATTGTTCACCGGCGGCGCCGCCGACTACCTGGGCGACATCAAGGCGTTGTCCGACGCCGGCGTCACCTCGTTCGATTTCGGCCTGTTCGGTGCGTCGCTGGCGGCCACGCTCGACAACATGAAGCGTTTCCGTGACGACATCATGACGAAAATCCGGTAAGGGGCGCGCCCATGCAGCTCGGCATCACCGTCGACATGTCAGGGCCCACCCCGAGGCTCGACATGGAACGTGTGCTGGAAGCCGAACGCCTCGGCTTCTCCCAAGTCTGGACCGGCGAGGCTTACGGCACCGACGCCGTCACGCCGGTCACCTGGATCCTCTCGCGCACGACAAAGATCAAGGCGGGCACGGGGATCATGCAGATCCCTGCGCGCACCCCCGCCTGCGCGGCGATGACCGTGATGACACTGCAGATCCTGTCGAACAATCGATTCCTGTGCGGCCTCGGCGTCTCCGGCCCGCAGGTGGTCGAAGGCTGGCACGGCGTGCGCTTCGGCAAGCCGATGGCGCGCACCAAGGAGTACATCGCCATCATCCGCCAGGTGCTGGAGCGCAAGGCGCCGCTGGAATTCCACGGCGAGGAATACGTCATCCCGTATGCCGGCCTAGACGCCACCGGTCTGGGTCGCGCGCTGCGCAGCATCACGCACGGCAATCCGGATATCCCCTTCTACCTCGCTTCCATCACGCCCGCCGGCCTGCGTACCGCCGGTGAGTGTGCCGACGGGGTGCTGCCGATCTTCTATTCGCCGGAGCAACCAAAAGTCGTTTCTGATCCGATCCTGGCCGGCATGAAGAAAGCCGGCCGCGCCGAGACGCTGGCGAACTTCGATGTCGCTCCCTACGTCCGCGCCAAGCTCGGCCCCAATGTTGCCGCCTGCCGCGACGCGATCCGCCCCGAGCTAGCGCTGTATATCGGGGGCATGGGCGCACGATCGAAGAACTACTACAACGACGTTGCCACCAAGCTCGGATACGAGGGCGCGGCAACCACCATCCAGGATCTGTATCTGGACGGTAAGAAGACCGAAGCCGCCGCGGCGGTGCCCGACAAGCTGATCGACGAGATCTCACTGGTCGGTCCCGCCGAGCGCATCAAGGACCGGCTGGCAGCCTGGCAGCAGGCAGCGAAGGACCGCTCGGTCGGCACCATCGTGCTGAAAGGCGCCAGCATCGAGGCGATGCGCGTGATTGCCGAAGCGGTTTTATAGCGTAGATGGACCGACCACTCCGTTCTCTCCCCGTCATGGCCGTGGATCAAGCCCGACCATGACGGAGTGGGTGCAACCAAAGGAAACGCCAATGTCCGAAGCGCCACTCGTCGGCCTCACCCGCGAGGCCGACATCGGTGTCATCATCGTCAACTACCCGCCGGTCAACGCACTCGGCCCGGGCGTCGCGGAGGGCATCATCGACTGCCTGAAACAGGGCCTTGCCGATCCCGCCATCACCGCGATGATCCTGATCGGCGCCGGCCGCAGCTTCATCGCCGGCGCCGACATTCGCGGCTTCGGCACCGGTCGCAAGCGCCTGCCGATCGGCGAGCGTGTCTACGACATCCTTGACGCCAGCAGCAAACCAGTCGTCGCCGCAATCCACGGCTACGCGCTCGGCGGTGGGCTGGAGATCGCGCTCGCCTGCCATTACCGCATCGCGGTGGACAGCGCGAAAGTTGGACTTCCCGAAGTCCTGATCGGCATCCTGCCGGGCGGTGGCGGCACACAGCGTCTGCCGCGCCTGATCGGCCCGAAAGCCGCCATGAATATGATCGTCACCGGCCGCCACGTCCCCGCCCGAGAAGCCGCCACGCTCGGCATCATCAACCAAGTCATTCCGGATACGCCGGGTTTGCGTGACAGCGCCATTGCCTATGCGCGCCGTATTGCCGCCGCACGCCCTCTGCCGCGCGTACGTGACCGCAACGACAAACTCGCCGAAGCGACAGCCGAGCCCGGCATCTTCGACGCGATGCGCAAATCCATCGCCCGCCGCGCACGCAACCAGAAGGCCCCGTACAACTGCATCGCCGCGGTCGAAGCCGCTTGCACCGTATCGTTCGACGACGGCATCCGCCGCGAGTCCGAACTGTTCCAGGAACTGGAAAACTCCGACGAAGCCCGCGCCTTGCGTTACGCCTTCTTCGCCGAGCGCGAGGTCGCCAAGCTGCCCGACATGCCCCCCGGCCTGACCGCGAAGCCGTTCGACACCGCCGCGGTGATCGGCGCCGGAACCATGGGCGGCGGCATCGCCATGAGCTTCGCCGATTTCGGCGTCCCGGTAAAAATCATGGACTCGACACAAGAAGCGCTCGATCGCGGCATGGAGCGTATCCGCAACAATTATGCCACGTCCGTCAAGCGCGGCAGCCTCGCCGAAGACGAGATGCAGCGCCGCCTCGCCCGCATCGAACCTGTATCCGGCTACGACGACATCAAGGACGCGGACGTCGTCGTTGAAGCTGTGTTCGAAGAGATGGACGTCAAGAAACCAATCTTCGCCAAGCTCGACGAGGTCATGAAACCAGGCGCGCTGCTGCTGTCCAACACCTCGGCGCTCAACATCGACCAGCTTGCCGCAATGACGCGCCGCCCCGGAGACGTCGCCGGCGCGCACTTCTTCAGCCCCGCCAACGTAATGAAACTGCTGGAAGTGGTGCGCGGCGCCAAGACCTCTCCGGAAACACTGCTGTCCACCATGCAGATGGGTCGCAAGATCGGCAAGATCGCCGGCGTCGCCGGCAACTGCGACGGCTTCCTCGCCAACCGCTCACGCGCCCCGTTCGGCAGCGAAATGATCATCCTGCTCGAAGAGGGCTGCCTGCCGGAGCAGGTCGACAAGGTGATGATCGATTTCGGCTACCCGATGGGCCCGTTCGCGGTTGGCGACTTGGCCGGCCTCGACATCGGCGCCTCCGGCCGCCGCCGTCGCGCCGCCGCCGATCCGAACTACCGCAGGCTGCCGATCGCCGACCGCCTTGTGGAACTCGGCCGTTACGGCCAGAAGACCGGCGCCGGCTGGTACCGTTACGAAAAGGGCGACCGCACACCGCATCCGGACCCCGAGGTCGCCGCCATCATCAAGCAGGTGTCCACCGAGATGAACCTGCCGCAGCGCGCGTTCACCGACCAGGAGATCCTGCGCCGTCTGCTGTTCGCCTCGGTCAATGAGGCCTGCAAGATCCTGGAAGAAAGCATCGCCTACCGCGCCAGCGACATCGACGTGATGTGGCTGCACGGCTTCGGCTTTCCGCGCTACCGGGGCGGCCTGATGTTCTGGGCCGACGGC
>DASRQX010000250.1:0-2735 GCA_035696165.1 Acetobacteraceae bacterium | reverse complement strand
AGCGCCGCCGTTGCCCGGCACGAGCGACCCCCCGCCACCGAACCCACAACACGATCCCGTAGATCCTTCGAATAGGGTCTCGCCATCAATGCTGGCCCCCAACCCCAGCCAGCATCTTGAATCTAATCTGGAGGCTTCCGTGAGGTCGCGCGACACGGGGCTGGGCGTAGGCGCGATCGCGACCTCATTGAAGCCGGATTGAGCGAACCCGCGGGATGGCGGGCTCGGCTATGGGGATTGTGTCGGTGGCGACTGGTCCGAGAGCTGCCACCGGCGGAGGCGGGTGATGATTTCGTCCGCCTGATGGCGAGCCGCGGGGGTGATTGCGGGCGACAGATCCACGCTGGGGAGGTGGTGCTGCCGGTGATTGCGGCCAATCCGGCGGGCTGGCGGATCGGGGGTTTGCCGGCGGGCGGAATGATCTCCGCGGGCGCAATCGGCGTCCGGTGGCGGAAGAGCGGTGCTGCCGGATGGCAGGCGGATCACGAGGTGTCATCCCAGAAGGATGTGCGACAGGGCGCCGGGCGCGCCATGACACCGAGCACGACCATGGCGCCACCGCAGCTCGGGCACGGCGCGACGGCATCCCGGACCTGTTCGCCGGACGGTTCCGGCGATGGCGCGTCGAGTAGCCGGCGACAGAGCGCGAGCTTGGCGGCGCGCTGGCGGTTGGCAAGGAAGCCGTAGTGACGGACGCGATGGAAGCCGTCCGGCAGGGCGTGCAGCAGGAAGCGCCGGATGAACTCGTTGGCCGCAAGCGTGATGACCTTCGCCTTGCCGTGATGGCGATAATCCTTCCAGCGGAAGGCGACCGCGGCATTGGTCAGGCTGACCAGGCGGGAGTTGGCAATGGCGACGCGATGGGTGTAGCGGCCGAGATAAGCCAGCACCTGAGCCGGCCCGCCGAAGGGGGGCTTGGCATAGACTACCCACTCGACCCCTCGCAGGTCGCGGAGGCGTCGGGCAAAGGCGACGGGTCGCGCGAGCGCGGCAAGCTCGCCGAAGAAGCCGAGTTCGCCAGCCGCAAAGGCGGCACCTAGTTCCTCGAGAAACAGGCGGCGGAAGAGCCGCGAGAGGACGCGCACCGGCAGGAAGAACCCCGGGCGACAGGCGATCCAGCGCGTGTCGTCGAGCGCGGGACCGCCGCCGGGCACGACGCAATGAAGGTGCGGATGGTAGTGCAGGTTCTGACCCCAGGTGTGAAGCACCGCAACGAGGCCGATCTCGGCACCCAGGTGCTTCGGATCGGCGGCGATCGTGCGCAGTGTCTCGGCCGCCGTCCGGAACAGGATGGCGTAGACCGTCGTCTTGTTCTGGAACGCGATCTCGGCCGCTGCCGCCGGCAGGGTGAACACGACATGGAAGTACGGCACCGGCAACAGCTCGGCCTGACGTGCGGCAAGCCACTCGGTGCGTGCCTGCCCCTGGCACTTCGGGCAATGCCGGTTACGGCAGGAGTTGTACGCGCAGCGGACGAGGCCGCACTCGGCGCAGGCCTCGGTATGGCCGCCCAGCGCCGCCGTTCGGCACAACTCGATCGCGCTCATCACCCGCCGCTCGACGCGGCTCAGGTGACCGTCATGTGCGCGGCGATACGCCTCGCCGTGGCGGCGGAAGACATCCGCCACCTCCAGGCCGGCCGACATGATGCCGCCGGATCAGGCGGGCGGGACGACCTCCAGCGCCAGCCGGTCGAGCGGACTTTCGGTCCGTCGGATCAGCCCGTTCGAGACCCGCGTATAGCGCGCCGTGCTCGACAAGTTGGCATGGCCCAACAGGACCTGAATGATGCGGATGTCGGTGCCAGCCTCCAGGAGATGAGTGGCGAAGCTGTGCCGCAGCGTGTGCACCGTCGCGTGCTTGGCCAGGCCGGCCGCGGCGCAGGCCGATCGGCAGGCGGCGTGCAGCACTTGGACGTCGATCGGCTTGGTTGCATCGCGACCGGGAAAGAGCCAGTGCTGCGGCCTGGCGAAACGCCAGTAGATGCGCAGGATGCCGAGCAGTTGCGCCGACAGCATGACGTAGCGGTCCTTGCCGCCTTTGCCGTGCTCGACGCGGATCACCATCCGGCCGCTGTCGACATCGCCCACCTTGAGCCCTACCGTTTCGGAGGCGCGCAGCCCCGCGGCGTAGGCCGTCGTCAGCGCAGCGCGGGTCTTCAGGCTCGGAACCGCTTCGAGAAAGCGGACGACCTCGTCCGCGCTCAGCACGACCGGCAGCTTGCCCGGCTCCCGAGCGTAGGGAATGCGCTCCGGGATCTCGCGATGCCCGAGCGTGACGCCATAGAAGAACCGCAGCGCGCAGACCGTCTGGTTCAGTGCCGGCCACGATATGCCGTTCGCGACGAGATGGACCTGAAAGGCGCGCACCTTCTCAAGATCCAGCCGGTCCGGCGAGCAGCCGAAATGCCGGCTGAACTTTGCCACCGCATGCACGTAGGACCGTTGCGTTGCCGGCGACAGATTGCGGACCGTCATGTCCTCGATCATGCGGCGGCGCAGAGGGCTCATCTCGGCCATCGGGGGCTCCTGTCTGTGGATTGGGCTTCGACAACCACAATCCTGTCAGACGGGAGACCTCCCCCACGACGACCCGCCCTACCTCCCGCGCAAGCGGGTTAGTTCAATCTGCGACTTTCTAGGCATACGTTTTCTCTACCCGCGAAAATACTGGTCCTGGCGATCTCCAGGTTCAGCAGTCCCAAAAGCGGAAACGTTAAAGGAACTGGCACGGCT
>DASRQX010000249.1:0-19007 GCA_035696165.1 Acetobacteraceae bacterium | reverse complement strand
CTTCATCGTGACGATCGACCCCACCGACCGGCGCAACGACAGTGGTCTGGCCGAGGGCCTTGTGCAGCAGGTGGTCGATCGCTGCGGCGTGACCCCCCAGCGCCTGCTGGCTGATGGCTCGGCGATGACGCAGGACGACATCGTCGGGCTGTCGCAGAGCAACCCGGAGCTGGCGGTCTATAGCCCGCCGCCGACGGAGCGGCAGGACGTCACCGCCGAGACGTTGCGCAAGCGGGTGTGGAAACGCCAGAACGAACCGGCCCCGGTGCAGGACTGGCGGACGCGGATGGCGAGCGAGGCGGCCAAGCTGGTGCACCGGCGCCGCAGGCTGACCGAGCATGCGCACGCCAAGATGAAGAACCGCGGCTTCGGGCGGATGCTGGTGAATGGGCTGGTCACGGTACGCTGCGTCTGCTTGCTGCATGCGCTGGCGCATAACCTGCTGAACGCTCACCGGCTGCGCCTCAGGGCAGTGTGAGCCACGGCCATGCCATCTGCGGAACATCGGAGCAACATGACGCGCGACCGGCGCCACAACTGACCCCACGATAGACAAATGCGGGCGATCACGCCCCACGATACGCATACCAAACAACGGATACGCGCCGGTCCAACAACGAAAGGCTGATTGAATTACAGCCTCGCAGGCCGGCATCCACGACTTGCCTTCGTGCGGCCAGCAAAGTCGTGGATGCCGGCATGCGCCGGCATGACGGAAGCGATAATCGTGTGCACGGTGAGACGATTCGGTTATCCTGCGTCGAGCCCTTAGCGTGCAGGTCGCGAGTGATCGAGAAAATTAATTCTTTGCGCCCGTTACAATTCGGCGTTTTTTCACCGCCTCCACCCGCAGCGGACATCTCAACTGACCCATCGCCACCAGCCACCGCATTGACCGCCGACCGGCTCCGCCCGCAGCATCGCTGCCACGACAGGCAGGAGAACTGGCATGGATGCCGCCGAGCTTCGCGCATTGCAGGCGCCCCTGAAGCAGCGCTATCGCGACACGCCGCAGGCCGCGCGTGTCACCTCGCGGGCCGAGGCAACGCTCGATCCGTCAGCCATCGCCTGCAAAGTTCCAGGCTGGCACGATACCGTTGTCGCCGGACTGCACCCGGCCACCGGCGGTGACGGCGCGCTGGCGTGCTCGGCCGACATGCTGCTGGAGGCGCTGGTCGCCTGCGCCGGCGTCACCCTGCGCGCGGTGGCGACCGCGATGGGCATCACGCTGCGCGCCGGCAAGGTGATCGCCGAGGGAGTGTGGGACGCCCGCGGCACGCTGGGCATCGACCGCACGGTGCCGGTGGGCCTGACCGATATTTCACTCCGCTTCGAGATCGATGCGGACGCGGATGCGGCGAAGCTGGCGCGCCTTATCGAAACAACCGAGCGCTACTGTGTGATCTATCAAACCCTGAAATCTCCGCCGGTGCTCAGCGTGGCGGTGGCGTAGGTCTGGGTGCAGCAAGGAACCGAAGCATGACCAAAATACTGATCATCCACGGCGCCGGCATGAACATGCGCGGCAAGGTGCAGACCGAGATCTTCGGCACCATGACGTTGCCGGAATATGACCGGCATATCGGCTCCTATGCGGCTGATCTCGGCATAGAGATCGACTCCTTCCACTCCAACACCGAGGGCGACGTGGTCAACCGCCTCTACGCCGCGGACGATCAGGGCTTCGACGGCGCCATCTTCAACCCCGCCGGGTTCTCGCGCGGCTACCCCGCGCTGGTCGCGGCGATCGGCCAGGTGAAGTTCCCGACCATCGAGGTGCACATCTCCAACCCCGTTCGCCGCGGCCCGGTATCGGACACCGCAACGGTCAGCCGAGGGATCGTCGCGGGGTTCGGCGTCGAAGGCTACTATCTGGCGCTGCGTGGATTGCGGAGTCTGGTTGGGACGTAACCCTTGTTACGATCACGGTACGGTGGTCCGAACCTGCGCCACGTGGCGCCGCCCGGCGTAATAGGTCACGCCGGGCATTGCGCCCCTCTTGTCCGATGTCTTCACGGTCGCGTGATCATGTGCAAACGTGCGCTTGACCCATAGCGACGGTGCCGTCCATCGGGGGCAGCCCGCTGCGAAAGTTGCATATCATGGCGGCATCGCGTCCGACGGGCCGACCCATGCCCAAACCCCTCATCTTGACGGCGCTGCTCGCTTTGCTTGCCGCTCCCCCGCAGAGCGATACATTCCTGAACGCCCACCCGCGGACGAATGAGGCCGCGCGCACGCTTTACGCAACCGCGGTGCCGCCGGCGCGCCCGGTCGAGGGGCTGGGCGTGTATCGTTGCGGGAACTACACGGTGTTTGCCGGCTCAACCCTCTCCACGGTGCGATACTGGATCCGGCACGGCGCGACCCCTCAGCAGGCCGTGGAAATGACCTCGCGAGGCGGCGCCGATGCATTTGTGGCGGAAATGGCCGCACAAGCCCCGGATGCAGTTACGCCGAACGATTTCCGCAAGCAGACACTGGTTGATTGCCTGAAAGCGGCGGCTGAGCGGAAATAACCCCGTTCCGCCAGGCGTGCGCGCGGCGCACCGTGCACCGGCTCTGGGCCGCCGAACGCTGATCGGCACCGGATCGTTCGGTCTACGGGAAGTGAGTATTCACCACGGAGACACGGAGAACTCCGGGAAGGCAAGTGAATGCGCTGCGCGCGAAGCGCCATCGATTTCTTTCTTCATGCTCTTCGTGTCTACTGCGTAAATGGCCTTCGGCGGCGGCCTGGGCGGGCCCCACGCAGGAGCATTTTCATCCGTCGCGGTGCGGCCGCCCGCCGGCCGCTGGCGTACTTCGTGGTGAAAATCTGCTTGCAGGCCAAGCGACGCCCCGGGCGTTGTCGCGAACCCCGCCCCATCCCAACACCGCGTCGGTTCCCGCCAAACCAAACCCGCTCTACTATCACGGCGACACGCAGGAGGAAACATTGGCTTCGGAACAATGGACTTCGAAAAGCGGCCTCGACCGTCGTACATTCCTGACGCTCGCCGCTGGCGCCGCGGCGATGCCAGGCCCCAGCTTCGCGGCCGGCCAAGCCGTGGCGCTGATCGCCGACCCGGCCGACCCCATCGCCGCCAGCGCCCCGGTCCAATGGGCCGCCGCTGAGCTGCAAACCAGCCTGACCGCTCTCGGCATGTCGGTGCAGCGCCACGCCACCATGGATCAGGCGCCGGCAACCGGACCAGGCATCATGCTCGCCGGCGCACGTGCCCCAACGGCGCAGGGCATCCTGCAAGCCGCCGGAACCACGGTCCCGCGGACGCCCGAAGCGCTCGCCCTGGTGCCGTCCGGCACCGCCGCGGCGCCAATCCTGCTAGTCTGCGGCAGTGACGTGCGCGGCCTGGTTTATGCCGTTACCGAACTGACTGACCGGCTGCGCCAATCCGGCGATGCCACCGCCTCGCTGCATCAGCCGACCCCGTTGGTGCAAAGCCCCGCGAACAAAATCCGCAGCATCGCCCGCTGTTTCGAAAGCGTCGTCGAGGATACCGCCTGGTTCCACGACCGCACGATGTGGCGCGAGTACCTGACGATGCTGGTTACCCACCGGATCAACCGGTTCAACATGACCTTCGGCGTGCAGTACAACTACCCGATGGAAGTCAGCGACGTTTACTTCTACTTCACCTACCCATTCCTGTTCGCCGTCCCGGGCCACGACATCCGCGTCCGGGGCCTGCCGGATGATGAGCGCGACCGCAACCTCGAAACACTGCGATTCATCGGCCAGGAAACCGCCCGCCGAGGCCTCGACTTCCAGGTCGGCCTATGGACGCACGGCTACAAGTTCGATAGCCCGCGTGCGAACTATCTGGTCGAGGGTATCACGCCCGCCAGTCACGCGCCCTATTGCCGCGACGCCCTGGCACTGCTGCTGAAATACGTCCCCGAGATCGGCGGCATCACGTTTCGGATACACGGCGAAAGCGGCATCCCCGAGGGCAGTTACGATTTCTGGAAGACGGTGTTCGATGCCTTCCCCGGCGCCGGACGCAAGATCGAAATCGATATGCACGCCAAGGGTATGGACCAGCGCACGATCGACATCGCGCTGGCCACCGGCATGCCTGTGAAGGTCTCGCCGAAATACCTGGGCGAGCATCTCGGCCTGCCGTACCAGGAATCAGCGATCCGCGCGGTCGACATGCCGCCGCCCGGCGGCGCCGACGATCCGCATTTCTCGCTCAGCGGCGGCAGCCGCAAGTTCACCCGCTACAGCTACGCCGATTTCCTCAGCGAGGATCGTAAGCACGGCGTATTGTTCCGTGTCTGGCCCGGCACGCAGCGCGTCCTGCTATGGGCCGATCCGGTGTTCTTCGCCGCCTATGGCCGATACTCTAGCTTCTGCGGCGCGGACGGCGTGGAACTCGACGAGCCGCTGTCGTTCAAGGGCCGCATGGGCTCGGGCCGGCCGGGCGGCCGGCTGGCCTATGCCGACAAATCGCTGGTACCCGCCTATGATTGGGAGAAATACGCGCTGACCTACCGGCTGTGGGGCCGTCTGACCTACGACCCCGACGCGCAAGCCGAAACCTGGCAGCGTGCCTTCGCCCACAGCTTAGGCCGCGCGGCGGCGCCGGCTGAGTCGGCACTGTCGAAGGCCAGCCGCATCCTGGCGCTGATCACCTCGGCGCACGGGCCTTCCGCGTCGAACAACTCGTACTGGCCCGAGATCTACACTAACATGTCGGTGGTGCAGGACGAGCTGGGACGGCCCTACTACGACACGCCGAAGCCGCCACGCTTCACCACGGTAGAGAGCTTCGACGCGCAGATGTTCGCCCGTATCGATGAGCAGGTGCAGAGCCTGCTGTCCGGCGAGCCCGACGCGCGCTACAGCCCCGTCGAGGTCGCGCAATGGCTGGACGCTCTGGCCACGGGCGCGGAGACCGATCTGCACGCCATGCCCGGCGACGCCTCGCGCAACGCCGATCTGCGGCGCCTCGTGATCGACGTGCGCATCCAGGCCTCGATCGGTCGTTTCTTCGCCGCCAAGTTGCGCAGTGGCGTGCTGTGGACACTATTCACGCAGACCCAGCAGCCCGAGGCCGCCGAGGCAGCGCTATATTTCTACCGCGCCGCAAGATCGGCGTGGGCACAGGCCGCACGGTCCGCGCAGGTCTACGATGCGCAGGTATCCTACGGGCCGGAACCTTGGTTGCGCGGCCATTGGCGCGACCGCCTGCCGGCGATCGATGCCGACATCGCCGAGATGGCGGGCCTCGCCGGCGACACCAACGGCCAGGTACGCGGCGACCACGGCCGGACGCTTGCCGCGATTGCGTCCGTGCACGCCGAGGAAGCGCGCACACGGGTCAAGGCGCGCATCGTCGCGCCGGCGGGTTTCGCGCCAGGCGCACCTCTCGCGCTGACGATCGCCGTGGCCGACCAGGACATCACGGCGGCGCGGTTGCACTACCGTCACGTCAACCAGGCCGAGGCGTGGCAGGTTGCGGATGCTACTCCGGCCAATGGCGGGTTTGCGGCCAGCGTTCCAGCCGCCTATACCAGCACGACGTTCCCGTTACAGTATTATTTTGAATTGCGCGGCGTGCGGCGAGCCGATCTGTTCCCTGGGTTGGCGGACGATCTGGCCAATCAACCCTACGTCGTCATACGGCGCAATCAAGCCGCCTGATGAGATCGGAAGCGCAGCCAAACCGCATCGGCTGGCGGTTGCCCTGGTTCATGCGGCGGTGCTGACCACGCGAAGCTTTGCGCGGATCTGTCCAGCCGGACGCGGTCGCACGACGATGTCAACGTCGCGGTCCAGCGCGGTCAGCGGGTGCAGCAAGCGATCGGTGGAGGAGTGCACAAAACGTCCAGCCATGAGCTGCGCGGCTTCGGTCTCTTGCAGGCCGAGCAACCGTGCCGCCTCGGTTTGTGTGATGCGGCGGTCGCGCAGTTCGGCGTAGATCAGATGGGTCAGCTCCGCGCGAACCAGCAGTTCGTCGGCGTTCTCCAGCCCAAGATCGGCGAAGACATTCCCGCTACCTTCGATGATCTGCTCGTCGCTCTCAGTCATCTGACCGCATCTTCCGTCGATGCCGGGCTTCGGCCAGCGCAATGCGGCGTTGGACCGACGCTAATTCCTTGGGTGGAGTGGCGATACCGCGTTTCGCCTTCTTTTGGAAGACGTGGAGCACGCCAGATAGGGCCGGTCGGTCTTCACACCGGTCGCGCTTCGGCTTCGACGAACGGCCGAAAATGCGGGCTCAGGCTACGAGACAGCACCAGATCAACGCAGCGGTGGAGCAGCGCTTCAAGCTCTTCGGCCAACCCCAAGTAATCGCCGAAGTCGCGCTCTGGACTGAAATCGATCAGCAGGTCGACATCGCTGTCGGGCCGTTCCTCGCCACGCGCAACCGAGCCGAACAGCCGAAGATTGGTCGGTCCGTGCCGGCCGGCGATGCTCATCACGATATCGCGTTGTCGCTGGATCTCCTCACGCAACGACATCACCCACTCTCCCTACGCCACCGCCACCTACCGCGCGTTGTTCCCGCCACCCTTGCCCGCAGCGAACCGCACCGCTTCCTCCGCCGCGCGCACGAGCGCACGTGCCTTCTGCCGGCACTCCTCGAACTCCGCTTCCGGAACGGAATCCGCCACGATCCCGCCACCGGCCTGCACATACATCGTGCCGTCCTTAACCAGCGCCGTGCGCAGCGCGATACACGTGTCCATCGTCCCGTTGGCCGCGAAATAGCCGATGCACCCGCCGTAGATACCCCGCCGGTCGGGCTCCAACTCCTCGATGATCTCCATCGCACGCACCTTCGGCGCCCCCGACAATGTGCCCGCCGGGAACCCGCCAACCAGTGCATCGAGCGCATCCAACCCCTCGGCCAGCTTTCCCTCGACGTTGGATGACATGTGCATCACGTGGCTGAACCGCTCCACCGTGAAGCTCTGAGTTACCTTCACGCTGCCCAGCGCCGCCACCCGTCCCACGTCGTTGCGCCCCAGGTCCAGCAGCATCAGGTGCTCCGCGCGTTCTTTCGGATCGCCCAGCAGCTCGGCCTCCAGCGCATGGTCTTCCTCGTACGTGGTTCCCCGCCGGCGTGTCCCCGCCAGCGGCCGGATCGTTACTGTGCCGTCGCGCAGCCGCACCAGGATCTCCGGGCTCGACGCCACCACGGCGAATCCGCCCAACTCCAGATAGACCAGGAACGGCGCCGGATTGATCCGCCGCAGCGCGCGATACAGCGCAAACGGCGGGAGCACGAACGGCATCGAGAACCGCTGGCTCAGCACGATCTGGAACACATCGCCGGCGAAGATGTACTCCTTGCACCGCTCCACTGCGGCCAGATAGTCCGCTTTGGCAAAGTTCGACGACGGCGCGGCCGGGTCGGGCAGCATCACCGGCAGCGCGGGATGCGGCAGTGGACGTTCCAGCGCGGCATCCGCCGCGGCCAGCCGCGCCTGCGCCTGGTCCCAGGCCGCCGCGGCGCTGACATCCGCCTGCGGGTAGATCGGTGCGACCAGCGTCAGCTCGTCGTTGATGTTGTCGAAGATCGCGAACAGCGCCGGGCGGATCATCAGCCCATCCGGCACGCCGATCACGTCGTGGTTCTTCGCCGGCAAATCCTCCACCAGCCGCACCATGTCGTAACCGAGATAACCCACCAGCCCGCCCGACATCGGCGGCAGATGATCCGGCACCTCCAGCCGCGTCTCCGCGATCACCGCGCGCAGGCTGTCCAGCGCCCCGCGCGTCTCCGCCACAAAGGCGTGCGGCGCCGAGTGCGCGTGCCGGTTGACCTCCGCGCACCCGTCGCGGCAGCGCCAGATCAGGTCCGGGTCCATGCCGATGATCGAATAGCGCCCACGCGCCGCGCCGCCTTCCACGCTCTCCAGCAGGAACGAGTTGGGCTTGCCGTGCGCCAGTTTCAGAAATGCCGCTACCGGCGTCTCCAGGTCCGCCACGCCGCGCCGCCAGGCCAGCGAACCGCGCCCGTCGTCATAGGCGGAGCGGAAGGCGGCGAAACCGGGTGGAACGGCGACGTTCATGGTGAATGCCTTCGACCTTGTACGTTGGATGCTGTGGGCACATTGGATGCTAAGGGCAAGTTGACAGCAATGGACATGTTGCCAGCAATGGACACGTTGACAGTAGGGGGCACGTTGACAGCAATGGACACGTTGATGGGTTTGGAATGGCCTGCCAAACTCCTGTGCTTGCCGCAAGTGGCAGCGAACGCCCAGAGGCAGGACACTACGGGCCGCTGATGCTGTCCAGGTTCTGTTGATTGATGCGCGGCTGGGCGCGGTCGCGCAACGTCTGCGCGAAGATCTCATTGACATCCTGGCCGAGCGATCGGCCGAGGAACGCGCGCACCTGGTCATAGCCGGCCGGATCACGCTTCCGGTCCGGCGCCACGATTTCGGACGGCACCGCGACGATGAAGCCGTCCGGAGTTTCCACCATGGTCGGCTCGCCCAACTTCAGGTTGAACAGCGGCCGCAGCAACTCCGTGGGCACGCCCTGCGCCGCCTGCTCCCGCCCGGTCAACGGCGTGCGCGTTACCGTCACGCCGGCGACGGCCGCCGCATCGGCCAGCTTCTGGCCGTGCTGCACCGCGGTCAGCAGCTTGGCGGCCGCCGTCTCCTGCGTGTGCCGCACTGCGTCATGCGTCCAGTCCGCCAGCACCGCGTCCTTCACCTGCTCGAACGGCTTGGGCGCCGGGGGGATCACGTCCTCGACGGTCAGTGCGTAATAGGACGACACACCCGAGCCCTTCGGCGGCACCTCGGTCAGCCGCGGCGGGTCGCCCTTGTGCGCCTGGAACGCCGCCGCGACCAGCGCCTGGCGCAGCGCGTCACCGCCCGGGATCGGTGCCGGCTTGCCATCCAAGGTGTTGCCCTCGGCGTCCATCGTGCCGGCGACCCCGGCCAGACCCAAATCGGTCGGTAACTCGTCCAGCCCGCTGCCGGAGGCGAGGATGTTGTCCACCTTGTTGGCCCGGTCATAGATCAGGTCGGCCGCCTTCTCATCCAGCACAAGCTGGCGCAGCGCATCCCTCACCTGCTCGAACGACTGCGTCTCTCCCGGCGTGACCTTGGTCACCTTCAGGATCTGCCAGCCCGCCAGGCCCTTCACTGGGTCAGAGACCGTTCCCGGCGTCGCGTTGAACACCGCGTGGCCCAACTCCGCCGTCGGCAACCCACTCTCGACCACGCCATCCAGCTCGATCGCCGAGCCGCCCGCGTCCTTGGCTGCCGTCTGCATTGCCGCCCAGTCTCCGCCGCCCCCCGCCGCGCCGGCACCCGCCGCACCGGCGCTTGCTCCGCTGCCGCCCGCTGCGCCGCCCACTCCACCGGCGCCCGCAGCGCTGCCCGCCGCTTGCCCGCCGCGCCATTCGCCCGCCAGCGCCTGGGCCTTGGCCGCGTCCGGCACCTGGATCACCTGCACCGACCGCCGCTCCGGCCTCACGTACTGCGCCTTGCGCGCGTCATAGGCGGTGCGCAGCTCCGCGTCCGTGATCGGGATGTCCTTCGCCAGCGTCTCGGGTGACAGCACCGCCGCCTTGATCCGGCGATACTCGGGACTGCTGTAGAAATCCGGGTGATTGTCGTACCAACGCCGCAGCACCGCCTCGTCCGGCGCCGGCGGGGCAGGGACGGCACTGAACGGCAGCTCCACCATATCCGCCGACCGCTTCTCGAACTGGTAGGCGAAGATCTGATCGACCAGCACGCCGGGCGGCACCGCGCCAGCCGCCACCGTCTCCAGCAACTGCTTCTCCGCCAGGTTGCCCCGCACGATCTCCAGAAACCGCGGCTCGGTCAGGCCGTTGTTGCGCAGCACCGCCTCGAACGTCGCGCGGTCGAACTGCCCCGTCGGGCCGCGGAATTGAGGAATGGCGAACACCGCCTGACGCACCGCTTCATCCGGCACCACGATGCCCAGCCGCCGCACTTCCTGCGTGATCACCGCCTGGCCGACCAGCCCCTGCACGGCCGCGCTGGCAACCTCACGGCGCATCTCCGCCGTGACATCGGTGCCCGGCGGCAGGCGCCGCGACAGGTCGCCCATCTGCTTCTGGAACGCCTGCTGCGCCTCCGGCACCTCGATCGTCTCACCGCCCACCTTGGCCACCCAGGTGTCGGTGCCGACCAGCCGCACCACGTCGCCCACGCCCCAGATGACAAAGGCGACGACCATGAGCAAGAAGAAGCCGCGGGCGACCCAGGTGTCGAGGTAGCGGCGAAAAGTAGATATCATCCAATCAATCCCAGTGGGCGCATCAATGAGGGCCCAACCGCGGTCGGTCCGGCCGGCCCGTATAGGGGCGTAGGCGCGGCAAGGCCAGGGGAGGGGTCACGGCAGCCGGTCAGTTTGAACGTCACCAGCCGACACGAAGCAGCGGTATCCGGGTCGCTTAGGCTGAACGGCCGCTTCCGACCCGATGCAGCGGTAGAGGGGTCGTTTGGCCTGAACGGCCGGATTAGATCAAGTCTGTATAAAGATTCTATACCGTAATCATAATGAAAAACTACCTGGCACTCAACGGCGCAAGGCCTGAATCCCTCTTGCAGCCACGTCGGTCGAGCTTGCTGGAATATTGGGCATTCACCGCCGGTAATCGGGTTTTCACATAGCCGGGACTCTTGGCGGACGTTCGACGCCTGACGGCACCTTGTGCCATTGTCATGGATGGCCTTTGTTCGGGTGACTGGCAGCGCTACAAACCCGATCGTGGAGTATGTCCATGGAACAGACTCCAAGGTCCGGCGCGGCCGGGCTGCTGTCCCGCCGGAGCCTGTTTGGCATGGCCGCCGGCGGTGGAGTCGCCGCCGTGTTGGGGGGATGCTCCACACCGGCACGCGGGGCGGCAGTGCCGATGGATCGGACGATTCAGGCCAGTGTGCTGGGGTTACCGAACGAGCGCTTCTTCCCGCTTTATGGAACGGCGCCACTCGAAGTTGAGTTCGCCGCGGCCGCGGACCGCCTGCGCCGCGCGCAGGGCCTGGCGCCGAACGCGCCATTGCCAGAGGTGCAACTGCTGGCGGTATCCGGCGGCGGCGAGAACGGGGCCTTCGGTGCCGGCCTGCTATGCGGCTGGTCCGAGCACGGCGACCGGCCGGTATTCGAGCTGGTGACCGGCGTCAGCACCGGCGCGCTCACCGCTCCGTTCGCCTATCTCGGCTCCAGCTACGACCCGCAACTGCGCGCCGTCTACACCCAGCTCACGGTATCTGGCGTGCTGTTGAAGCGCTACGTCACCGCTGCCCTGTTCGACGACGCGATGACCGACAATTCGCCGCTGTTCAAGACCATCTCCAGATACCTGGACGAGACGATGCTGGCAGCCCTCGCAAAGGGCTACGAGGAGGGGCGCTTGCTTCTCATCGGGACTACTGACCTCGATGCCCAGCAACCGGTGATGTGGAATATCGGCGCTATCGCCAAAAGTGGGCATCCGCGCGCGTTGGACACGATTCGCCGCATCCTGCTCGCCTCCGCCGCCATTCCCGGCGCATTCCCGCCGACCATGTTCGACGTGACCCTGGACGGGACCTCGTATCAGGAGATGCATGTGGACGGCGGCGCCTTCGCGCAGGCGTTCCTCTACCCGGCTGGCCTGACACGGCAGCGGCGCGTGCGCATGACGAGCGGCCAGTTTGTAGTACCGGCGGTCGCCTATGTCATTCGCAATGGCCGCCTCGACCCCGAATGGGCGACCACGGAGCGCAGTACGCTGGGCATCGCCGGGCGCGCCATATCCACGATGATCGCAGCCAGCGGCCTAAATGACGTACTTCGTATGTACAACACCACCCAACGTGACGGCATCGGTTTCAATCTGGCCTATATCGGCTCCGACTTCACGCAGAAGCTGCCCGAGCCGTTCGACCAGGGCTACATGAGAGCCTTGTTCGACTATGGCTACCAGCGTGCCCGCCGTGGCTACGATTGGTCGAAAACGCCACCAGTCTAGCCGGTCTTTTACATTTTGTGCCCGCGCTGATTTAGAACGTCTGGTCTCCACCCGAAACGGCAGAATTCCCGACTGCCCAGACGGGAAGGGCCGGATTCGACCCATTGCGGACTCCGCAGTAGCGCAGAGCATGAATAACGCTGTCGGCAGATTTTCCTTTATACATGGCTTATCCGTTCGGGCCGCCTCCGAAACGCCGGCAGACGTCTTCTACCCGAAGGGGAAGACACGTCGCCAGTCGTTCTTCATATCGACGATTGTCCAGCCCCTCGCCTTCGCCTCATCGGCTGCCTTGTCGAGTTTCCCAACGGACGAGTTGCGATCGTAGGCCCACTCACGAATTGCATCATTGTGGTGGATCAGTAATGCGAAGCGCGCGCCGTTTCCGGCGGTCGTCCATTGCAGCATCTCCAGGTCACCGTCGGAATTGCCAAACGACGCGATCGGGCGACGGCCGATATGTTTCTGGATGGCGGCCGGTTTTCCGGCGTTGTTGTTAACGAAATCCAGTTCGGGAAGCTTGATCAGAACCGGCTTCCCGTCTCGCATCTCGAACTTCACCTTGCCGCTGCTTCCGATCACCTGCTCGGGGTGGACACCGTAGGTTATCTCGGCAAAGGTTCGCATGAATTCGATGCCTCCGCCCGAGACGATAAAGGTCTTGAAGTCGTTGGCTCGGAGAAAGGTAAGCAACTCCAGCATCGGCTGGAATACCATCTCGGTGAACAGCTTGTTGGTTTTCGGATGACGCGTTGTCGCCAGCCACTCATGCAACTCCGCCTCGAATTCGTCCCTCGTCATGCCGGAATGTGTGGCCGCGACAATCTCGATGATCGCGGGATTGCCGCCGGCGAAAACTTCCTTAAGGTCGCCCGCCAATGCCGACTTGAACGGCTCTTTGTCCTGCCATTCCGGGTGTTGTGGTGCCTTCGCCTTGATCTGATCGAGGGCATAGGCGAGCTGGAAATAATAGGGTTGCTCGGCCCACAGCGTGCCGTCGTTGTCAAAAGTAGCGATGCGCTCTTCCGGCGCGACATAGTCCATGCCGCCCGCTTTCGTGACGCGCGCGACGAAGTCGATGATTGACTTCTTCGCGTGGCAATCCTTCCAAGAGGCCAGGGGGTCACTGGTCCCAGCCCCGTCGCTTCGTGACAACGCCATCCTAACCACCTTCAAACGCGAAGATTCGCTTCCAATCGTACTTCATGCTGATAACGGGCCTGTCGTTCTTCGTCGCCTCGTCGTACAGCGCCGGGGTGAATGTCCGTATCCTGGTATCGGGCAGCCCCTGCGCTGGCCCGTAGGCGTACTCGCGCTGTGGATCGTCGTGCAGCACGAGCATCCCCAGCCGCGCGCCGGTGCCGGCCGTGGTGTATTCCAGCATCGGCCGGTCGCCGATGGAGTTGCCGAATGCGGCGTAGGGACGGCGCCCGATCACCATGTGGATGCCCTCGGGCTTGCCCGCGACATCATCATTGAGCAGCAGCTTCGGCTCCCTGGCCAGGACCGGCTTGCCATCCTTGTCGTAGCCAAATTTTGTTCCGCCCATGGAGCCGACGACCTGCTCGGGTGGAATACCGTAGACCTGCTCGGCGTAGGCGCGCACAAAGTCCTGGCCGCCGCCGGAGACGATGTAGGTCTTGTAGCCGTTGGCGCGCAGGTACTGCAGCACCTCCTGCATCGGCTGGTAGGTGAGATCGGTGTACGGCCGCTTCCAGCGTGGGTCCTTGGCGGTTGCAAGCTACGCCTTCACCTGCGCACCGAACTTCGCCACCGACATGCCGGTGAGCGTCGCGACGACGAGCTTCTCCAGATCCGGCATCGTGAACTTTGCTATCGCCTCCCGGTTGCCGGCCAGCACGGTCTCGAACGGCGCGACCTTCGCCAATTCCGGTTTCGCTTTGACCACCACCCCCACCCGGTCCAGGCCGCAAGCCACCTGCGAGTACATCGGGTGCTCGACCCACAGCGTGCCATCTTGGTCGGTTGTGGCGATCCGCTCGGCAGGTGGAACGAACTTCGGACTGGCTGGGTCGGTCGTGACGTGCACGAAATCGAGGATCGCCTGCTTCGCTAGCCCGTCGTTCCACGATGCTAGCAGCGTGGCTGGCGTCTGGGCGTTCGTCTCAGTCGAACTCAGCGTGGCGGAGGCTGCGACCATCGCCGACATCGCGATTAGCATTGACCGCCGGCCGAGCGCGTCAGCTCGCGAAACGCTGGAGTCCGTCATAGTCGTCCACCTATCCAGGTCCTTGGGGACCAAGGTTAGGGCTGAAAAGGAGGTCAACGCTACGCCGTTTCGGCAAAACCTGCCTTCGGGAATGTCTGGAATCCACTCATTGCAGCGGTAGGGTGCGGCAGAACTTACCGCTGGAATCAACCCGAAGCTGACCTTCGTACGAGCATTTTACGCCAGATCGGCCATTGGCAAAACCGGAGCGGGCCGGGACGGTCGATTACAGGCGCACGATTTGTTCGGGTGCCGGGGCGAACGCCAACCCAGGTTCAGCATGCCGCGCCACTCGACAGTCCGACATCACCAGTCAGCTACAGTAGTCCCAATAACCCTGGTTATGCGCCGGGCTGGACCAGAACCAGCACAGCTGAGGCGCTGGCGCCGGCGGCACCGCCGAGACTGCGATGATTGTGCCAATCGTGACACCGGCGACGACAGCGCCGTAATAGGGAGCGCGGACCCACGGCCTGACACCGCCTACATACGCTGCTCCGCCATAAGGAGCGCGCACGGCGACCGCGCCGGCGGGAGTCCGCACGGCAGCCGCGCCGGAAGGAGCGCGAACCGCAGCCCCTCCGTACGGACCGGTCGCGACGGCGCCGCCCGCAGGACCGCGAACGGCGGTGCCGTCGGCCGGCCCACGGACTGCGGCCCCGCCAGCCGGACCACGGTACGCGGCCCCGCCGGCCGGACCACTCACCGCTCCCCAGCCGAAGGCGTTCGATGCTGTTGCCAATCCCAGGGAGGCGGCGAGACCGAAAGCGGCCAGCCGGTTCATTGCTTGACTCCCATTGACTGTTTCAGCGCAGCACCAAGTTGCAGTTGCTCGGCCCCTTCCGGCGGCTCGAACTGGAATTCCGCGTCGGATGGATGGGTCGTGAAATTCCAGTTGGAGAATTCCGCGACAAAGTTCGGTTCACCGGGAAGCGAGCGATAAGTCACGATCAAGCGGCGCGGCAACGACTGGTCATTGGCTTCGAGCCACAGCTCCAGCTCGATGCCTGGCGGCTGCGAGAAAACCAGGTGGCGGCAAAACGCCATCTATCGTCGCCGGGCCGACGTCGCGGCCAGCAGTGACACCCATGAGAAAAGCCTTGTCGGGATCGTCCGTGAGGAAATCCGCAAGCGGAAAGTCGACGCCGAAATGGCCGACGACGACTTGCAACATCCCCTCGATCGTGGCCGGGACTGGAAGGCTCGCATATTTCTTGCCGTTGTCCAGGACCACAACAGCCGTCTGGCCGTCATAAATCAGTTTTCTTGGTCCGTCGTCACCCGTGCCGTCGACGAGCAGGCGGTCCGGCCGGCGCACTGTAACTTTGAAATTGTGCCCGATATGCAGCAGCTCCCCGTTGTTGTTCGCAAACACCCTGATCGTTCGCACCTGGAAGGAGAACTCCTTCGACCGCAGCGTCGCGCCCATGCGAGCAATCGCGGAACTCGCATCCTCGCTGATCGCGGGCCTCGGCACATTGGCAGCGCGGGCGACCGTAGTGCCTGCCCCGGCCATGCTGATGGCTGCACTGGCGAACAAACCTGCAAGAAGCGCGGCGATCCTGGGTTTCACGATATCTCCCCCATTTGCCGGGTCACCGGTTCAATTTCGCGGCCAACACCCTGGCTCGGCCCAACGATGGACGGTAAGGCGAAGGCTGATTGCGCGTAAAGGGTCTGGGGGCCGGCGATGACAATAAAGCCATTGTGTCGTGCGGCTCGCGGGCCGGGATCCTGCCGCTTACGGCCGAAAACGGCCGCTTCGCACCCAACGCAGCGGTAGCAGTGTCCGTCGGCGTGAACCGTCGCATCCGACCCATTAAACTCTAACAGACTGACCCACGACGCGATCCACCTGTGCTGAACGACCCTGATCCGGCAGTATAGCGCAGCTACCGGTTCTGGTTCCGATAGCCCTGGCTGACGATGCCCGAGATTTGAGCCTTCAGCCATTCCAGGTCCGCGCCTTTGTCGCCAAATCGCAACGGACTGTATCGGCTTGCATCGAATTTCGGTTCTGCTCCCGCAACCAGATCCGCGATCATGCAGCCCGCCATGGCCGACCAGGTCACCCCGGTCGAGTTCATTGCTGTCGCCACCAGCAGGCCATCGATATTCGGCACGCGCCCAATCAGCGGCATCCCATCAGGCGTGAAACTCTCCGGACCGTTGACGAAGTGCCGGATCGGGGCCGTCTCCAGGGCCGGGAATATGCGCATTGCCTGCGCGAAGTAAGGTGCGGTCTTGTCCCAGTCCGGCGGCAGCAGCGTGAACGCGAACGGCTTTGGCAAACTGTCCGGGTCGAGCGTCTTGGCATTCTCGTCGAAGCAGCCGAACAGGAATTTACCGACCTCCTCCCGCCCGTAGATCAGCTCGTCCGGCGCGACGAAGGACGGTGTCTCCCTGGCCAGGCGCGGCGACACGTCGGCGATGGCGTAGAAATGCTCGCACGGCCATTGCGCGAGCGCGACGCCCAACGGGGTCAGCAATCCACGCGACCACAACCCGGCGGTTGCCACGACAACATCGGCGGGGACAAAACCGTCGCTCGTCTCGACACCGGCCGCCCGGCCGCCGGTTACCGTAACAGCCAGGACCTCGACATTCTCGCTGATCCGCGCGCCGGCCTTCCGCGCCGCGCTCGCATATGCCGCCGTCAGGTCCGCCGGGTTAAGCCGTCCCGACAGCGGATTGAACCAGATGCCCTCAACCGTCGTCGGGTCCAACAGGGGATGCAGCGCGCGCGCCTCAGGCGGATCAAGCCAACGTGTCGCGATCCCTCGCTCCCGCGCCGTCCTGTCGAATGCCTCCAGGTTGCGCCGCGTCTCGGCGGTGCTGACGAGGAACATACGTCCGGTCGTTAGCCAGCCAGTCTCCAGCCCGTTCTCCTTGAGTCGGTCCAACGTCTCGAAAGCGTACAGAACAGGCGCGTCGTGCTCGTGCGAGGGCTTCCAGGTGATGTTGCCGGCGGAATGCGAGGTGGTCCCGCAGCCGAGCCGATCGCGCTCGAGCAGGATCACCTCGCCGATCCCCTGTTTCGCCAGATGCCAGGCGACGCTGGTGCCAATGACACCGCCACCGACCACGACGCACTTCATCGGCATTCTCCTTGGCGTCCCTTGCCGTTATGGCCGGGGCGATCTCTGTCTGGATAAGTGGGGCAGGATAAACGCGGCAGGATAATTGCGGCAACGTCGTCGTGCCATGCTGGGAATTGCCGGCGATCAAGCAGTGGGGTGCTCATCCCGCCGATTTGCGCCATCCTGCCGGCACGAGCCGGGGGGAACAATGCGCCAGGGCGGATGGTTGGAATTGCTGCGCGGTGGCAACGCCGCGCGCAGCGCCGTGGTGGGCGGCGGCATGATCATCCACGCCATCAGCACCTTCATCGTCGTCACCATCCTGCCGTCGGTGGTGCGCGAGATCGGCGGGCTGCAATTCTTCGCCTGGAGCACCACGCTCTATGTTCTCGCCTGCCTGCTCGGCGGCGCAGTCTGCGCCCGGTTGCTGGCGCGGGCGGGCGCGCGCGGCAGCTACCGCGTCGCCCTGCCGGTCTTTGCGCTCGGCACGCTGGTGTGCGCCATGGCACCATCCATGCCGGTGCTGCTGGCCGGCCGCGCGATCCAGGGCCTCGGCGCCGGCACGCTCTCGGCGCTGTCGTTCAGCATGGTGCGCACGCTGTTCGATGAAGCGTTGTGGTCGCGCGCGTTGTCGTTGACCTCCGCGGCCTGGGGCGTGGCCACGCTGGCGGGGCCGGCGGTCGGCGGCGTGTTCGCGGAGTACCACGCCTGGCGGGCGGCGTTCTGGTCGGTGTTTGCGCTGGTGCCGTTCCTGTTGCTGCTGGTGGAACGATCGCTGCCGCGCGGCCTGCCACGCCCAGCCGCGCCGGCCACGCGCCTGGCCTGGTTGAACCTGTGTGTGCTGTGCGGCACTGCGCTGGCGGTGTCCGTCGGCAGCAGCGCCCCCCAGGCACCGGCCAACGCGGCAGGGCTGGCGGCGGCGCTGGTGGGGCTAGGGCTGTTCGTGCGGCTGGAGGCGAGCGGCCGGCGCCTGCTGCCGCACAGCGCCTGCAACCCCACGACCGCGCTGGGCGCGGCCTACGCGGCGATGATGCTGCTGGTCATTGGCTTCACCACCGAAATCTTCGTGCCGTATTTCCTGCAGGTGCTGCACGGGATGACGCCGCTGCACGCGGGCTACCTCTCGGCGCTGATGTCGGCGGGTTGGACCGCGGGCGCCATCGCCGGCGCGAGCCAGGCCGATAGCGGCGTGCGCGCCCTGCTCACTGCCGGCCCGCTGCTGCTGGCGGGCGCGCTAGCGGGCATGTTCGTTCTGGTGCCGCAGCCTGGGGTGCTGGGCGACGTGCGGCTTTGGGCAATCGGCGCCTGCCTGTTCGGCCAGGGCCTGGGCATCGGCGCCGCCTGGCCGCATCTCTGCGCCAAAGTGTTCGCCTTCGCCCCGGAGGCCGAGAAGGACCTGGCGGCAACCTCGATCACCATCGTAATCATGATCGCCAACGCATTGGGGTCCGCACTCGGCGGGATGGTAACGAACCTGGCGGGAATGACGAACCCCGGCGGCCCGGCGGGCGCGGCGCCGGCGGCGGCTTGGTTGTTCGGCGCTTACGTGCCGGCGCCGCTGCTGGCATTCCTGGCGGTGAGGCGGTTGTTGGATGTCCACGTAGTGCTGGCGCGGGCACGCTGAGGGCTGGGGCTTTGCCCCAGACCCCACCAGGGGGGCTTTGCCCCAGACCCCACCGGGGGGGCTTTGCCCCCCTGGACCCCCACCAAAGGCGGAGCCCTTGGCGGGGATCCAAG
>DASRQX010000248.1:0-28195 GCA_035696165.1 Acetobacteraceae bacterium | reverse complement strand
AAAGGTGCTCAGCGTCGCCGTCCATAATCATTACAAGCGCCTGACCCACGCCACGAAGAACAACGACATCGAAATCGCCAAATCCAACATCATGCTGATCGGGCCCACCGGCTCCGGCAAAACGCTGCTGGCGCAGACCCTGGCGCGCATCCTGGACGTTCCCTTCACCATGGCGGACGCCACCACGCTGACTGAAGCCGGCTACGTGGGCGAGGATGTCGAGAACATCATCCTCAAGCTGCTACAATCGGCCGACTACAACGTCGAGCGCGCGCAGCGCGGCATCGTCTATATCGACGAGGTCGACAAGATCAGCCGCAAGTCGGACAACCCCTCGATCACCCGCGACGTCTCCGGCGAAGGCGTGCAGCAGGCCCTGCTGAAGATCATGGAGGGTACCGTCGCCTCGGTGCCGCCCCAAGGCGGCCGCAAGCACCCGCAGCAGGAATTCCTTCAGGTCGACACGACTAATATTTTGTTCATCTGTGGCGGCGCCTTCTCGGGGCTGGAACGCATCATCTCCGCGCGCGGCAAGGGCTCCGGCATTGGCTTCGGCGCTGAGGTGCGAAGCGGCGACGAACGGCGAATGGGTGCGATCCTGCGTGAGGTCGAGCCGGAAGACCTGCTGAAATTCGGCCTGATCCCGGAGTTTATCGGCCGTTTGCCGGTGGTTGCCACACTCGAGGACCTCGACGAGGACGCCCTGGTGGAGATCCTGACCAAACCGAAGAACGCCCTGAGCAAGCAATACGGCAGGCTGTTCGAAATGGAGGGCGTGAAACTTTCCTTTACCGAGGATGCGCTACGATCCGTGGCGATCAGGGCGATCTCCCGCAAGACCGGCGCGCGCGGCCTGCGCTCGATCATGGAGTCGATCCTGCTCGGCACGATGTTTGAGCTGCCCGGGCTGGATGGGGTGGAGGAGGTAGTGATCAATCGCGAAGTCGCCGAGGCGCGTGCCAACCCGCTCTACCTCTATGGAAAGGAACGGGCGGAAACCAGCGCCTAGCGTCCCGCCCCAAAATCCGCCGCCTCTCGCAGCGGGCGATCGGGGCAAGAAGGCGGCAGCGGATAACCAGTCCCCAGGGGAAACCAGTCCCCAGGGGAAATCAGTCCGCAGGGGGGTATAACCAGGCCATAGGGGAAAACCAGGCCTGGGGCCAAAAGCCGGCGATGAGAATTTCAAGGGCTTGCGCCAGTCGTCGTTGCTGCCGATATGGTTCGCCTGAAATCCGAGCACTCAGCTTGGACGTAGCGCGGTACGTGCCGACAGCGGGCGGATTGCGCGGCGACTGTCCATCAGGAGGTCAACCATGAGTGAAACCAATCGGCCAGGCCCCGACAAGTCAAGCGCTGAAAAGCCGGCACCGGTGGAAGCAGCGCCGGCGAGGGGCGAACTGCTCCCCGTGCTGCCGTTGCGCGATATCGTCGTCTTCCCCCACATGATCGTGCCGCTGTTCGTCGGCCGCGAGAAGTCGGTCCGCGCGCTCGAGGCGGTGATGAAGGAGGACAAGCAGATCCTGCTGGTCGCCCAGAAGAACGCCACCCAGGACGATCCCTCGGCCGATGACATTTATCGCATCGGCACCGTCTCCACGATCCTGCAGCTTCTCAAGCTCCCCGATGGCACCGTGAAGGTGCTGGTCGAGGGTGGCAGGCGTGCCGGCATCACCGCCTTCAAGGAGACCGAGGCGTATTTCGAGGCCTTCGTCGAGGCGATCCCCGATCAGGGAGCGGACGCCAAGGAACTCGAGGCGCTCGGCCGATCCGTCGTGTCGCAGTTCGAGCAATACATCAAACTGAACAAGAAGATTGCGCCGGAAGTTCTGGTCTCACTCAATCAGATCGAGGAGCCCAGCAAGCTCGCCGACACCGTCGCCAGCCACCTCAACCTGAAGATCGCCGAGAAGCAGGAACTGCTCGAGGTCGCCAAGGTTAGCGATCGGCTCGAGCGCGTGTTCGGCCACATGGAATCCGAGATCGGCGTGCTGCAGGTCGAAAAGCGCATCCGCAACCGCGTGAAGCGGCAGATGGAGAAGACCCAGCGCGAGTACTACCTGAACGAGCAGCTCAAGGCGATCCAGAAGGAGCTCGGTGAAGGCGAAGAAGGCAAGGACGAGACCGCCGAGCTCGAAGCCAAGATCAAGAAGACCAAGCTGTCGAAGGAAGCCCGCGAGAAGGTCACGGCGGAGCTGAAGAAGCTCAAGACCATGAGCCCGATGAGCGCCGAGGCGACGGTGGTACGCAACTACCTCGACTGGATGCTGTCCATCCCCTGGAAGAAGCGCACCAAGATCCGCAATGACGTGGTGGCTGCCGAGAAGGTGCTCGAAGGCGACCATTACGGGCTGGAGAAGGTCAAGGAACGCATCATCGAGTACCTGGCGGTGCAGGCGCGCAGCCCCAAGGTGCGCGGTGCGATCCTGTGCCTGGTCGGCCCGCCCGGCGTGGGAAAAACCTCGCTCGGCAAGTCGATCGCGCATGCGACCGGGCGTAACTTCGTGCGCATGTCGCTAGGCGGGGTGCGTGACGAGGCTGAGATTCGCGGCCACCGGCGGACCTATATCGGCTCGATGCCCGGCAAAGTCATCCAGGGCATGAAAAAAGCAAAGTCCTCCAACCCGCTGTTCCTGCTGGATGAAGTGGACAAGCTCGGTGCCGACTGGCGCGGCGATCCGTCGTCCGCGCTGCTCGAAGTGCTGGACCCCGAACAGAACGCCACGTTCAACGATCACTACCTGGAGGTCGACTACGACCTGTCGGATGTGATGTTCGTCACGACAGCCAACAGCCTGCGCATGCCCGGGCCACTGATGGACCGCATGGAGATCATCCGCATCCCCGGCTACACCGAGGATGAGAAGGTCGAGATCGCCAAGCGCCACCTGATCGCCAAGCAGTCCGCGGCGCATGGCCTGAAGTCGGACGAGTGGCATATCTCCGACGACGCGCTGCGCGACCTGATCCGCTACTTCACGCGCGAAGCCGGCGTGCGGAACCTGGAGCGAGAAATCGCCAACCTGGCCCGCAAGGCGGTGAAGGAGATCGTCACCAAGAAGACCAAGAAGGTGTCGATCACCATGAAGAACGTGGAGAAATACGCCGGGGTCCGAAAATTCCGCTTCGGCGAGACCGAGGCCGAGGACATGGTCGGCGTGGTCACCGGCCTGGCTTGGACCGAGGTGGGCGGCGAGATCCTGACCATCGAGAGCGTGATGCTGCCCGGCAAGGGCAACATCAAGCAGACCGGCAAGCTCGGCGACGTGATGCAGGAAAGCGTGTCGGCGGCACTCAGCTACGTGCGCAGCCGCTCGACCAGGTTCGGCATCAAGCCGACGCTGTTCGAGAAGCGCGACATCCACGTGCACGTGCCCGAGGGTGCCACGCCGAAGGACGGGCCGTCCGCTGGCGTCGCGATGGCGACCTCGATCGTCAGCGTACTGACCGGCATTCCCGTGCGCCGCGATATCGCGATGACCGGGGAAATCACGCTGCGCGGCCGCGTGCTGCCGATCGGCGGACTGAAGGAGAAGCTGCTGGCGGCCTTGCGGGCCGGCATCACCACGGTCTTCATTCCCAAAGAGAATGAAAAGGACCTGGCGGAGATCCCCGACAACGTGAAGAAGCACCTGAAGTTGATTCCCGTTGCCGATGTCGACGAGGTGATCGCCCAGGCATTGGCTCGCCGACCCGAGCCGATCGAGTGGGAGGAGCCGCCGGAGCCGGTGACAACCCCACCCCTGCCGGTGGAGGCGACGGCGTCACTGCCGCATTGAAGCCACAGTTCGGCTGTTGACCAAAGTGGCCAACTAGGCGGCCCGCCGTGGCTTGCGGCGGGCCGCTTACGTTGACGACGTCGAAGCCATCCCCCTAGTGTTCCCGCCGATATCGCCGCGTTGCCTGGTACGGCGGCATCCCATAACCCAGTCACCCCCGACGAATTGCAGAAGGAAGTAGCCAGTGAACAAAATGGAGCTGATCGCGGCCGTGTCTGACACCGCCGACCTTCCACGCGCCAAGGCGACCGACGTGGTCGATGCCGTGTTCGGCGCGATCGAGACCGCGCTGAAGAAGAAGGAAGAGGTGCGCCTGATCGGCTTCGGCACGTTCGCGACCTCGCACCGTGCGGCGACCACCGGGCGCAACCCTCGCACTGGCGAGGAAATGAAGATCCCCGCCTCGACATCGGTGAAGTTCAAGGCCGGCAAGGGCCTGAAGGACGCTGTTCAGTGATCAGTGATCAGGACAGGCAAACGGTCAGCACGGCTCGGACAGACTTCCTCCTGACCGCTGGCCACTGACAGCTGATCACTGATGGGCGGTTAGCTCAGCGGTAGAGCGTCTCGTTTACACCGAGAGGGCCGGCGGTTCGAACCCGTCACCGCCCACCAGAGCACGCGCCACGGAGAGCTAGGCCGCCGGCTTTACGGAGCGAAACTCCGTCCTACACGGTCCGCCCAGCCTTCAATGCGGGTGTGGCCTGTGTCGCGAGCTGGCACCGATCTGAATCGGCGTGATCCGTCAGCGCCTCCGTCCCCGATGGCCACGCCCGGTCAACCTTCGCCGTCCGGATCATGGTTCGATCAGTCACGTACATCCACCGACCCATCGGCGTGCACCTCGATCAGCAAGTTCAGCAGGCGGTCCTGCTGCTCTGCAACGTCCAGCGCGATCCCGAACAGCCGGACTCGCTCGGCCGTGGACACTGTCGGCACGATAATGATCAGCCCATTATGGACTTCAAGCTGGGAGTAAAGGCGCAGAAAGTCACGGCGGTTGATGGTGACAAAGACGTAGTCCCGTTCCGCGGCGATTGCCGCCAGGTTCCAGTCCTCCGACCCTTCCAGGCTAACCCAGACAACATGGAAGGCAACCAATCCCCTCCCCACGGCGACCGAGGCAAACTTGGGCGAAGGGCACCCGTCGATCAGGATCGGATCCATCAAACCTTTGCCGGCTCGTCCCGCCAATTGGGCCCCAAGGTTATCTCGGCTCATGCGATCGAGGCCTCGATCCCGTCGAGGGGAAGGCTCGGATAGTTCTCGAGGATCTCCGGACGGCTATAGCCAGCGCGAAGATGCACCAGGATCATCTCGACCGGGATGCGGGTGCCGCGCACTGTGGGTACGCCCCCCATGATCGCGGGGTTAGACACGATCTCAGCGGGCAAGCTCCGTCTGTTGCTGTGCAGGATCATCGATCGAATCTCCCAGGGACGTCCCTCGATAGGCTCCGGCGCGCGCGACCCACAATCGACCGCCCTTGACGCTCCCCATCACCCAGCCTAATCCCTCCGCCCTGTCGCAACGCGGGTGTAGCTCAGTTGGTTAGAGCGCCGGCCTGTCACGCCGGAGGTCGCGGGTTCGAGCCCCGTCACTCGCGCCAGTCGTGCTGCCATACTGTCATGTTCGATACGCTTTTCCGTCGCCACCCGGGGTTCAGGTGGTATCGGCCTATGGCGGCGCGCCGCGCATAGCGGTAATGTTCGGCCCGTGTTGCAGCGCGGCAGTCCGGTCGCGTAAAGGCACACGGCGGAACGACGGGGACAAGTCATGCAGCCTGTGCTCGGGGGATATCTGCCTATCCTCGTGTTCATCATCATCGCCGGCGCGATCGCCGTAGCAATGGTCGGCGGCTCGTTGATCGCCGCGCGCCAGAAGCCATATCCCGAAAAGCTGTCCGCCTATGAGTGCGGGTTCGAGGCGTTTGACGATGCGCGCCGGCGCTTCGATGTGCGCTACTACCTGGTCGCGATCCTGTTCATCATCTTCGACTTGGAGGTGGCGTTCCTGTTCCCTTGGGCGGTCAGCCTGAAGGGGATCGGCGTGTTCGGGTTCCTCTCCATGGTTGGCTTCCTGGCCGTGCTGACCGTCGGATTTGCCTACGAGTGGTGCAAGGGCGCGCTGGAGTGGGAGTAACGCTATGAGCGACGCAACCGCCATTGCCAAAGGGGGCATTGCCTGGAACCGTGGCGCGCTGCCGCCCGGCCCCGAACAGGACGCCGTGGTCAAGGGCATCACCGGTGAGATCGCCGACAAGGGCTTCATCGTCGCAAACGTCGACAAGCTGGTGAACTGGGCACGCACCGGCAGCCTGTGGCCGATGACCTTCGGGCTGGCCTGCTGCGCGGTGGAGATGATCCACGCCTACATGCCGCGCTACGATCTGGACCGGCTTGGGATCATTCCGCGTGCGTCGCCGCGGCAGAGCGACGTGATGATCGTCGCCGGCACGCTGACCAACAAGATGGCCCCCGCGCTGCGCAAGGTCTACGACCAGATGCCAGAGCCGCGCTGGGTCATCAGCATGGGTAGCTGCGCCAATGGCGGCGGCTACTACCATTACTCCTACGCCATCGTGCGTGGCTGTGACCGGGTGGTGCCGGTGGACATCTACGTGCCCGGTTGTCCGCCGACCGCCGAGGCCCTGGTCTACGGCATCATGCAGTTGCAGAAGAAGATCAGGCGCACCGGGACAATTCTGCGTGGCTGAGCAAACCGCCCCAACACCGGCGACCCCCGCGCCGGCGCCACCACCCACACCGGCCGAGCTGCTGGCCGCCGCCGTTGCGACGCTGCCACGCGTGACCGGCGCGCATGTGGCGCTGGGTGAAGTGGTGGCCCACGCCGAACGCGATGGCCTGTTCGCCTTGATGACCACACTGCGCGATGATCCGCGCTTCGCGTTCGAGCAGGTGATGGACATTTGCGGCGTGGACTGGCCCGACCGCGCGCAGCGGTTCGATGTGGTCTACAACCTGCTGTCGGTGTCGCTGAACCACCGGGTCAGAGTCATCCTCACAACCGACGAGACCATGCCGGTGCCGTCAGTGCACCAGATCTGGCCGGTGGCAACCTGGTGGGAGCGCGAGGCCTGGGACCTGTTCGGCATCATCTTCTCCGGCCAGCCCGACCTGCGGCGCATCCTGACCGATTACGGGTTCGAGGGACATCCGCTGCGTAAGGACTTCCCACTGACCGGCTATGTCGAAGTGCGCTACGACGAGGATCGCAAGGCCGTCGTCTATGAGCCGGTGAAACTGGTGCAGGACTTCCGCAATTTCGATTTCGTTTCGCCCTGGGAAGCGATGGTCACGCTGCCCGGCGATGAGAAGGCGCACGCCGCGCGTGCGGCAGGGACCAAGGGCTAGACGCATGCGGAACACTCTTTACGAACGTGACTTCTACGCCTGGGCCAATGAACAAGCTTCGCTGCTGCGCGCTGGCCGGCTGGCGGAGGCCGATCTCGAGAACATCGCGGAAGAGATCGAAAGCATGGCGCGCAGCGAGAAGCGCGAACTGACCAACCGTCTAAAACTGTTGCTGACGCACCGGCTGAAGTGGCGATATCAGCCGACGCTGCGGTGCAAGGGTTGGAGCTACACGATCGAGGGCCAGCGCGGTGACCTCGCCGATCACCTGGCTGACAATCCAAGCCTCAAGGGCAAGTTGCCGCAAGCGCTGTCCTCGGCCTATCGAAAGGCGATTCTGGCGGCGGCAACTGAGACCGGATTTGACAGCACGACCTTACCATCCGCTTGCCCTTGGACGTACGAACAGATCATGGACGCCGCGTTCTGGCCCGGCGACGCGTCTGAAAAGGGCACGCCATGAGCGAAACCATCATCCCCGAGAAGGGCCTGACCACCGTCGAATTCGACACCCACGCGCTGAACTTCGGCCCGCAGCATCCCGCGGCGCACGGCGTGCTGCGGCTGATCCTGGAACTCGACGGCGAAGTGGTGGAGCGCGCCGATCCGCATATCGGCCTGCTGCATCGCGGCACCGAGAAGCTGATCGAATACAAGACATACATGCAGGCGGTGCCGTATTTCGACCGGCTCGATTACGTCTCGCCGATGTGCGAGGAGCATTGCTTCGCGCTCGCCACCGAAAAACTGCTGGGCGTCATCGTGCCCGATCGCGGACAATGGATCCGGGTGCTGTTCGCCGAGATCACGCGGGTGCTCAACCATCTGCTGAACGTTACGACTTACGCGCTCGATGTCGGTGCCATCACGCCGAGCCTGTGGGGCTTCGAGGAGCGTGAAAAGCTCATGGAGTTCCATGAGGCCGCCTGTGGCGCGCGCCTGCATGCGAACTATTTCCGCCCGGGCGGGGTGGCGAAGGATCTGCCGGCGACACTGCCCGACCGGATTGCCGCCTGGGCCGAAACGTTCCCGAAGTTCATCGACGATCTGGAACAGCTGCTGACCGGCAATCGCATCTGGAAACAGCGCACCGTCGATATCGGTGTGATGAGCGCCGAGCAGGCGCTGGCGTGGGGCTTCACCGGCCCGTGCATCCGCGCCTCCGGCATTCCGTGGGACCTGCGCCGGTCGCAGCCCTACGACAAATACGCCGAGGTCGACTTCAAGATCCCGATCGGGCGCAACGGCGACTGCTACGATCGTTACCTGATGCGTCTGGCCGAGATGCGCGAGAGCGTGAAGATCATCCAGCAGTGCCTGGCGAAGATGCAGCCCGGGCCGGTCAAGGTGCAGGACCACAAGTTCTCGCCGCCCTCGCGCGCCGAGATGAAGCGCTCGATGGAGGCGCTAATCCATCACTTCAAGCTGTTCACCGAGGGGTACCACGTGCCAGCCGGCGCCACCTACACCGCGGTGGAAAGCCCGAAGGGCGAGTTCGGCGTCTATCTGGTCGCCGACGGATCGAACCGGCCGTACCGCTGCAAGATCCGCGCGACCGGGTTCGCGTTTCTGCAAGCGATCGAGGTAATGGCGAAACGCCACATGCTGGCCGATATCTGCGCGATCATCGGATCGCTCGATGTCGTGTTCGGCGAGATCGACAGGTAGCCATGGCCGAGAGCAGCACGGAGGGCGTCGTCCAGCCCACAGGTTTCGAGTTCGACGCGGAAAGCAACGCTGCGATCGATGTGGTCATCGCCAAGTATCCGTCGGGCCGGCAGGCCAGCGGCGTCATTCCGCTGCTGGATATCGCGCAGCGGCAGATGAAGCGGCAGACCGGCAGCGCCTGGGTGCCGCGCGTGGCGATGGACACGGTAGCAAAACGTCTGGCGATGCCGCCGATCCGCGTCTATGAAGTCGCGACCTTCTACCTGATGTTCAACGTGCGCCCGGTCGGAAAATTCCACTTGCAGCTTTGCACCACCACGCCGTGCTGGCTGCGCGGCTCCGACGAAGTGGTGAAGGCGTGCCGCGAAGCCACCGGCATCAAGCATTTCGGCGAGACCAGCGCCGACGAGATGTTCACCATGACCGAGGTCGAGTGCCTCGGCGCCTGCGTCAACGCACCGATCCTGCAGGTCGATGACGACTTCTACGAGGACATGGATGCCGCGCGGACCAAGGCGCTGATCGAGGCGTTGCGCCGCGGCGAGCGCCCGCAGCCAGGCTCGATGATCGGGCGACAAACCTCGGCACCCGAGGGCGGACCAACCACGCTGACTACGCTCGAATTTTCAGCCAATACCGCGACGACGGGGGATTGATGCGATGGGAGACTGGCGCGATGCTGGCTGACAAGGATCGCATCTTTACCAATCTCTATGGCCAGCACGATTGGCGGCTGGCCGGCGCCCGCGCGCGCGGCGACTGGGACGGCACCAAGGCGATCCTGGAGCTGGGGCGCGACAAGATCGTGGACGAAATAAAGGCGTCCGGCCTGCGCGGGCGCGGTGGCGCGGGATTCCCCACCGGCCTGAAATGGTCGTTCATGCCGAAGCAGTCGGACGGACGCCCGCACTACTTGATCGTCAATGCCGACGAGAGCGAGCCCGGCACCTGCAAGGATCGCGACATCCTGCGCCACGACCCGCACAAGCTGATCGAGGGCTGCCTGGTCGCCAGCTTCGCGATGGGCGCGCACGCCAGCTACATCTACGTCCGTGGCGAGTTCTACAGCGAGGCGCTCAACCTCCAGGCGGCGATCGACGAGGCATACGCGGCGGGCCTGATCGGCAAGAACGCCTGCGGCAGCGGCTGGGATTTCGATCTCTATCTGCATCGAGGCGCCGGCGCATATATCTGCGGCGAGGAGACCGGACTGCTGGAGAGCCTGGAAGGCAAGAAGGGGATGCCTCGGCTGAAGCCGCCGTTCCCCGCGGCGATGGGCCTGTATGGCTGCCCATCCACCGTGAACAACGTGGAAAGCATTGCGGTGGCGCCGACGATCATACGGCGCGGCGCCGCCTGGTTCACCGCGCTGGGCCGGCCGCAGAACACCGGCACAAAGCTGTTCTGCCTCTCCGGACACGTGAACAAGCCGTGCAATGTGGAAGAAGAACTCGGCATTCCGTTGCGCGAGTTGATCGACACTTACGCCGGCGGCGTGCGCGGCGGTTGGGACAATCTGCTCGCGGTGATCCCCGGTGGCGCGAGCGTGCCGGTGATCCCGAAGAGCGTCTGCGACGAGGTGCTGATGGATTTCGACAGCCTGCGCGCGGTGCGCTCGGGCCTGGGCACCGCGGCGGTGATCGTGATGGACAAATCCACCGACATCATCCGCGCCATCGCTCGCCTCAGCCAGTTCTACAAGCACGAGAGCTGCGGCCAATGCACGCCGTGCCGCGAGGGCACTGGCTGGATGATGCGGGTGATGAACCGCATGGTCGAGGGCCGCGCGGAAGTGCCCGAGATCGATACGCTGGAGCAAGTCACGCGTCAGGTGGAGGGCCACACGATCTGCGCGCTGGGCGACGCCGCGGCCTGGCCAATCCAAGGGCTGATCCGGCATTTCCGGCCCGTCATGGAGGAGCGGATCGCGGCCTATAAGGCGCGGCCCGGCAAGCCGATGCCGATGGCGGCGGAGTAGAACGATGGCCAAAGTCACCGTCGACGGCATCGAGGTCGAAGTCCCCAACGGCTCCAACGTGCTGCAGGCCTGCGAGGCCGCCGGCAAGGAAATCCCGCGCTTCTGCTACCACGAGCGCCTGTCCGTCGCCGGCAACTGCCGCATGTGTCTGGTGGAAATAGAAAAGGCCCCGCCCAAACCGATCTCCTCCTGCTCCTGGCCGGTCGCCGACGGAATGGTCGTCCACACCGACAGCCCGATGGTGCGCAACGCACGCCGCGCGGTCATGGAATTCCTGCTGATCAACCACCCGCTCGATTGCCCGATCTGCGACCAGGGCGGCGAGTGCGACCTGCAGGACCAGGCGATGGGCTACGGCTCCGACCACTCGCGCTATGCGGAAAACAAACGCGCGGTGAAGGACAAGAACCTCGGCCCACTGGTGAAAACCGTAATGACGCGCTGCATCCACTGCACGCGCTGCATCCGTTTCATTAGCGAAGTGGCCGGCGTGCCCGATCTCGGCGCCACCGCGCGCGGCGAAAGCATGGAGGTCGGCACCTACGTGGAAAAGGCGCTGTCGTCCGAACTCTCAGGCAACATCATCGATATCTGCCCGGTCGGCGCGCTGACCGCGAAGCCCTACGCTTTCGTGGCGCGCTCATGGGAGCTGACCAAGACCGACAGCGTGGATGTGCTGGACGCGGTCGGCACCAACATCCGCGTCGATGCACGCGGGCCCGAGGTGCTGCGCATCCTGCCGCGCACCAATGAAGACGTGAACGAGGAATGGCTAGCCGACAAGTCACGCTTCGCGCTCGACGGATTGAAACGCCGCCGGCTCGATCACCCGTGGGTGCGGCGCAACGGCAAGCTGCAATCTGCCACCTGGCCCGAAGCCTTCGCCGCAATCGCTGAGAAAATACGGGGCCTCGCCGGCGACCGCATCGGCGCCATTACCGGCGATCTGTGTGATGCCGAGAGCATGCTCGCGCTGAAGGACCTGATGACGGCGCTCGGCTCGGCCAATCTGGACTGCCGGCAGGACGGCGCGGCGCTGGATCCGACGCGCCGCGACTTTTACACCTTCAACACCTCGATCGCCGGGATTGAGGAAGCGGACGCGATCGTCCTGATCGGCACCAACCCGCGCAAGGAAGCACCGATACTGAATGCGCGCATCCGCAAGCGCTGGATGACCGGCGGCTGCCCGATCGGCCTGGCCGGCGAGACGGCGGATCTTACCTATGACGTAACGATGCTCGGTGCCGGCCCGGACAAGTTGACGGGCGTATTCGTCCAAGTGCTGCGCGACGCCAAGAAGCCGATGGTGATCGTGGGGCAGGGGGCGCTGGCGCGGCCCGACGGTGCCGCGGTGCTGGCGGCCGCATGGAAGCTCGCGGCCGATGTCGGCGCGCTGCTGCCCGACTGGCACGGCTTCAACGTGCTGCACGCCGCGGCCGCGCGGGTTGGCGGGCTCGATCTCGGGTTCATTCCGGGCCCGGGTGGAAAATCTCTCGCGCAGATGCTGAGCGGTGGCGTCGATCTGCTGTGGCTGCTCGGCGCGGACGAGTTCCCCACCACGCGCATCGGTGCAAACACCTTCGTCGTCTACCAGGGGCATCATGGCGACGCCGGCGCCGCGCGCGCCGACATCATCTTGCCTGGCGCGGCCTACACCGAGAAGCACGGCACCTACGTGAACACCGAAGGTCGCGTGCAGCGCGGCTTCCTCGCGGTCTATCCGCCAGGCGAGGCGCGCGAAGACTGGAAAATCCTCCGCGCATTCAGTCAGGTGATCGGCCATCCGCTGCCCTACGATGATCTCGAAGCGCTGCGCCGCCGGCTGGAACAGGTGAATCCGGTGTTCGGCCGCGTCGGTTTTCTCCCCCGGTTCGGCTGCTCCGATCTCACCCCACCCGCTGGCGATCCCGCCGCGATCAGCGCCGCCCCGTTCGTTGCGCCAGTGACGACATACTACCAGACCGATCCAATCAGCCGCGCCAGCCCGACCATGGCCGAGTGCACCGCGGTGTTCGTCGCACCACGCATGGCAGCGGAATAACCCGATGGCCGAGATCGTCACCCTGCTGCATACGCCCGCCGGCCACGTCGTGTTGGTCGTGCTGCAGGCGCTCGCTCTGCTGGTGCCGTTGCTGATCAGCGTCGCCTACCTGACCTATGCCGAGCGCAAGGTGCTGGCGGCGATGCAGTTGCGCAAAGGTCCGAACGTCGTCGGGCCATTCGGACTTTGGCAGCCCTTCGCCGACGCGCTGAAGATGCTGATGAAGGAAACCATCATCCCCTCCGGCAGCAATCCGTTGCTGTTCCTGATGGCGCCGATGCTGACCTTCTCACTGGCGATGATCGCCTGGGCGGTGATCCCGCTAGGCGAAGGCTGGGCGATCGCCGACATCAACGTCGGCGTACTTTACCTTTTCGCGATCTCCTCGCTCGGCGTCTATGGCGTGATCATCGCGGGGTGGGCGTCGAATTCGAAATACGCCTTCCTCGGCGCGCTGCGCAGCGCGGCGCAGATGGTCAGCTACGAGGTCTCGATGGGCTTCGTCATCGTCAGCGTGCTACTTGTTGCCGGCAGCCTGAACCTGACGGACATCGTGCTTGCGCAGCGGACCGTGTGGTTCTGCATCCCGCTGTTCCCGATGTTCATCATCTTCTTCATCTCCACCTTGGCCGAAACGAACCGCGCACCGTTCGACCTGCCGGAGGGCGAGAGCGAGATCGTCGCCGGGTTCTTCGTCGAATACTCCTCGATGAGCTTTGCGCTGTTCTTCCTCGGCGAATACGCCAACATGATCCTGATGAGCGCGCTGACCACGCTGCTGTTCCTGGGCGGTTGGCTGGCCCCGTTCGGGGTGGAGCCGTTCACCTGGGTGCCGGGGCCGATCTGGTTCATTCTGAAGGTCTGTTTCTGCCTGTTCGTCTTCCTGTGGGTGCGCGCCACGTTCCCGCGCTACCGCTATGACCAGCTCATGCGGCTCGGCTGGAAGGTTTTTCTCCCCGCCTCGTTGCTCTGGCTGGTGTTGACGGCGGGGGTAATGACGATGATCCACGCAGGGGTTTTCAGCCATGGCGCGTGAGATTAATCCATGTGTCATGGCCGGCCCCATCCGCCATGCCGGCGAAGGCCGGCATCCACGACTTCCTTTGCTGCAACAAAGACAGGTCGTGGATACCGGCCTTCGCCGGCATGACGGGGTGGGCAATGCCGGCCACAACGGACGAGGCGAGCACTGACCAATGGCATTCCTCGATCGCACCGCGCGCAGTCTGCTGCTGTCCGAACTGGTGTCCGGCATGGCGCTGACCTTGAGCTACTTCTTCCGACCCAAGGCGACGATCAACTACCCGTACGAGAAAGGCCCGATCAGCCCGCGCTTCAAGGGCGAGCACGCGCTGCGCCGCTACCCGAACGGCGAGGAACGCTGCATCGCCTGCAAGCTGTGCGAGGCAATCTGCCCGGCCCAGGCCATCACCATCGAGGCCGAGCCGCGCGAAGACGGCTCCCGCCGCACCACGCGCTACGACATCGACATGACCAAGTGCATCTATTGCGGCCTGTGCGAGGAAGCCTGCCCGGTGGACGCGATCGTCGAGGGGCCGAACTTCGAGTTCGCCACCGAAACCCGCGAAGAACTGATGTACGACAAGGACAAGCTGCTGGCGAACGGTGACCGCTGGGAAACCGAACTCGCCAAGCGGCTCGAGCTGGACGCGCCCTATCGATGATTGCGCCCCTGGCGATGATCACCCCAATGGCCACAAGATGATCGCAACAATCTTCTTCTACATCTTCTCGGCGATCCTGCTCGCGTCCGCCGCGACGGTGGTCAGCGCGCGCAATCCGGTGCACTCGGTGCTGTTCCTGATCCTGGCGTTCTTCAACGCCGCCGCGCTGTTCCTGATCGCGGGCGCCGAGTTCCTCGCGATGGTGCTGGTGATCGTCTATGTCGGCGCGGTAGCAGTGCTGTTCCTCTTCGTCGTCATGATGCTGGACGTGAACTTCGCGGAACTGCGCAGCGGATTCCAGCGCTACCTGCCGGTCGGAGCGGCCGTCGGCGTGGTGCTGTTCGCCGAGATCCTGTCGGTCGCCTGGGGCTGGAAAGTCTCGATCGGCGCGGCAGCGCTGCGCATGTCGCCGGCCCCGGCGATCAGCAACACCCAGGCGCTCGGCAACGTGATCTACACCGACTACATCTTCCTGTTCCAGGCAGCCGGCCTCGTGCTGCTGGTGGCGATGATCGGCGCCATCGTGCTGACGCTGCGCGATCGCCGTACCTCACGCCACCAGAACATCCGCACACAGACTATGCGCACCGTCGCCGAGACGCGGGAGATGGTCGATGTCGCGATCGGCGCCGGCGTGAAGGAACTGGGTGTCTACCGTCCGAAGCCGCCTGAACACACGCCGGAACCTGTGCATGCCGATGCCGGCGGCAATCACGGCCACGGCGCACACCATGCACCGGAGGTGGACTGATGGGCGTACTGGAAGTCGGCCTCGGCCACTACCTGGTGGTTAGCGCAATCCTGCTGGTGCTGGGCGTGTTCGGCATATTCCTGAACCGCAAGAACGTTATCATCATCATGATGTCGATCGAGCTGATCCTGCTCGCGGTCAACCTGAACCTGGTGGCGTTCTCCGCGGCGCTGGGCGACCTGGTCGGCCAGGTGATGGCGATGTTTGTGCTGACCGTCGCCGCCGCCGAGGCGGCGATCGGTCTGGCGATCGTGCTGATCTATTTCCGCAACCGCGGCTCGATCCAGGTCGAGGACGTGACGTTGATGAAGGGCTAGGCAGTGGTTTTGGTGTCTGGGTGGCTGCACATTCTTACTCCCCCTCCCCTTGAGGGCTTGGGCCGCGAAGCTGACCAAGGGTGGGGGGAGGGGTTGGCGCCAGTGTCACCCCGCAGCCTCGTGCGCGCGGAACCCCTCCCCCCACCCTTGGTCCGCTTCGCGGCCCAAGCCCTCAAGGGGAGGGGGAGCAGCACACCATGATCTACGCCGTCGCCGTCTTCGCGCCGCTGATCGGCGCCTTGATCGCCGGCCTGCTCGGCCGCGCCATCGGCGACCGCGCGGCCACGGGCGCCTCCATCACCGGCATGATCGTCGCGGCGATCTGCGGCCCTCTTGCCTGCTTCCAACTCGCCGCGGGCGCCACGCCAGGTGTCGTCCAACTCGCCACCTGGATTGATGTCGGCCATTTCCACGTCGCCTGGGCGCTGCGCTACGACATGCTGTCCGCCGTCATGGTGGCAATGGTGTCATTCGTTGCGATGCTGATCCACGTCTATTCGATCGGTTACATGGCGCACGACGCCTACCCGCGCTATCGGTTCTTCGCCTACCTCTCGCTGTTCAGCTTCTCCATGCTGATGCTGGTCTCGGCGGACAACCTGGTACAACTGTTCTTCGGCTGGGAGGGCGTCGGCCTCTGCTCCTACCTGCTGGTCGGCTACTGGTACGACCGCCCGTCCGCCTCCGCCGCCGCGATCAAGGCGTTCATCGTCAACCGCATCGGCGACCTGCCTTTCGCGATCGGCATCGCGCTGACCTTCTTGAAGTTCGGCTCGATCGAGTTCACCAACATCTTCCAGGGCGTAGCCGCGCACCACGCCGACATCTACCGGCTGTTCGGCACCAATTTCCCCGCGCTCGAAGTGATCGGCGTGCTGCTGTTCATCGGCGCCATGGGCAAGTCGGCACAGATCTTCCTGCACGTCTGGCTGCCCGACGCGATGGAGGGCCCGACCCCCGTCTCCGCGCTGATCCATGCGGCGACGATGGTCACCGCCGGCGTATTCCTGATGGCGCGCATGTCGCCGCTGATGGAATACGCGCCGTTTGCGCTCGGGATTGTAACGATCGTGGGCGCCTCCACCGCGCTGATGGCCGCGACGATTGGTTGCTGCCAGAACGACATCAAGCGGGTGATCGCCTATTCCACCTGCTCGCAGCTTGGCTATATGTTCGTCGCGGTCGGCGTCGGCGCCTTCCAGGTCTCGATCTTCCACCTGATCACGCACGCCTTCTTCAAGGCGCTGCTGTTCCTGTCAGCCGGCTCGGTGATCCACGCGATGTCGGACGAGCAGGACATGCGCAAGATGGGTGGCCTTGCCAGGCTGATCCCCTGGACCTGCACGGTGATGTGGATCGGCAGCCTGTCGCTCGGCGGCATCCCACCGTTCGCGGGCTACTACTCGAAGGATGCCATCGTGTCCGCCGCCTACGCCGCCGGCACAGGGGTCGGCATGTATGGCTTCATCTGCACCGTTCTGGCAGCGTTCCTGACCGCGTTCTACTCCTGGCGGCTGCTGTTCATGACATTCCACGGCACGTCGCGCGCCGATCATCACACCTTGGAACACGCGCACGAAAGCCCGCCAGTGATGCTGGTGCCGCTGGTGCTGCTGGCGATCGGCGCGGTCGTCGCCGGCAAGGCGCTGGACAACACCTTCATCGGCGACGGCTGGCAGGCGTTCTGGAACGGCAGCATCTTCGTCGCCGCGAGCAACCACGTGCTCGCGGCCATCGAGCAAGTGCCGGCCTGGGTGGATTTTGCCCCACTGGTCATGGGGCTCGCCGGGATTGCGCTGGCCTACGTGATGTACGTCGCGTCCCCGCTGCTGCCGCGCCGCCTCGCCGGCGCATTCCCCGGCGTCTATCAGTTCCTGCTCAACAAATGGTACTTCGACGAGCTGTATGACCGCATCTTCCTGCAACCGACATTCCGCCTGGCTGACACGCTGTGGAAGGTCGGCGACGCCACATTGATCGATGGCGTGCCGAACGGACTTGCCGAGCTGGCCACCGACTCCTCACGCCAGGTCGTGAAGCTGCAAACCGGCAATGTCGCCGTCTATGCATTTTCGATGCTGATCGGCGTGGTGGCGCTGATCAGCGTGTTCCTGTTGTTCCGGTGATCCAAGGGAATTGATAGCGATATGAACGCCGCGGGTTTCCCGATCCTCTCGCTGATCACCTTCCTACCGCTGGTCGGCGGCGTGGTGATCCTGTCGGTGCGTGGCGACGAAGCCACCGTCGCGTCAAACGCGCGCTGGACGGCACTGTGGACCAGCCTGATCGTCCTCGCCCTGTCGCTGATCCTGTGGGTGAAATTTGACCCGACCGAACCCGGCTTCCAGTTCGTCGAGGACGTGAAGTGGCTGCCCGACTACGGTGTCGGCTACAAGATGGGCGTCGACGGCATCTCAGTGCTGTTCGTGCTGCTGTCCACGCTGCTGACGCCGATCTGCATCCTGTCGAGCTGGGTCGTGATCACCCGTTCCGTGCGCGAATACATGCTGACCTTCCTCATCCTCGAAACGATGATGGTGGGGATCTTCTGTGCGCTCGACTTCGTGGTGTTCTACATCTTCTTTGAGGGCGTGCTGGTCCCGATGTTCCTGATCATCGGGGTATGGGGTGGCGAGCGGCGGGTTTATTCCGCGTTCAAGTTCTTCCTGTTCACCTTCGCCGGCTCGGTGCTGATGCTGCTGGCGCTGCTGGCGATGTGGTTCCAGGCCGGCACGTCAGACATCACGGTGCTGCTGAAGACGCCATTCCCGCCGGCGATGCAGACCTGGCTGTTCCTGGCCTTCTTCGCCTCCTTCGCCGTAAAGGTGCCGATGTGGCCGGTGCACACCTGGCTGCCGGATGCGCACGTGGAAGCCCCAACCGCCGGGTCGGTCATCCTAGCCGGCGTGCTGCTGAAGTTGGGCGCCTACGGGTTCCTGCGATTCTCGGTGCCGATGCTGCCGCAGGCCTCGGCCGAATTCGCGCCGTTCATCTATACGCTGTCGGTCGTCGCGGTGATCTACACCTCCTTTGTTGCGCTGGCGCAGGAGGACATGAAGAAGCTGATCGCGTATTCCTCGGTCGCCCACATGGGCGTCGTAACGATTGGCATCTTCACCTTCAATGTTCAGGGCATCCAGGGCGCGCTGTTCCAGATGCTGTCGCACGGTGTCGTTTCGGCCGCACTGTTCCTGATTGTCGGCGTGCTCTACGACCGGCTTCACACGCACGAGATCTCGCGCTTCAGCGGCCTGGCTGATCGCATGCCGGTCTACGCTCTGGTGTTCGCGCTGTTCATGATGGCGACCAACGGTCTGCCGGGTACCTCGGGCTTTATCGGCGAATTCCTGGTGATCGTCGGTGCGATGCAGGTGAATTTCTGGCTCGCGCTACTGGGTGCGATGGGGATGATCCTGGGTGCGGCCTACATGCTGTACCTGTATCGCCGCGTGATCTACGGCCGGCTCACCAAGGCCGATCTGCGCGGCATCCTGGATCTGTCCCCGCGCGAGATCGCGGTATTCGCGCCGCTCGCGGTCCTCACGCTGTGGATGGGCATCTATCCGTCCAGCTTCACCAGCTTCTTCGACGCCTCTGTCGCCGCGATGGTGCAGCAGCACACCCAGGCGATGGCCGCACCCGCAACCCACCTCGCCGGCGTGGCCGACGCGACAAAACTGGCCCAGGCCGTGCACTCAGGAACGGTCTCGCAGCGATGAACCCTTCCGACCCGATGCACTGGACCCTCGCGCTGCCCGAGGTGGTTCTGGCGATCGTCGGCATGGCGATCCTGCTGTTCGGCGTGCTGCGCAAGGGCGAAAATACGTTCCCGGCCAGCATGCTGACCCTCGGCGGTTTCCTGCTGGCAGCGATCCTGGTGGCCTCGAGCACCCCGGGCGTCGCGTTCCACGGTCAGTTCGTGGTCGATCCATTCAGCCTGTTCATGAAGGAGCTGCTGCTGGCTGGTGCCGCCCTCGCGCTGATCCTGTCGCTCGATTATAACCGCCAGCAGGGTCTGGCGCGCTTCGAATTCCCCGTACTGATGCTGTTCGCCACAGTCGGCATGATGATCATGACCTCGGCGTCCAACATGATGACGCTGTATCTCGGGCTCGAGCTGCAATCCCTGTCGCTCTACGTGCTCGCTGCCTTCGCGCGCGACGATGTGCGTTCGACCGAGGCCGGTCTTAAATATTTCGTCCTCGGCGCCCTCGCCTCCGGTTTGCTGCTGTATGGCATCTCGCTGGTCTACGGCTTCTCCGGCACGATGGATTTCGCAAGTCTTGCCAAACTGCTGACCAAGCCGGAAACCGCATCCCCGGGAGTGATCGTCGGCCTGGTGTTCATCCTCACCGGCCTGTTGTTCAAGATCTCCGTGGTGCCGTTCCATATGTGGACGCCCGATGTGTACCAGGGCGCGCCAACCCCGGTCACCGCGTTCTTCGCCACTGCCCCCAAAGTCGCGGCAATGGCGCTGCTGCTGCGCGTCATGGCGACGCCGTTCGGCCACCTGCTGGGATCCTGGCAGCAATTGATCATTCTGGTCTCGCTCGCCTCGATGGTCCTCGGCGCGCTGGCGGCAATCGGACAAACCAGCATCAAGCGACTGATGGCCTACTCCTCGATTGGCCACATGGGCTACGCGCTGGTCGGCCTCGCGCCCGGCACGCCGGAGGGCATCCGCGGCGTCCTGGTCTACATGGTCGTCTATGTGTTCATGAGCGCCGGTACTTTCGCCTGCATCATCGCCATGCGCCGCCGCGGCCACGCGGTGGAACGCATCAGCGACCTTAGCGGCCTGGCGCGCACCGATCCCGGCCTGGCGCTGGCGATGGCCGTGTTCATGTTCTCGATGGCCGGCGTCCCGCCGCTGTCCGGGTTCTTCGGCAAGCTGTATGTGTTCCTGTCCGCGGTGCAGAGCGGTCTGTGGACGCTGGCCATCATCGGCGTGCTGACCAGCGTGATAGGCGCGTTCTACTACCTGCGCGTGGTCAAGGTGATGTATTTCGATGCGCCAGCGGAAGCGTTCGACCGCCGCCCCGCGGCGCTGTCGTTCGTCGCCGCGGCAAGCGGGCTGTTCACGACGTTCTTCTTCATCTTCCCCGCCCCCTTCATCAACGCAGCCCAGGCCGCGGCAAAGGTGCTGTTCCAGTGAGAGTCAGTGGTCAGTGGTCGGCGGCCAGTGGTCAGCGGTCAGCATCCGCCAGAATACTCCTGACCACTGACCACCGACCACTGACCACCGGCGGCGGTTAACCGCCATGCTGCTCGTCGTCGATGCCGGCAATACCAACGTCGTCTTCGCGGTGCACGACGAAAACTCGCATGAAGCGGGGGGCTGGGCCGGCACCTGGCGCATCCGCACCGAGGCGCAGCGCACATCCGACGAATACGCGGTCTGGCTGATGTCGCTGCTCACCCTCGCCGGCCTGCGCAAGGACGCCATTACAGCCGCGGTCATCGGCACCGTGGTGCCGGCGGCGCTGTATCACCTGCGGCGCCTCTGCCGAGACTGGTTCGCGGTCGAACCGCTGATCGCGCGCGCCCCGCTCGACTGGGGCTTCGACATCCGTGTCGACACCCCCGGGGAGGTCGGCGCCGACCGCCTCGCCAACTCGCTCGCCGGGCACACCCGCTTCGGCGGCCCGCTGATCGTGGTGGATTTCGGCACCGCCACCACCTTCGACGTGGTCGGCGACGACGGCGCCTATCTCGGCGGCGTCATTTGCCCCGGCATCAACCTATCGCTCGGCGCCCTGCACCAGGCAGCCGCCCGACTGCCGCGCATCGGCATCGGCCGGCCACAATCGGTAATCGGCCGCTCCACCGTGCCGGCCATGCAATCCGGCATCTACTGGGGCTACGTCGGCATGATTGAGGGCCTGATCGCCCGCATCCGCGCCGAATACGGCAGCCCGATGAAAGTCATTGCCACCGGCGGCCTGGCGCCGCTGCTCGCCGAGGGCACCATGCTGATCGAGCAGATCGACCCCGACTTGACGCTCGAAGGCCTCCGGCTGTTGGCGGAACGCAACCCCGCACCCACATTGTCACGTGAACGCGCACGTTTGATTGAACACGAGTAAACACACCGAATGAACGACACTATTGGAGACCTCGCCTTCCTGCCACTCGGCGGGACGGGCGAGATTGGCATGAATTTCAACCTGTACCGCTGTGATGGAAGGTGGCTGGCGGTGGACTGCGGCATCGGCTTCGGCGGCGCGGAGCTGCCCGAGGTCGATATCATGACCGCCGATCCGTCGTTCATCGCCGAACGCCGCGACCAATTGCTCGGCCTGGTCATCACCCATGCGCACGAGGATCACCTCGGCGCGGTCGCCTGGCTGTGGCCGCAACTGAAATGCCCGGTCTACGCGACGCCCTTCGCCGCCGCCGTGCTGCGCCGCAAGCTGCTCGAAGCCAACCTGCTCAACCGGGTGAAATTGCACGTCATTCCCCCCGGCGGCGCGATCGAGCTCAAACCCTTCTCGCTGCGCTTCATTCGCATGGCGCACTCGATCCCGGAATCCCAGGCGCTGGCCATCACCACGCCGTACGGCGTCCTGCTGCACACCGGTGACTGGAAAATCGACCCGACACCGCTGATCGGCCCGCCGACCGATGAAGCGGCGCTGGCCGCGTTGGGCAAGGCCGGCGTGCTGGCGATGATCTGCGATTCCACCAACGCCATGGTCGAAGGCCATTCCGGCAGCGAGGCCGAAGTGCGCCAAAGCCTCGCCGCGCTGATCCGCGGCTTGTCCGGCCGCGTGGCGGTGACCTGCTTTGCCTCCAACGTCGCGCGGTTCGAGTCGGTCGCGCTGGCCGGGCAGAAGTGCGGGCGCAGCGTCGCGCTGGTCGGCCGGTCATTGCGCAACATGGAGGCGGCCGCGCGCGAATGCGGCTACCTGAACGGCATCCCGGCCTTCCTGCGCGAGGACGACGTCGACGACGTACCCGACGACAATCTGCTGATGCTGACCACCGGCAGCCAGGGCGAACCCCGCTCGGCACTGTCGCGGATCGCTCAGGACAACCACCCGCGCGTTTCGCTGGGGGAGGGCGATACAGTGGTGTTTTCTTCCCGCGTCATCCCGGGCAACGAGCGGGCGATCGGCGCCGTGCAGGACGCGTTGGTGCGCCGTGGCGTTCGGCTGATGACCGATGACGACCACCTGGTGCACGTCTCCGGCCACCCGGCGCGCGATGAGCTACGCCGCCTCTATCGCCTGGTGAAGCCGCGCTACGCCGTGCCGGTACACGGCGAATGGCGCCACCTGACCGCACACGCCGAACTGGCGCGCGAGGCCGGTGCGGAACCGGTCCTGCTGGAAGACGGTGACGTGCTGAACCTAGCCCCCGGCCGTGTGGAGGTGGTGGACAGCGCCGTCACTGGCCGCCTCGTGGTGGACGGCAACCGGCTGGTACCGCTGGGCGGTGGTGTGATGGCCGCCCGCAAGCGCATGCTGTTCAATGGCGTCGCCCTGGCCAGCCTTGCCGTCGATGCCGCCGGACGCCTGCTAGGCCGGCCACGCCTCAGCGCTCCGGGACTGTTCGAACTTGACGACCCCGAAACCGACCGCATCAGCGGCGAAATCGCCGATAGCCTCGCCGATCTGCCGGCCACACTCCGCCGTGACGACGCCGCTCTGACCGAGGCGGCCCGAGCCTCGCTGCGCCGCGCCCTCGGCAAGCGGCTGCAAAAGCGCCCCCTGGTCGAGGTCCACGTGCTGCGCGTGTCGTGAGATGAACTGGTTTACCGGCTGTGTGCTCTACGTACTGATCTGGTGGGTGATCCTGTTCGCCGTGCTGCCCTTCGGCACCCGCCCGGTCGCTCAGGCCGACAAACTTACCGGCTGGCGTGGCGCGCCCGAGCAGCCCCAGTTGCTGCGCAAGGCGATCGCCACCACGATCGTCGCCGCGATCATCTGGTTTGGCGCCTACCTGTTGATCAGCAGCCCGTGGCTAAGCTTCAGGCACGGCTGGCTCGCGCCGCCACCGTAATAGACGCTTCCCCCCCAGTCGCGCCCCCCCGTCATGCCCCCGCCACAACGCCCCGTCATGCCGGCGAAGGCCGGTATCCACGACTTTCTTTGCTGCGACAAAGACAAGCTTTATGACCGGCGTTGCAACGGGGCGATCTCGATGCGTCAGCCTGCATCTGTATGGCCGCAAATTGGATTGCTTCCGCGTCTATGACGTGCCGGCGGGGACTCGAAAGCTGATCAACGTCCCGCATTACCAGAGCCGCTAGGGGCCATCGCTCAGAGATTAGGCGGCCGGTGTCAACTCTGCATCATGTTGCACAGAACCGCAGCACAATCGGTCTGGAAGCTCAAAATTTGTCAGGCCGGAGCGCGTTTTTCGATGGACCGGGATGCCAAGCCGTAGAATCATGACGGCAGGTTGAGGACAGTTTCCTCGACCTGCCGTGTGACTGGCGTTTCCTCCCTAAACTTGGCCCGCTGCGCCATTGGCGCGCGGGCCTTCTCTTTTTTTCCCATATCCCGTTCGCCGAGTCACGGAATTTCGTCCGGATTTGGCCATATTTGTGAGAATTTATTGCGCGCCGTTCTTGTGCGGCGCAACAATCATGTTGCACCGCAGCACACGAGATGATCCCGCGTGCCGTCTGGCCTGCCGCGCCGCCGGCGGCTAGGGTCCGCGTCCGAACTCAGGCCCGAGGATGGACCGAACCGCAATGCGCCTCTCCCATAGCTTCGTACCCACAATCAAGGAAACGCCCAGCGAGGCGCAGATCGCCTCGCATCGGCTGATGCTGCGTGCCGGGCTGGTGCGGCAGACCTCGGCGGGCATTTATGCCTGGCTGCCGGTGGGCTTCCGCGTGTTGAAGAACATCGAGCGCGTCGTGCGCGAGGAGCAGGACGCGGCCGGCGCGCAGGAAATCCTGATGCCGACCATCCAACCGGCCGAACTCTGGCGTGAGAGCGGACGCTACGACGGTTACGGCAAGGAGATGCTGCGCATCGTCGATCGTCACGATCGGGAAATGTTATACGGCCCGACCAATGAGGAGGTGATCACCGACCTGTTCCGCCAGTCGGTGAAGAGCTATCGTGAGCTACCGCAGATTCTCTACCACATCCAATGGAAGTTCCGCGACGAGGTGCGCCCCCGCTTCGGCGTGATGCGCGGGCGCGAGTTCCTGATGAAGGATGGCTATTCCTTCGATCTGGACTACGCCGGTGCCGTGGTCACGTATCGCAAGATGATGCTGGCCTATATGCGCACCTTCCAGCGCCTGGGGCTGAAAGCGATCCCGATGGAGGCCGAAAGCGGCCCAATCGGCGGCGACCTGTCACACGAATTCATCATCCTGGCACCGACCGGTGAAAGCCAGGTGTTCTACGATGCCGCGTTCGAGGAGATCGACTACCTCGGCCAGGGCGCCGACGGCTTCAGCCACGACAACGTGGCGGACCTGGAACGTTTCTTCAAGCTGATGACGAACAACTATGCCGCGACCGATGAAAAGCACGACACGGCGAAATGGGCGCAGGTCGACGAAGGCCGTCGCCGCGAGGGCCGCGGCATCGAGGTCGGTCACATCTTCTATTTCGGTACCAAATATTCGAAATCGATGAACGCCACCGTCGCGGGTCAGGACGGCAAGCCGGTGACCCCGGAGATGGGCAGCTACGGCGTCGGCGTTTCGCGTTTGGTCGGCGCGGTGATCGAGGCCAGCCACGACGACGCCGGCATCATCTGGCCGGACAGCATAGCGCCGTTCAAGGCGGCGATCCTCAATCTGCGCCGCGGCGACGCCGCCTGCGACGCCTTGTGCGAGGCGCTCTACGCGAAACTCGGCGCTGCCGCGCTGTACGACGATCGCGACGAGCGGGCAGGGGCCAAATTCGCCGATGCCGACCTGATGGGCCATCCCTGGCAGATCATCGTCGGCCCGCGCGGCGCCGCAGCGGGGAAGGTGGAGTTGAAGCGGCGCGCCGGCGGCGAGCGGGTGGAACTCAGCCCGGAGGACGCACTGGCCCGGGTCGGCGCCTGACGGCGGCCCGAGTGGTGATATTCCGCACGGAACTAGAACTAAAACTCCCCCTCCCCTTGAGGGAGGGGTTTGGGGGGAGGGATTGGCGCGGCGGGGACCTTTGGTGGGACCCCGGCATCGACCCCTCCCCCCACCCCCCTCCCTCAAGGGGAGGGGGAGATTCCCAATGATGTTCGACGCATTCGAACGCGCGGTCGCCGGGCGCTACCTGCGTGCCCGCAAGGGCGAGCGCTTCGTCTCCATCATCGCGATCTTCTCCCTGGTCGGCATCGCGCTGGGTGTCGCCACCCTGATCGTAGTCACCAGCGTGATGAGCGGCTTCCAGATCGAGCTGGAGCGCCGCATCCTCGGCGTGAACGGCCATATCGAGATAGAGGCCTACGCCGGCCAGGCGATCGACGGCTACGCGCCGCTACTGGAAAAAATCCGCACCGTGCCCGGCATCGTCTCGGCGCTCGGTGTGCTGGATGGCCAGGCATTGCTGACCACGTCCGGCGGTGGTGCGCAGGGTGCGCTGGTGCGCGGCATCACGCTGGACGACCTTCGCGCTCTGACGCCGGTCAGCCACAACATTGTCGCCGGCAGCCTTGACCAGTTCACCAGCGATGACGCGATCGCCATCGGCGTCGGCCTGGCGGAACTGTACCGGCTGCGAATCGGCGATTCCCTGACGGTGGTCTCGCCGAACGGCGCCGCGACCGCGTTCGGCACCATCCCGCGCGTCAAGGCCTACAAGGTGGTGGCGATCTTCGATGCGGGATTGCAGCAATACAACTCGGGCGTGGTGTTTCTGCCATTGGGCGCGGCGCAGGTATTCTTCCAGAAACCCGACGCGATCACCGGCATCGAAATCCGCGTCAAGGACCCCGACCGCGTGGCCGACCTGCTGCCGCCGCTGCGGCAGATCCTGGCCGGGCGCCAACTGCTGCTGCGCGATTGGCGCCACGCCAACGACCAGATCATCGGCGTGCTGCAGGTGCAGAAGGACACGATGTTCATCGTGCTCGGCATGATCGTGCTGGTCGCCGCGTTCAACGTGATCTCGTCGCTGATCATGCTGGTGAAGGACAAGCGCGGGGACATCGCGGTGCTGCGCACGATCGGCGCGTCGTCCGGCGCGGTGCTGCGCATCTTCCTGATGTGCGGCGCGTTCGTCGGTGTGTCCGGCACCGTCATCGGCACGCTGATCGGCATCGTGGTCTGCCGCAACATCGTCGCCATCCAGCACGTCATCGAGCAGATCAGCGGCGGCAAGGTCTTCGATTCCTCGGTGTTCATGTTGACCGAGCTGCCAAGTAGCATCGACTGGGGCGACGTGGCGCGAGTCGTGGCGCTGGGCCTGGCCTTGTCGCTGCTAGCAACGATCTACCCGAGCTGGCGTGCGGCGCGCACCGATCCGGTCGAGGCGCTGCGGCATGAATGACCCGCCCCTTGGCTGATCCTTTGCGGCTGCAAGGGGTGCAGCGCACTTACCGCAGCGAGGCGGGCGCGCTGCCGGTGCTGCGCGACGTGGACCTTGCCTTGGCGGCAGGTGAAATCGTCGCCCTCGCCGCGCCGTCGGGCGCCGGCAAGTCAACCTTGCTGCATATCGCCGGACTGCTCGACCGGCCCGATGGCGGCTCGATCTTCATCGCCGGGCGCGATGCGGGGAAGCTCTCGGACGCCGCACGCACCGCGATAAGGCGCGATACCATCGGCTTCGTCTACCAGGCCCATCATCTGCTGGCCGAGTTCACCGCGCTCGAGAACGTGATGCTACCGCAGATGATCGCGCGACGCCCGCGTCGCCTCGCCGCCGCGCGCGCATTGGAATTGTTGGGCGCGTTCGGCCTGGGTCCGCGCGCCCAACACCTACCCGGCAAGCTCTCGGGCGGCGAGCAGCAGCGCGTGGCGATCGCCCGTGCCCTGGCCAATGCGCCCGCGGTGCTGCTCGCCGACGAGCCGACAGGCAACCTCGACGTGGCAACCGCCGCCGTGGTGTTCGAGGAACTGCTGCGGGTCGTCCGTGAACACAATGTGGCGGCACTGATCGCCACCCACAACCCGGACCTGGCGGCGCGGATGGACCGCACGGTGACGCTGCGCGACGGGCGTGTGGTGGCGGCCTGACGCCGGAGACATCGGTTCGCGCCCGGCCTGCTGACTATTTCCCCGTCACGACCTGCTCGCTGTTTCCCCGCTGCGGCCGGCCTTGCGCCGGTTATCCACGCACGGGCGGTGCCACTACGATGCCCGCCCTTCATGCTACCCACACCAAACAGCGAGGACCCAAAGAAAACAGATTCATCCGTGTTCATCTGTGGCTGGCTGCTCCGGCAAGGCCCGGCTGTGCCAATTAATCCGCAAAATCCTGCGACAGATGATATTCAAAACGACAGGAAGCCGGCCGCTGCGCGCGAGATCGCGCGCGTGCCAGAGCAGAGAAGACGCGCCGCGGTGCAGCAATTCTCATTTTGATTTTTCTGTCTGTGGCAGGCCTTTGTCACTTGTTCGGCGGCACGATGGGCGGGGTCCGGGCAGGGCAGCGCTCACGGCGGTATTGGTGGCGGCTTGGCGAAGGCGAGAGTGAGCAGCAGGT